>NZ_CP121648.1:4432500-4760000 GCF_029714205.1 Methylobacterium sp. CB376 | reverse complement strand
CGGCGCATCGCGCATCTGGCGCGGATCGCGGTGAGCGACGCGGAGGTGCCGCCGCTCCAGGACGAGCTCAACGCCATCCTGGCCTTCGTCGAGCAGCTCGGCGCGGTCGACGTCTCGGGGGTCGAGCCGATGACCTCCGTCACCCCGATGGCCATGAAGCAGCGCGATGACGCCGTCACGGATGGCGGCTACGCCCGCGAGATCGTCTTCAACGCGCCGCTCTCCGAGGACAACTACTTCCTGGTCCCGAAGGTCGTCGAGTAGCGGCTGGCAGCGCCCCGGGCGGCGAGGATTTTCGACGTGAGCACGATTCCGGCAGACCTGACCGAACTCACCCTGGCGGAGGCCCGCGACGGGCTGCGGCGGAAGGCGTTCTCGGCCCGCGAGATCGCGCAGGCGCATCTCGACGCGGTGGCGCGGGCCCGCGCGCTGAACGCCTACCTGATCGAGACGCCCGAGCGGGCGCTGGCCATGGCCGAGGTGGCGGACCGCAAGATCGCGGCCGGGGAGGCGCGCCCCCTCGAAGGGCTGCCGCTCGGCATCAAGGACCTGTTCTGCACCCACGACGTGCCGACGACGGCGGGATCGCGGATCCTCGAGGGCTTCCGCCCGCACTACGAATCGACGGTGAGCCACAATCTCTGGCGCGACGGCGCCGTGATGCTGGGCAAGCTCAACCTCGACGAGTTCGCCATGGGCTCCTCGAACGAGACCAGCGCCTACGGGCCGGTGGTCTCGCCCTGGCGCCGCCGGGACTCGGAGGCGCCCCTGGTGCCGGGCGGCTCCTCCGGCGGCTCGGCCGCGGCCGTGGCGGCCCGGCTCTGCCTTGGGGCCACCGCCACCGACACGGGCGGCTCGATCCGCCAGCCCGCGGCCTTCACCGGCACGGTCGGCATCAAGCCCACCTACGGGCGCTGCTCGCGCTGGGGCATCGTCGCCTTCGCCTCCTCCCTCGACCAGGCGGGGCCGATCACCCGCACGGTGCGCGACAGCGCGATCATGCTCGCCTCGATGGCGGGTCACGACCCCAAGGACACGACCTGCGTCGACCGGCCGGTGCCGGATTACGAGGCGGCGGTGTCCCGCGGGGTGAAGGGGCTCACCATCGGCATCCCCAAGGAGTACCGCGTCGACGGGATGCCCGCCGAGATCGAGCGGCTCTGGCACCAGGGCGCCGAGTGGCTGCGGGCCGCGGGGGCGCGGATCGTCGAGGTCTCGCTGCCGCACACCCGGTACGCGCTGCCGGCCTACTACATCGTGGCGCCGGCCGAGGCCTCCTCGAACCTCGCCCGCTACGACGGCGTGCGCTACGGGCTGCGCGTGCCGGGCAAGGACATCGTCGGGATGTACGAGCAGACCCGCGCGGCCGGCTTCGGCCGCGAGGTCAAGCGCCGCATCATGATCGGCACCTACGTGCTGTCGGCGGGCTACTACGACGCCTACTACGTCCGCGCCCAGAAGATCCGCACCCTGATCAAGCGCGACTTCGAGACCGTCTACGCGAACGGGGTCGACGCGATCCTGACCCCGGCGACGCCCTCGGCGGCCTTCGGCCTCGGCGAGAAGCAGAACGCCGACCCGGTCGAGATGTACCTCAACGACGTCTTCACCGTGACGGTGAACATGGCGGGGCTGCCGGGCATCGCGGTGCCGGCGGGCCTCGACGGCCAGGGCCTCCCGCTCGGCCTGCAGCTGATCGGCCGGCCCTTCGACGAGGAGACGCTGTTCGCCGCCGGGCAGGTCATCGAGGAGGCGGCCGGCCGGATCGCGCTCCCGCCGCGCTGGTGGGCCTGAGCGGGTGACCGTCCCGTATTACCCGCCCTCGGTCTGGCTGATGGCCGGGCTCGACCCGGTGCTGATCGGCCTCGCGCTCTATCTGGGGTGGAAGGCGGACCAGTTCGGCAAGCTCTTCCTCGTCGCCATCGTGGCGCTCGCCGTCTCGGTGCTGGTCTCCTGGGTGCTGACCGGGATCGGGCTGCCCTGGCCGGCGCCGATCGGCCACGACCTGCCGACCTTCTTCCCGGTGCGCAGCGTCGCGGCCTTCCTGTGGGCCCTTGCCGCCTACGCGGCGCGGCGCCTCCTCGCGGGCCGGACCTGACGCGCTTGACCGCGCGGATGGCGGATTCCTCAGCATCATTCGCCGAAGGGGTCACCGGTTCGGCGGCGAACCGTAGGACCGCGTCAGCGAAAATGATGCAAGACCAAGAGCTAAGCAGAGTTGCCCCGCGCCACTCTGCTTAGTAAGCGGGATCGCGCGGGGCAATCCTGCCCCGCGTCGTGATTCCGCATCCGTCCCGCCGCCGGACCGGTGACCCCCTCGGCGGATGATGCTCAGGCGCGCATGAACCCCTCCCCGGAAGCGGGATCGCGCGACACTCGGAGGCCCCGCCCATGAACGCTCCCGTGACCCCCAAGAAGCTGATCAAGGGCGCCTTGGGCGACTGGGAAGTGGTGATCGGGATGGAGATCCACGCCCAGGTGACGAGCCGCTCGAAGCTGTTCTCCGGCGCCTCGACCGCCTTCGGCGCCGAGCCGAACGCGCACGTCTCGCTGGTGGACGCCGCTATGCCCGGCATGCTGCCGGTGATCAACCGGGAATGCGTGGCGCAGGCGGTGCGCACCGGCCTCGGCCTCAAGGCGCAGATCAACCACCGCTCGGTGTTCGACCGCAAGAACTACTTCTATCCTGATCTGCCCCAGGGCTACCAGATCAGCCAGTACAAGAGCCCGATCGTCGGCGAGGGCGAGGTGCTGGTGGACCTCCCCGACGGCGAGACCATCCGGGTCGGCATCGAGCGCCTGCACCTGGAGCAGGACGCCGGCAAGTCGCTGCACGACCAGCACCCCTCCCTGAGCTTCGTCGACCTCAACCGCTCGGGCGTGGCGCTGATGGAGATCGTGTCGAAGCCGGACCTGCGCTCGTCGGAGGAGGCCAAGGCCTACGTGACGAAGCTGCGCACCATCCTGCGCTACCTCGGCACCTGCGACGGCGACATGGAGAAGGGCAACCTGCGCGCCGATGTGAATGTCTCGGTGCGCCGGCCGGGCGAGCCCTTCGGCACCCGCTGCGAGATCAAGAACGTCAACTCGATCCGCTTCATCGGCCAGGCGATCGAGACCGAGGCCCGTCGCCAGATCGCGATCCTGGAGGATGGCGGCTGGATCGAGCAGGAGACCCGGCTCTACGATCCGAACCGGAACGAGACGCGCTCGATGCGCTCCAAGGAGGAGGCGCACGATTACCGCTACTTCCCGGATCCTGACCTGCTGCCCCTGGAGATCGAGCAGGCCTTCATCGACGGGCTCAGGACCGAACTGCCGGAACTGCCCGACGCCAAGAAGGCGCGCTTCGTGGCGGAGTACGGGCTCTCGGCCTACGACGCGACGGTGCTGGTCGCCGAGCGCGCCTCCGCCGATTACTTCGAGGCGGTGGCGAAGGGCCGGGACGGGAAGGCGGCGGCGAACTGGGTCATCAACGAGCTGTTCGGCCGCCTGAACAAGGAGGGCCACGGGATCGAGGGCTCGCCCGTCTCGGCCGCGCAGCTCGGGGCGATCATCGACCTCATCGCCGACGGCACCATCTCGGGCAAGATCGCCAAGGACCTGTTCGAGATCGTGTGGGGCGAGGGCGGCGACCCGCGCGCGATCGTCGAGAGCCGCGGCCTCAAGCAGGTGACCGACACCGGCGCGATCGAGGCGGCGGTCGACCAGATCATCGCGGCCAACCCCGACAAGGTGGCGCAGGCCAAGGCCAAGCCGACGCTGCTCGGCTGGTTCGTCGGTCAGACCATGAAGGCGACCGGCGGCAAGGCGAACCCGGCGGCCGTCAACGCCCTGCTGAAGACGAAGCTCGGGATCGAGTGATCCGGGATCCGCTTGATCGAAGCGGATCCCGGATCAAAAGCCTGCGCGGCGCCTGAGCGAAGCCCATATCCGCCATCCCGAAGGGATCAAGCGGATCAGGAGCCCGCGCGGCGCTTGAGCGAAGCCCAAATCCGCCATCCCGAAGGGATCAAGCGGATTTGGGATGAGCGGGACGCCTCGCGGACAGTGCCGGCCTTCGGGCCGGCCCTGGAGGCGGCCCCGCTGCCCCCGAATCGAGAAGCCCGGCCTGTGGGCCGGGCTTCGGGTTCGATCGGGGCAGGTTCGGCCGGGGCAAGTCCGGCCGGGGCAAGTCCGGCCGGTGACCGAGCCGAGGCTCAGTAGGTGCCGAACTTGTAGTTCAGGCCGGCGCGCACCACCGCGAACTCGGTGTCGCGACGCACCAGGCCGCTGCCCGGGACCAGCACCACGCCGGGGCTGGTCACGGTGATCAGGGTGCCGGCGTTGTTGACCGCGAAGGCGCCGTTGAGGCCGTTGCCGCGGTCGAGGTTCACGTAGAGACCTTCGACCTTCAGGGTCACCGCGTTCGACTTGAAGAAGTTCAGGAACGAGTCGGTGGGCAGGGCGTACTCGACGCCGCCGCCGACCGTCCAGCCGGTCTGGAAGTCGTCGCGGTTGGGCAGGCCGAAGCTGGTGCCGCCGCCGCCGCCGTAGGCGAAGCCGCCGGTGGCGTAGACGAGGGTGCGGTCGAAGGCGTAGCCGAGCCGGCCGCGCACCGTGCCGAAGTAGTCCAGACCCGACAGGCCGTTCGGGTTGAAGACCTGCTGGGCGGCCAGCCCGGTCACCGCCGGGTTGTTGGTGACGAGGCTGAAGCGGTTCCGCTCACGGCCGAAATCGGCGTACTGGGCGTCCGCCTCGATGCCGATCACGAAGCCGGCGCCCGGCGTGAACTGGTAGTTGTAGCCGACCTGACCGCCGCCGACGAAGCCGTCGTTGTTGTCGCGGTTGCGGAAGCCGAGGACCGCGGTCGTGCCGGGGGGCACGAGGCCGGTCGCGGCGTTCACGCCGATCAGGGTCGAGTTGTTGTTGTCGCTGGTGCCGAACCCGTACCCGGCGTTGAAACCGGCGTAGAAACCGGTCCAGGTGAAGACCGGCACCGGCGTGAAGACCGGCGGCGGCGCCGCGCGACGCGGCAGGTCGGCCGCGGAGGCGGCGGCGGTCAGGCCCGCGAGGGCCGCGGTGGAGAGGAGGATCTTCTTCATTGCCATGGTCCTGTTGGCGAGCGCCGGCACGGCTTCCGTTCCCGGCCTCACGTCCGGTCCGTCGCTGTCCCGCAACGTGACTCACCAATAGATCGACAACCGTCAACAAATGATGAAGCGAGGGTTCGCGCGCTCCGGAGATCTTCGATTGCGCCGATCACGCGAGATTAACCTTAATGCTTCAAGGTGACGCGATCGTCCACGGAGAGATCGACCGGCATGAAGAGGTCCGACGCCCGCTCCCCCACCCGCACGCTGCTGGTCCGGACCGGGCAGGCCGCCGCCCTGGTGACGATCCTCTCGGTGGCGCTCACGCACTACATGGCCGCGCCGCGCAGGGCCGGTGCGCCGGCGGTCGCGACCGCCGCGCTGCCGGGCGAGCCGGAGGTGACCGGCGCGATCGGCCTCAGGAGCGACTGGCGCCTCGATCCCTGCGGCGAGCGGAGCGGCCGCTGACCGGCTCGCGCCGGCCGTGTGGCATCTCAACCCCTTGACAAAGCCGGCTCCATCGGGCGTGTCGCACCCGCCGGCGCGATCCCCCGCGCTGCAGCAATGGCAGGCGCGCGTCCGACGCGCGCACCGGGCGCGAAACTTCCTTTCGTCCAGGCCGTTGCCGCGACGGACATTCCTCGCGCCGGTTGCCCGGCCCGCGCGCAACGGTTCTCACTCCTGATGTCATTCGCTGAACTCGGTCTGAGCGAAAAGGTCCTGCAGGCGGTCTCGGCGGCCGGCTACACGACGCCGACCCCGATCCAGGCCCAGGCGATCCCGCACGTCCTCGCCCGCCGCGACGTGCTCGGCGTCGCGCAGACCGGGACCGGCAAGACGGCCGCCTTCACCCTGCCGATGCTGACCCGGCTTGAGCAGGGCCGGGCCCGCGCCCGCATGCCGCGCACGCTGATCCTCGAACCGACGCGCGAACTCGCCGCGCAGGTCGTGGAGAATTTCGAGCGCTACGGCACGAACCACAAGCTCAACGTCGCGCTGCTGATCGGCGGCGTCTCCTTCGCCGACCAGGACGCCAAGATCACCCGCGGCGTCGACGTGCTGATCGCGACGCCCGGCCGCCTGCTCGACCATTTCGAGCGCGGCAAGCTGCTGCTCACCGGGGTCGAGCTCCTGGTCATCGACGAGGCCGACCGGATGCTCGACATGGGCTTCATCCCGGACATCGAGCGAATCGTGAAGCTGGTGCCGTTCACGCGCCAGACCCTGTTCTTCTCCGCGACGATGCCGCCGGAGATCCAGCGGCTGGCCGACGACTTTCTCCACAACCCGGTGCGGATCGAGGTGGCGCGCCCGGCCTCGACCGCCTCGACCATCGCGCAGCGCCTCGTCGCGACCGGCGGCGAGGGCCACGAGAAGCGCAAGACCCTGCGCGGGCTGATCCGCGGCGCGGTGGAGCTGCGCAACGGCCTCATCTTCTGCAATCGCAAGCGGGACGTGGCGCAGCTGCAACGCTCGCTGGCCAATCACGGCTTCAACGTCGCGGCCCTGCACGGCGACATGGACCAGCGCGCCCGCATGGCGGCCCTGGACGCGTTCCGGTCCGGCGAGGTCCCGCTCCTCGTCGCCAGCGACGTGGCGGCGCGCGGCCTCGACATCCCGGCGGTGAGCCACGTCTTCAACTTCGACGTGCCGCACCACGCCGAGGACTACGTCCACCGGATCGGGCGCACCGGGCGGGCCGGGCGCAGCGGCGCCGCCTTCACGCTGGTGGGCCGCGGCGACGAGAAGGCGCTGGCCGCCATCGAGTCGCTGATCGGCCAGCCGATCCCCTGGGCGGACGGCGACCTCGCCTCCCTGCCCGAGGAGGAGGAGGGCGCTCCGCGGGAGCGGCGCACGCGCGAGCGCGAGGGCCGCTCCAAGCGCGGCGAGCGCGGCCGCCGGCCCGAGCGGAGCCGCGAGGCGCGCCCTGAGGAGCGCGCCCGCCCGCCCCGCGCGGAGGAGCGCCCGCGCGCTGCCCGGCCGGAGGAGCGCCCGAAGGATCCGCGCCGCGCCGCCGCCCGCCGCCGCGACGAAGACGACGCAATGCCGGAGGCCGAGATCGGGCTCGGCGCCCATGTTCCCGCCTTCCTGCTTCGGCCGGTTGTTTTGAAGAAGCGCAAGGAGCGGGAGTAGACGAAGACGTCGGGCACGGCGCGTCTCCGATCGCGCGACCTTTAACCGTCTCTCCACTCGCGCGTCGTAGACCCTCTGGGCCAATCGGACCTCGGGTCCGGTGCGGTGCACGGAGGAGCCGGATGAGCGACGTGTCCCGACCCGACACGGACCGGAGTTTCGCGATAGGCCAGCGGGCGTTGGAGCTCATGAAGGCCTACGGGTCTTCGGCCTGCCCGCGCAGCTACGCCGTCTGGTACACCTACGTGTCCGGTCAGCAGCCGCTGCTCAATGAGGCGGTGAAGCGCCTGACGGCGGAGCACGGCCACCTGCGCGACGACGCGATCAGCATCCTCTACGACACCTACATCGATCCGCGCCGCCACCTGATCGAGACGGAGCGCGCGGGCGCGAGCCTGCTCGGCGAGATGGAGCAGGTGCTGGAGATGCTCGACGTGGCGCTCGGCTCCACCGCCCGCTACGGCGCCTCGCTGCAGGCCTTCAGCCAGGACATCGTCGCGCCGACCGTCAATCGCGGCCGGCTGCGGGAACTCGTGACCTCGCTGATCGTGGCGACGCGGGACGTCTCCGCCAACAACCGCACCCTCGAGGCGCGGATGCGCGAGAGCCGCGAGGAGATCCAGGCGCTGCACGAGACCCTGGAGGCGGTGCGGGTCGAATCGCTCACCGATCCGCTCACCGGCCTGGGCAATCGCAAGCTGTTCGAGCAGGTGCTGCGCAAGTCGGTGGAGGAGGCGGCCGCCAACGCGGCACCCACCGCCCTCATCATCCTCGACATCGACCATTTCAAGCGGTTCAACGACGTCTACGGCCATCTCACCGGCGACCGCGTCCTGCGCCTCGTCGCCCTGACGATGCGCGAGATGGTCGACGGCCGCGCCACCATCGCGCGCTTCGGCGGCGAGGAATTCGGCGTGATCATGCCCTGCGGCAGCGAGGGCGACGCCGTCGCCCTGGCCGAGCGCATCCGCACGAGCGTCATGGGCCGGGAACTCGTCAAGCGCTCCAGCGGGGAGTCGCTCGGTCGCGTGACCATCTCGGTCGGCGTCGCGACTCACCGGCCCGGCGACACGGCCGTGTCGCTGCTGGAGCGGGCCGATCAGTGCATGTTCGCGGCCAAGCGCAGCGGGCGCAACCGCGTCGTCGTGGACACGGCGGTGCCGGACCTCACGCAGGTGGCGTGAGGTCCGGGCCGCTCAGGCCCCGGCTTCCTGCAGGGCCTCCGGCTTGGCCGGCGTGATCGCGACCGATTCGCCGCAGCCGCAGGCCGAGGTCTGATTCGGATTGTGGAACACGAACTGCGACGACAGCTTCGTGGTCTGGAAGTCCATCTCGGTCCCGAGCAGGAACAGCACCGCCTTCGGATCGATGAAGACGCGCACGCCGCGATCCTCGACGACGTCCTCGCCCGGGCGGCGCTCCTCGGCGTATTCCATCGTGTAGCTCATCCCGGCGCAGCCGCCGTTCTTCACGCCGACGCGGATCCCCGCGATCGGGCGGTCGGCGTCGGCGATGATCCGCCTGACGCGCTCCGCGGCGGCCTCGGTGAGCGACATCACCTTGAAACTGGTGGGCATTCGGTTCTCTCCGGCAGCCGGGTTCAAGGCCCGGGCGGTTGAGGCTTCATCCTCGCTCCCCCAAGATAAGCATCGGCCCGGCCAGGGTCCACCGCGGCGGGGCCCGCGGCGGCCGGGAGCGCGCGAGGGGGGCGACGCCCGCTACACCGCCACGAGCCGCGCCCGGCCCTCTCCCCCGGCATCGCCGAACTGGAGGGCGGCGAGCTGGGCGTAGAGGCCGCCCCGGGCGAGCAGCCCGTCGTGTGTGCCCTCTTCCACCACGCGGCCGTCGTCGAGGACGAGGATCCGGTTGGCGGCCCGGATGGTCGCGAGGCGGTGGGCGATCACCAGGGTGGTGCGCCCGCGCATCAGCTCGTCGAGGCCCGCCTGGACCGCGCGCTCGCTCTCCGCGTCGAGGGCCGAGGTCGCCTCGTCGAGGAGCAGGATCGGCGCGTCCTTGAGGATCGCCCGGGCGATGGCGATGCGCTGGCGCTGCCCGCCCGACAGGGTGACGCCCCGCTCGCCCACCAGCGTGGCGTAGCCCTCCGGCAGGGCGCGGATGAACCCGTCCGCGTGGGCCTGGGCGGCGGCGGCGGTCACCTCGGCCTCGCTGGCCTGCGGGCGGCCGTAGCGGATGTTGTCGAGGACGCTGCCGCTGAACACGGTCGGATCCTGCGGCACCAGGGACAGGCGCCGCCGCAGCGCGTCCGGATCGGCCCGGTTCACCGGGATGCCGTCCACCCGCACCTGTCCCGAATCGGGATCGTAGAAGCGCAGGAGCAGCTGCAGCACCGTGCTCTTGCCCGCGCCGGACGGGCCCACGATGGCGACGCGCTCGCCGGGCGCCACCGTGAAGCTGACGTCGTGGAGGGCGCTGCGGTCCGGCCGCGCCGGGTAGGCGAAGCGCACCCGCTCGAAGGCGACCTCGCCGCGGGGCGGCTCCGGCAGGGCCAGGGGATCCGCCGGGGCGGTGATGGCCGGCTCCGTGCGCAGGATCTCGCCCAGGCGCTCGGCGGCGCCGGCCGCCAGGGTGAGCTCCCCGTAGACCTCGGAGAGCTGGCCGAGGGCGCTCGCCCCGAACACCGCGTAGAGGACGAATTGCGAGAGCTGGCCCGCCGTCATCGTGCCGCGCGCGACGCCCTGCGCCCCGTACCACAGCACCCCGACCACGCTCGCCGAGACCAGGAAGATGGCGACGCCGGTGAGGAGCGCCCGCGCCCGCGCCGAGCCGCGGGCGGCGAGGAAGGCCTGCTCCGAGGCGGCCGCGAAGCGCGCCGCCGTCGCCGGCCCCATCCCGAAGGCCTGCATGGTGCGCACGGCCCCGACCGCCTCGGTCGCGTAGGCGGAGGCGTCGGCGAGCCGGTCCTGCGCGGCCCGCGAGCGGCGCCGCACGCCCCGCCCCGAGAGGATGAGCGGGAAGACGATGACCGGGATCGCGGCCAGGACCAGGACCGAGAGGCGCGGGCTCGTCCACACCATCATGGCGACCGCGCCCAGGAACAGGAAGGCGTTGCGCAGGAGGATCGACAGGGAGACCCCGAAGACCGACTTCACCTGCGCGGCGTCGGCCGTGAGGCGCGAGACCAGTTCGCCGCTGCGGGCCTGGTCGAAGAAGGCGGGGTCGAGCACCGTCAGCCGCGCGAACACCGCCGCCCGCAGGTCCGCGATCACCCGCTCGCCGAGCGTCACGACGAAGTAGTAGCGGCCCGCGCTCGCCAGCGCGAGGAGACCGACGACGCCGATCAGCGCGCCGAAATAGGCGTCGATCATCGCGGCACCCTGGTGCGCGAAGCCGAGATCGACGACCCGGCGGATCGCGATCGGCACGACCAGGGTGGCGCCGGCGGCCGCCACCAGGGCGACGAGGGCCGCGGCGATGCGGCCGCGGTAGCGCAGGGCGAAGGGGATGAGCGGTTTCAGCGCGCCGAGAGAGGCCCGGGGAAGCGTGGCCCGGGAGCGGGCTGTGTCGTCGGAAGCCATGGGACGTGTGTGAATCCGGTAGCTGCGCTTGTTTGGCGCCGTCGGGTGAGGTATAGGCCGCCGCTCATCCGATTACGCGCGATCAATGGCCGCGGCCCGCAGCGGAGCGTTTGCGGGTGGGCCGCATCGAGGAACACGTCATGGCGAAGACCGCTGCCAAGAAGCCGACCGAGCACCCCGACTACCACTTCATCAAGGTGGTGATGACGGACGGCACCGAGTACACCACCCGGTCGACCTGGGGGAAGGAGGGCGACACCCTCAACCTCGACATCGACCCGACCACCCACCCGGCCTGGACCGGCGGCGAGCAGAAGCTGATGGATCGCGGCGGCCGCGTCTCGCGCTTCAACTCGCGCTTCGGCAACCTGACCTTCGGCAAGAAGTAATCCCACCGCTCGTTTCTCATGACCGGTGGCGGTGCTCTCGAATTTTCGCCAAGCCTTTGGCTTGAAATCGAAAATTCGAGATGGAGCAACGGCCCGACGCGTCGGCACCCTGAGCCGTTGGTGTAAGGTCCGGGCGGGCCGAACCCCCGGAACGAGAGAACCCCGGTCCAGCGGCCGGGGTTTTTCGTTGGGCCGCCGTTCCGGCGGGAAGGCGGCCGGGCCCCTCCCCGCGCGTCGCGTCACGCCGAGCGGAAGGCGGCGCGCAGGAGGTCCTGCTGGGCGAAGACCGGGCTCTCGCGGGGGGCCGGGGTGGGACGGTCGTCCGAGATCAGGCTGTCGAGGTGGCGGATGCGCGCGTGGAGCCGCTTCGCGTGCCCGATCAGCGCCTGGAGGGTCAGCGGCAGCTCCGCGACGGCCGCGGCCGGCAGGTCCTGGCTCTCGCTCGCGCCCAGGCGCACGCGGGTCTTCTCCTGCTGGGCCTCGCTCAGGGTCAGTTCCCCCTCCGCCACGGCGCGCTGGACCAGCAGCCAGGAGGCGATCTGCATCAGCCGCGTCGTCAGCCGCATGCTCTCGCTCGCGTAGGTCAGGGCGGCGTGCCGCGACAGCAGCCGCGACTCGTCGCGGCCGGGACCGTCCAGGTAGGCCGCGGTCTCCTCCACCAGCGTCATGCCCTCCCGGAACAGGGTGCGGAAGGCCTCGGAGGACACGAAGGTCTCGCCGAAATTCACGGTGTCGCGCGGGTCCCGAAACATCACGTCCATCCCGACCATGATCCCTCCTCCGCCCTCGGCGTCGCGCGTCCCGCTGCGGGACAGCGCCCTGTCTCGGTCCCGACCGTCGCAACAATAGCGCCGCGCGGGCGGTCCCGCCCCGGTAACGAAGGATTAACCTTAATCGGAACGCGCGAGACCCCGCCCGGCTCCCGCGCCGGCGGGGCGGGCCCGGGCACAAAAAGAAAGCCGCCCCGGAGGGCGGCGATGAGTCGTACAGGGAGGCATCAAACAGAGTGGACAGAGACCACTCGACATCCAGAAGGCTGGACAGCTCCGGTTATCGTCCAGAAAGCTTAAAAAATGGTTAACGCGGTGTAAGCGCAATCGCGAAACAGTCGAATCCGGCGCGGCTTGGCAGCGGGCGCCGGCGCGGGGGCGCGCAAACGAAAACCCCCTCCGGGGCCGGAGGGGGCGTCGGCAAAAGCCCCCTCCGGGGCCGGAGGGGGCGTGGGTCGCGCGAGGGCGGCGCGCTCAGCCCGCGCGCATCTCCGCGCCGGGCCGCGCCGGCACCAGGAGCGGGGCCGAGCCCTTGCCGGGGGCGTCGTTGTAGGGGGCGTTGTAGCAGCGGCGCACCGAGGCCCAGTAGGCCTCGCGCTCCGCCTGCGGCAGGCGGCTCAGGGCCTCGTTGAGCGCGGCCTCGCCGGCCGCCGCGAGGCTGTTCGGGTCCGAGAAAGCGTGTTCGATCGGCGACATGCCCGTTCGCATCCAGGCGTGGAAGGATGGCCGGATCATGCCACAGCCAAGCCCGCGCTGCACGGGTTTCGCGGGTGCGGCGTGATCCGGGATCCGCTCGATCGACGCGGATCCCGGATCACCAGCCCGCGCGGCGCCTGAGCGACACCGACATCCGCATGGCCGACATGGGAGATGGCGAATCCATCAACCGGATGGCGGATGACGCAGCGGTCAGGCCGGGTCGGGCTTGCGGCGGCGCGGCACCGCGCCGAGCACGCGGTCCTTGGCCTCCAGCACCTTCTGGACCCGGGCACCGAGCCGCAGGAGCTGCACGAGCCTCTCCGTCTCCAGGCGCCGCACCTCGCCGTACCAGTTCGCGAAGAGTTCGAAGAGGTCGTGCATCTCGGCGAGGCGTCCTTGCGCGTGCCGCTCCTCCGGGCTGCGCGGCTCCTGCATCAGGATCTCGCGCAGCATGGTGAGCGTCGGGTCGACCTCGCGCTTCTTGCGCTCCTCGACCAGGGTTCGGACGATCTGCCAGATGTCCTCGGGCGTCGAGAAGTAGTCGCGCCGGTCGCCCGGCCGGTGCAGCAGCCGCACGAGGTTCCAGGCCTGCAGCTCCTTCAGGCCCATGCTGACGTTCGAGCGCGACAGGCCGAGGCGCTCGACGATCTCGTCGGCGTTGAGGGCGCGCTCCGCGACGAACAGGAGCGCGTAGATCTGGCCCACCGTCCGGTTGATGCCCCAGCGCGAGCCCATCTCGCCGAAATGCAGGACGAAGGTCTGGACGAGGGGCGGCAGCTGCATGGCGTCCTCACCCGGCCCTGAGCCAGGCCCGCAGCACCGAGGCGACGAGGCCGAGGGCGAGGAGGCTTGCGCCGTAAAGGGTGGCGAACCAGAGGAGCCGGCGCCAGAGCGGCGCCGGCGCGTCGGGGGCGCCGCCATCAATGGTACCCCGTCGCGTCGACCTTGCCCCGGAACACCCAGTACGCGTAGGCGGTGTAGGCCAGGATGATCGGGATCAGCACGGAGGCCCCGGCCAGCATGAACACTTGGCTGGCGCGCGGCGCGGCGGCGTCCCAGATCGAGATCCGGCCCGGCACCACGTCCGGGTAGATGCTGATGCCGAGCCCCACGAAGGAGAGCAGGAACAGGCCGAGGGCGATCAGGAAGGGCGCCCGCTCCGCCCCCTGCCGCAGGGCGCGGAAGAATGCGAAGGCCGCGAGGCCGACGAGGAGCGGCACCTGCGCGGTCAGGAGCACGTGCGGCATCGCGAACCAGCGCTGCCAGTACTGGCCCTCCAGGAACGGCGTCACCGCGCTGACCAGGAAGATCGCCGCGATGGTGGCGGCGCCGAGCCGGGCCGAGAGGCGGCGCGCCCGCTCCTGCAGCGGCCCCCGCGTGCGCATCACCAGCCAAGTGGCGCCGAGCAGGGCGTAGCCGCAGAGGAGGCCGAGCCCGACCAGGAGGCTGAAGGGCGACAGCCAGTCCCACCAGCCGCCCGCATAGGCGCGGCCCTCGACCGCGATGCCCTGGAGCATGGCCCCGAGGGCGATGCCCTGGGCCAGCGCCGCGACCAGCGAGCCCCCCGTGAAGGCGAGGTCCCAGAAGGCCCGGTGGCCCGGATCGCGCCAGCGGAACTCGAAGGCGACGCCCCGGAAGATCAGGCCGAGCAGCATGGCGATGACCGGCGCGTAGAGCGCCGGCAGCAGCACCGCGTAGGCGAGCGGGAAGGCCGCGAACAGGCCCCCTCCCCCGAGCACCAGCCACGTCTCGTTGCCGTCCCAGACCGGGGCGACCGAGTTCATGGCGGTGTCGCGCTCCTCGCCCGGCCGGAAGGCCGGGAACAGGATGCCGATGCCGAGGTCGAACCCGTCCATCACGATGTAGGCGAACACCGCGAAGGCGATCACGAAGGCCCAGACGACCGTCAGGTCGAGATGCTCCACCACGGATTCCTCCTCACTCGGCCGGCTGCATGGCGCGGTCGGGATCGACCGAGGGGGCCGGCGTGATGCCGGCCGTGCGGATCGGCTTGCCGGCCTCGACGCCGGGCTCGCCGTAGGAGGGCGGCTTGCTCATCAGGCGCAGGATGTAGAGCACGCCCATCGAGAACACCGCGAAATAGATCAGCACGAAGGCGATCAGGGAGCCCGCGACGGCGGGCGCCGAGAGCGGCGAGGCGGAGTCGGCCGTGCGCAGCAGGCCGTAGACCGTGAAGGGCTGGCGGCCGACCTCGGTGGTGATCCAGCCCGCCACCACGGCGACGAAGCCCGCCGGCCCCATCGCCACCGCGAAGCGGTGCAGGGGGGGCCACTCGTAGAGCCGGCCGCGCAGCCGCGCGAGCAGGCTGAGCAGGCCGAGGAACAGGATCAGGAAGCCGAGCCCCACCATCACCCGGAAGGACCAGAACACCACCGGGACCGGCGGCCAGTTCTCGCGCGGCACCGTGTCGAGGCCCTTCAGCGGCGCGTCGAGATCGTGCTTGAGGATGAGCGAGGAGAGCCGCGGGATCTCCAAGGCGTAGTCGACGCGGCCCGCCGCCTGGTTCGGCAGGCCGAACAGGATCAGGGGAGCGCCGGCCGGGTGGCTCTCGAAATGGCCCTCCATCGCCATCACCTTGGCGGGCTGGTGCTCCAGCGTGTTGAGCCCGTGCGCGTCGCCCGCCGCGATCTGGACCGGCGCCACCAGGGCCGCCATCCACATCGCCATCGAGAACATGGTGCGGGCGCCCTCGCTCGGGCCGCCGACGGCGCGGCGGCAGTCGCGCAGCAGGTGCCAGGCGCCCACCGCCCCGACCACCAGGGCGGTGGTCAGGTAGGCGGCCAGCACCATGTGCACGAGCCGGTACGGGAAGGACGGGTTGAAGATGATCGCCCACCAATCCAGCGGGATCAGCTGGCCGGCCGCGTTGCTGCCGTAGCCCTGCGGCGTCTGCATCCAGGAATTCACCGACAGGATCCAGAAGGCCGAGAAGAAGGTGCCGACCGCCACCGCCAGCGTCGCCAGGAAGTGCAGGCGCGGCCCGACCTTGCTCATCCCGAACAGCATCACGCCGAGGAAGCCCGCCTCCAGGAAGAAGGCCGACAGCACCTCGTAGGCCATCAGCGGCCCCAGCACCGGCCCGGCCTTGTCCGAGAAGACCGACCAGTTCGTCCCGAACTGGTACGACATGACCAGCCCCGAGACGACGCCCATCGCGAAGGCGACGGCGAAGATCTTCACCCAGTACTTGAAGAGGTCGAGGTAGACGGAGCGCCCGGTGGCGAGCCAGAGGCCTTCGAGCACGGCGAGGTAGCTCGCGAGCCCGATCGAGAAGGCCGGGAAGATGATGTGGAACGCCACCGTGAACCCGAACTGGATCCGGGCGAGCAGCAGGGCGTCCAAGGTCGACAGCATGACGTATCCCCGTTCGAGGCCGACACCTGCGTCCTATCTCGCCATTTCAGGAATTTCCGAAAGTCCCGAAGCGCCGCGGCGCATCGCCGCGACGGCCCGGCGGCAGCCGCGCGGCGCGGGGCCCGCGCGGGGCCCGGCCGGACGCCGCGCGGGCGCCCGCTCAGGGTCGCAGCAGCACCTTGCCGACCGCCTCGCGGCGCGAGAGCACGCCTAGGGCTTCCGCGGCGCGCTCCAGCGGGTAGACGCCGTGCACCTTCGCGGTGAGGCGGCCCTCGGCCACCAGGGCGAGGAGGCGGGCCTGGTTGCGGGCGTGGGCCTCGGGCTCGTTCCTCACGAAGGCGCCCCAGTGCACGCCCTGCACGTCGATGCCCTTGAGGAGCACGAGGTTGAGCGGGATCTTGGGGATCGGCCCGGCCGCGAACCCGATCACCAGGAACCGGCCCTTCCAGTTGAGGGAGCGCAGGGCCGGCTCCGAGAAGTCGCCGCCGACGGGATCGTAGACCACGTCGATCCCGGCCGCGCCGCCGAGCCGGCGCAGGCCCTCGCGCAGGTTCTCCTCGGAATAGTCGAGGACGAGGTCGGCGCCGTGGGCCCTGGCCGCCTCCAGCTTGTCCGCCGAGGAGGCGCAGGCGATGACGCGCGCGCCCATGGCGTGGCCGAGCTCGACCGCCGCGAGCCCGACCCCGCCGGAGGCCCCGAGGACGACGAGGGTCTCGCCCGCCCGCAGGGCGGCGCGGTCCTGCAGGGCATGCAGGGAGGTGCCGTAGGTGACCGTGAGGCCCGCGGCCTGCTCGTCGCCGACCCCGTCGGGGATGGGGCTCAGGGCCTCGCGGCGGGCCAGGATCGTCTCCCGGCAGGTGCCGTGGCCGAGATGGGCGATGACGCGCTCGCCGACCCGCAGGCCCTCGACGCCCGGCCCGATCGCCTCGACGATCCCGGCGGCCTCCGCGCCCGGCGAGAAGGGCAGGTCCGGCTTGACCTGGTAGCGGCCGGCGATGATCAGCGTGTCGAAGAAGTTCAGGGCCGCCACGGTCACCCGGACGCGCACCTCGCCCGGCCCCGGCACGGGATCCGGCAGATCCGCGATGACCAGATCCTCCGGCCCGCCGAGCGTCTTGCACAGGAGCGCCTTCATCACCGTCCCTCCCCGCCGCCGGACCGGCGGCCTCGGCCCCTGCGTGAGGCAGGCGCGGCCGGCTGGCAAGGGCGGGCGTGATCCGCTGTCCCCGGCGCGCGGCGGCGCGCCGCGCCCGGAGGTGCCGGCCGCGCGGGCGCGTCCGGCCCTCACCCCCCGCTCAGGACGGCGCGGCCCCGGGCTCCCTCCCGCGTCGGCGCGGCCCTCCGCGCGCCCGGCAGGAGCGAGAGCGCGTCGGTGCGGATCTCCCCGAGCCGGCGCAGGACGAGCGCGGTGGCGAGGATCCAGGCGGCGTAGCTCGCGAGGACCGCGCCGGCGGCGCCGGTCACGCCGAAGGCGGGCGTCAGCGCGAGATTGGCCGCCACCAGGACCAGCAGGGCGAGAACGCAGAGCCGCGCGTTGAGCCCCTGCGCGCCCGTGAGGGTCACCAGGTGGGCGCTCGGTCCGGCGAGGGCGCGCAGGAGCTGGCTGCCGACCAGGATGGCGAGCGCCGCGGCGCCGTGCGGGAATTCGGGGCCGAACAGCGAGAGGAGCGGCGCGCCCGCGACCAGGACCGCGGCGAGGGCCGCCAGCGTCGCGGCGCCGGGCAGGGCGAGCGAGCGGCACACGATCCGGCGCATCGCCGCGTGGTCGCCCGCCCGGCGGGCATCGGCGAGGTCCGGCACCGCCATCTGCTGCGTCACCTGGACGACGTAGCCGACCAGGAGCGCGAGCTTGAGGCAGAGGCCGAACACCGCCACCTCGGCCTTCGGCAGGAACGGCGTCACGCAGAGGATGCCGAGATCCGCGAAGATGTTGGTGTAGATCGAGAGCAGCATCAGGGAATGCGCCTCGCGCCGCCAGCGCCGCCTGAGCCGGCGCGCGCTCCGTCCCGGCGCGCGCCGGGGCGGCAGGTGGGGCAGGAGCAGCCGGAGCTGCACCACGGCGATCAGGACGGTCAGTCCCGTGAACAGGGCCGTGACGGCGTCGCCCGTCGCTCCCGGCCAGGCGAGGCGCAGCCCGACCACGAGGACCAGGAAGACGGCCGGCCGCACGATCCCCTCGGGCACGTAGCACAGGCCGAACAGCCGGATCGCGCCGGCGAGATTGGTGAACAGGGTCAGGCTCGTCGTCGCCAGGACGAGCAGGCCCGCCAGCAGCCCGCAATGGCGCGTCGTGGCGTCGAGGCCCGGCGCGAGCAGGCTCGCCCCGGCGATCAGCCCCGAGAACAGGGCGGCGGCCGCGAGGCTGTCCCGGCGCGCCGTCGCCACGAAGGCGGCGAACAGGCGCCGGCGGGCCGGCGACCGGTAGCGGGCCGCGAAGCGCGAGGCGATCTGCGTGTAGCCCTGGGTCGCGAGGAGACCGGCCACGATCGCGAGGCTCGTCGCCGCGTAGAACAGGCCGAGGTCGTGGGCGCCCACGAAACGGGCGAGGAAGGCCTGGGCGACGAAGCCGAAGCCCGCGCCGCCGAGGCGGATGGCCGCGAGGGCCGCCGAGCCGGTGAGCAGCCGGGCGAGCCGGGCGGGTGGCCGGACGGTCACGGCGCCGCCGCGGCGCCGGCCCGGGCGCCCCGGCGGGTCGCCACGAGGGAGAGCCAGTTCCGGAACAGCTGCGCGGCCACCGGCGGCCAGGCCGGCGCGGCGGGCGGCGCGCAGGACGGCTCCCCGCCCACCCGCCCCGGGCGTGGTCGTCGAGCGCCGCCTCGATCTCAGGGTCGAAGTAGTGGACGGGGCGGTCCGGGGGCTCGGCCCGCTCGCCGCGCCCGAAGCGCTTGAGGTCGCGCCGGTACTCGCGGGCGAGGCTGTCCGGGTCGTATTCGGGGTGGCCCTGCAGGAAGACCAGCAGGCTGCGCTCGGGCTTCACGAACAGGTCGACCCCCGCCTCGTCCGAGCGCGTCAGCACGTGGTAGCCGGACGCGGCGAGATCCGCCTCGGCGAGGTCGTTCCAGCGGGAATGCGGCACCGGCAGCACCGCGGGCATCCCGGCGAGGAGCGGGTGGGCCGCCACCGGCCGGCAGGCGAAGATCCCGGAGCGCTTGCGCGCCATGCGCCGCCGGGCGATGCCGTCGAGGTGCAGCACCGCCGCGTGGGCCGCGAGGCACGAGAACAGCGTCGAGACCGTGTGGTCGCGCGCCCAGTCGATCACGCCGGCCAGGGCCGGCCAGTAGGGCTCGTCGCGCAGGTCGGCCGCGCGCGGCTCGCAGCCCGTGACGATGAGCGCGTCGAGCCCGGCGCCCTCCAGGGCGTCGGCCGGCGCCGAGAGGGGCGCCAGCATGTCCCGGGCCTCGGGCCCGCGGGCGATCTCCGGCAGGTGGAAGCGCAGCAGGCGCACCTCGCGCCCGAGCAGGGCGGAGAATTGGCGGTCCGTCGCGGCGAGCGCGGCGTCCGGCATGTTGTTGAGGAGACCGACCGTTAGGCGGTCGCGGGGCGCGGCCGGCCGCGGCCGGCCCGCCCGGGCGAGCGGCGGGGTGGCGGGCTTGAGCATCGCGCGGCGGCTCCCGCTCACTCGGCGGCGCGCAGCAGGCTGCGGCCCGCGGCCTCGAGCGCCTGGTCGAGGTCGGCCAGGATGTCGTCGCTGTGCTCGATGCCGACCGAGAGCCGGATCGCCTCCGGCAGCACCCCCGCGTGGCGCTGCTCCTCGGGCGACATCTGCCGGTGGGTGGTCGAGGCCGGGTGGCAGGCGAGCGACTTCGCGTCCCCGATATTGACGAGCCGCTTGACCAGCGTGAGGGCGTCGTAGAAGGCCGCCCCGCCCGCGTAGCCCCCCTGCACCCCGAAGGTGAGGAGCGAGGAGGCCCGCCCGCCGAGGTACTTGCGCGCCATCGGGTAGTGCGGGCTGTCGGGGAAGCCGGCGTAGTTCACCCAGGCGACCCGCGGATCGTCGCGCAGGAATTCGGCGACCTTGCGGGCATTCTCCACGTGGCGCTCGACCCGCAGGGCCACGGTCTCGATGCCCTGCAGCAGCAGGAAGGCGCTGAAGGGGGCCAGCACCGCGCCGGTCGTGCGCTGGTAGACGCTGCGCGCCCGCTCGGCGAAGGCGCTCGCCCCGAACCTCTCCGCGTATACGAGGCCGTGATAGGACGCGTCCGGCTTGCAGAACATCGGGAACCGCTCGGGATGGGCGAGCCACGGGAAGCGCCCGCCATCCACGATGATGCCGCCGAGCGTGGTGCCGTGCCCGCCCATGAACTTGGTGAGCGAGGCGATCACGATGTCGGCCCCGTGGTCGAGGGGCCGCATCAGGATCGGCGTCGCGACCGTGTTGTCGACCACCAGGGGCACGCCGTGGGCGTGCGCCACCTCGGCGAGGGCGGCGATGTCGCAGATGTTGCCGGCCGGGTTGCCGATGCTCTCGCAATAGACCGCGCGGGTGTCGGCATCGATCAGGCGGGCGACCGCCTCGGGCGCGTCGCTCGCGGCGAAGCGCGTGTGGATGCCCTGGCGGGGCAGGACATGCGCGAAGAGGGTGTGGGTGGTGCCGTAGAGCTGCGGCACCGAGACGATGTTGCCGCCGCAATCGGCCAGCGTCGCGATGGCGTAGTGCAGGGCCGCCTGGCCGGTCGCGACGCTGAGCGCCGCCACCCCGCCCTCCAGTTCGGCCACCCGGCGCTCCAGCACCGCGTTGGTCGGGTTGGCGATCCGGCTGTAGCGGTAGCCCGGCATTTCCAGGTTGAACAGCGCGGCGCCGTGCTCCGCGCTGTCGAAGGCGTAGGCGGCGGTCTGGTAGATCGGGACGGCGACGGCCTTGGTCGTCGGATCGTCCTCGTAGCCGGCATGGATCGCGATCGTCTCAGGCCGCATGGCGTCGTCCTTGGGAAACCTCGTGCGCCCCGCCCTGCAAGCGCCGAACCGACCCGGATGTCTCAGAATCGGACGATCGCTCCGGTGCAGGCCGTCGCGGGCAGAAGACTGACCGCCATATCCTTGCGGCTTGCTTCCCGCCCGCGCGGAAAACCGGGCTCGTCGGGCGGGAACCGGCCGCATGCTGAAGAATGTCTTTCGCAGATCGCTCGGAGCGCGGGAGCGCGCGGCGTCGCACGCGCCGCAAGCCTTGCTTAAGCCTTGCGCCGCAGGGTCGGGGCAGCGGGTGCGAGCGGGGAGTTCGGCGGATGATGAGCGCAGGTGCGGCCGTGGCCCGGGCGGGCTCATCCGCCGCGGGCGGGTGGCTCGGGGCGCTGGAGCGCACGGCGCGCATCGGCCAGCAGCCCTGGCGCACCCTGCCGCGGGTGATCGACGAACTCGGCGAGCGCCACGGCGAGGCCCCGGCCCTGATCGGCGAGCGGGGGCGCCTCAGCCACGCGGGCCTCGCCGCGCTGTGCCGGCGCTACGCCCGCTGGGCCCTGGCGCAGGGTCTCGGGCCCGGCGCCGCGGTCGGCCTGATGCTGCCGAACGGGCCCGACACGATGGCGGCCTGGCTCGGGCTGAGCCGGGTCGGCGTGCGGGTCGCCCTGCTCAACACCCACCTCACCGGGGCGGGCCTCGCCCATTGCATCGCGGCGGCCTCGCCCTCGCACCTGATCGTCGGGCCGGAGCTGCGGGCCGCCTGCGAGGGCGCCGCGCCGCACCTCGCCGAGCGGCCGCGCCTGCTCTGGGCGGACGACCTCGCGGGAGCCCTCGAGGCGCTCGACCCGGGCCCCTTCGCGGCGGCCGAGGAGCGCGGCGTCACGCTGGCGGACACCGCCCTCTACATCTACACCTCGGGCACGACCGGCCTGCCGAAGGCCGCCCGGGTGAGCCACCACCGGGTGATGACCTGGAGCCACTGGTTCGCGGGCCTCAACGCGACCGGAGCGACGGACCGGCTCTACAGCTGCCTGCCGATGTACCACAGCGTCGGCGGCGTGGTGGCGCCCGGGAGCGTGATCGTGGGCGGCGGCGCCGCCGTGCTGCGCGAGCGCTTCTCGGCCCGTCGCTTCTGGGACGACGTGGTCGCGGAACGCTGCACCATCATCCAGTACATCGGCGAACTCTGCCGCTACCTGCTGAACGCGCCCGCCCACCCGCTGGAGCGCGCCCACGCGCTGCGCCTCGCCACCGGCAACGGGCTGCGCCCCGAGATCTGGGAGGCGTTCCAGGCGCGGTTCGCGATCCCCCGCATCCTCGAATTCTACGCCGCGACCGAGGGCACCCTCTCTCTCTGCAACGTCGAGGGCCGGGTTGGTGCGGTCGGGCGGGTGCCGCCCTTCCTGGCGCATTCCTCCCCGGCCGCCCTCGTCCGGCACGATCCGGAGACCGGCGCGCCGGCCCGCGGCCCGGACGGGCTCTGTCTGCGCTGCCCGCCGGGCGAGGCCGGGGAGCTGATCGGGCGCCTCGCGCGCGAGGTCGGCAGCCAGCGCTTCGAGGGCTATACCAGCAAGGCGGCGAGCGAGGCCAAGGTCCTGCGCGACGTGTTCGCCCCCGGCGACGCGTGGTTCCGCACCGGGGACCTGATGCGGGTCGACCGGCAGGGCTTCTACAGCTTCGTGGACCGGGTCGGGGACACCTTCCGCTGGAAGGGCGAGAACGTGGCGACGACGGAGGTGGCGGCGGCGCTCGCGCGGGCGCCGGGCGTGACCGAGGCGGTGGTGTACGGGGTCGCCGTCCCGGGCACGGAGGGGCGCGCCGGCATGGCGGCGCTGACCGTGGCGGAGGGCTTCGAGCTCGCCGGCCTGCGGGCGCATCTCGCCGCCGAACTGCCCGCCTACGCGCGCCCGCTCTTCCTGCGGCTGTGCCGGGATTTCGAGATCACCGAGACCTTCAAGCAGAAGAAGCAGGCGCTGGTCGAGGCGGGGTTCGATCCGGCGCGGACGGGCGACCCGCTCTATTTCGACGACGCCGCGCAGGGGGCCTACGTGCCGCTCGACGCGGAGCTGCACGGGCGCATCGTGGGCGGGGACGTGCGGGTCTGATCCGGGATCCGCTTGATCGAAGCGGATCCCGGATCACGAGCCCGCACGGCGCCTGAGCGAAGACAACATCCGCCTTGCCGAAATGGGAGATGGCGAAGCCATCAACCGGATGTCGGATGATCCCAGCGGTCATGTCCCATGACCGCTGGTTCCGTCTCGGCTACGGCCGGTTGCTGCGCGGGAAGCCCCGCGGCGCCATCGCGCCGACGGTGCCGCGGTGGCCCACCCACTTCGCCAGTTCCTCGCCGACGACGGTGCGCGTGCGCCCAGCGCTGTCGGGCCAGCTCAGGCCCTCGGCGAGCCTGAAGACGCTCAGATAGGCGAGCGTGCTCTCCCGGTAGCGCTGCAGCCGGACGCCCTTGCCGCGGGCCATGTCGGGGATCTCGGTGAGCGGGAAGACCACCAGCAGGCGGTTCTCGCCGCAGACCGCCACGTGGTCGCCCGCCCCGGCCTCGACGCAGTGGGTCACCGTGGCGGCGCCGTCGAGGGCCACGACCTGCTTGCCCTTGCGGGTATTCGCCACCAGCCCGTCCGCGAGCGTGGTGAAGCCGCGCCCGTCGCTCGTGCCGAACAAGAGCTTCGCCCCCGCCCGGAAGGGGAAGACCGTGACGATGTCGCTGCCCTCGTCGAGATCGGCCATCAGGCGGATCGGGTCGCCGAAGCCGCGCCCGCCCGGGAGCTTGGCCGCGTCCAGGGTGAAGACCTTGCCGTTGGTGGCGAGAACCAGGAGCTTCGCGGTCGTCTCGGTCGGGAAGCTCAGCTTGAGCGCGTCGTCGCCCTTGAACTGCACGGTCGAGAGATCGGCGACGTGGCCCTTGAGCGCCCGGATCCAGCCCTTCTGCGACACGATCACGGTGATCGGCTCGCGCTCGATCATCGCCTCGGCGAGGTCGAGGTCGGAGGTGTCGGGCGGGTTCTCCAGGGTGGTGCGGCGGCGGCCGAGCGCCGTCTCGGGCCCGAAGGTCTTCTTCACCGCCCGCACCTGGCCGGCGATCGACTTCCACTGCAGCGGCTCGGAGTCGAGCAGCGCGTCGAGATCCGCCTTCTCGGCGGTCAGGGCGGCCTGCTCGCGCTTGAGCTCCATCTCCTCCAGCTTGCGCAGGCTGCGCAGGCGGGTGTCGAGGATCGCGTTCGCCTGCACCTCGGTGAGCTGGAAGTGGCGCATCAGCTCGGCCTTGGGCTCGTCCTCCTCGCGGATGATGCGGATCACCTGGTCGAGGTCGAGATAGACGATGAGCAGGCCGCCCAGGATCTCCAGGCGCCGCTCGATCTGGCCGAGGCGGTGGCGCGAGCGGCGCTGCAGCACGGTGCGGCGGTGGTCGAGCCACTCGCGCAGCACCTCGGCGAGGCCGACGACCCGGGGCACCTGCCCGCTCATCAGCACGTTCATGTTGAGGGAGAAGCGGCTCTCCAGTTCGGTGAGCCGGAACAGCGATTCCATCAGCACGACCGGATCCACCGTGCGCGAGCGCGGCTCCAGCACGATGCGGACATCCTCCGCCGATTCGTCCCGGACATCGGCGAGGAGCGGCAGCTTCTTCTCGGTCAGGAGCTCGGCCATCTTCTCGATGAGCCGCGCCTTCGGCACGCCGTAGGGGATCTCGGTGACCACCACCTGCCAGAGGCCGCGGCCGAGATCCTCCCGCGTCCAGCGGGCGCGGACCCGGAAGGCGCCGCGGCCGGTCCGGTAGGCCTCCGCGATGGCCTCGGCCGAGTCGATCACCACGCCCCCGGTCGGGAAGTCCGGGCCCTTCACGAAGCTCGTCAGCTGCGCGGAGGTCGCGGTCGGGTGGGTAATGAGGTAGAGCGCCGCGTCGCAGAGTTCGGCGGCGTTGTGGGGCGGGATCGAGGTCGCCATGCCGACCGCAATGCCCTGGGCGCCGTTGGCGAGCAGGTTCGGGAAGGCGGCCGGGAGCACGACCGGCTCCTCCTCCTGGCCGTCGTAGTTCGGCCGGAAATCGACCGCGTCCTCCTCCATCCCGTCCAGGAGGAGCCGCGCCACCTCGGTCATCCGGCACTCGGTGTAGCGCTGGGCCGCCGGGTTGTCGCCGTCGATGTTGCCGAAATTGCCCTGGCCGTCGACCAGCGGGTAGCGCTGCGCGAAATCCTGCGCGAGGCGCACCAGCGCGTCGTAGACCGCCGTGTCGCCGTGCGGGTGGTACTTGCCGATCACGTCGCCGACCACGCGGGCGCACTTCTTGTGCGCGGTGCCCGGGTCGAGGCGCAGCATCCGCATCGCGTAGAGGATGCGCCGGTGGACGGGCTTGAGCCCGTCGCGCGCGTCCGGCAGCGCGCGGTGCATGATCGTCGAGAGCGCGTAGGCGAGGTAGCGCTCCTCCAGCGCCGTTTTCAGCTCGACGTTCTCGATCCCGTCGCGGTCGGATGGCGGCTCGAACGGCTTGCCCATGACTCCCGCTTGTCCCCCCACAGCTCTACGATGTCCGGCTCGGAAGCGCGGAACATAACACGAACATCAGCCCGCATCCGCGGTGCCGAGTGCGACGAATCGCTCGCGCGCCTCGGGCGGCGCGAGGCCGCGCGGCGCCCAGACGTGCTGGTCGAGGAAATATCCCGTCAAGGTAAATCCCTGGCGAACGTCCCGGGCGGTGGGCGTGGCGCCGGTGCCGCCGGCCTCGCGCGCCACCAGGAAGTCCGGCAGGGCGAGCAGCCTGTCGCGCCAGGGCTCGCCGGCGGCGGCGCTCACCGCCCGGCCGCTCTTGGGCGAGACATAGGCGAGGTAGGCGTTGGAGCCGGTCGCCGCGCAGGCCGAGAGATCGAGGCCGAAGCCGAGTTCGGCGAGCACGGCGAGTTCGAACCGCACCATCAGGGGTGGCGCGATCGCCGCGTCGGCGAGGTGGTCGATCAGCACCCGGGCGGCCTCGTAGAGTCCCGGATGCGGGTCGCGCTCCGGCAGGAGCCGCAGGAGCGCGGCGGCGTGGGCGAGGCCGTAGAGGGCGAGGCGCGACCCGATCAGGCGGCCGGCCGCGCTGTCCAGCGGCTCGACCGCGAAGCTGCCGAGGCCGTCGTCGAGCCGCGCCCGCCAGACCGCGCGCACCCGGTTGCCGGGCTGGAGCACCGGCTGCATCCGGCGCGAGCGCCCGCCATGGACGAGGCCGAGGTGGCGCCCGTGCGCGGCCGTCATCAGTTCGAGCACCACGCCCGTCTCGCCCAGCCGCCGTGCCCCGAGGACGAGGCCCTCATCGCTCCACTGCATGAACCCGAGATAGGCCGCGATGTCGCGAAACAGTACGCCGGCCCGCGGGCGGCGAACCGCCACGCTAACCGATTCGTGAGGCGTCACCGCTATTTCGCGAAGGTCGGTCACCGCCCGACATCTTCGCGCCTGATTCGCCGTGATGCTGTCAAGCGGGGAAAGACGGAAAAGTCGGAGTCGAGTGAGCATGATGTCCGTCGAGATCGATCCCTCGGATCGGCGCCCGCAGGCGGCGGCGCGCTCCCGGCTGCGCGGGCCGCTGATGCTCGGCGCGGCCGGCCTCCTGGGCCTCGCCACCCTGGGCGCCCTCGCCTACCCGGCCCTGTCGGCGCTCACCGCCCCGCGCCCGAGCGGGATCCGGGTCGGGCCGATCCGGGAGATGCCGGAGATCAAGGACGGCGTGCCGGCCCTGCGCGCCGAGACGCCGGCGATCGCGCCGGAGGCGCCGCCCGCGCGCGTCGTCGCGCTCGCGCCGGCCGCGACGCCCAAGCCCGCCGAAGCGCCCGCGGCCCCCTCGCCGGCGCCGCTCGCGGCCGCCCTGGCCGCGCCCGCCCTGGCCGCGCCCGCCCCGGCCCGGGCCGAAAGTCTCATCACGGGGACGCTCAACCCGCCCCAGCGCTTCGAGCGCCCGGCACCCGAACCGGCCGCCCCGCCCAGGGAGGCGCCCGCGTCGCCTCCGGCGCCGCCCAAGGCCGAGGCGATGCGCGAGGCCGCGCCCGACCCGGTCAAGCCCGCACCCATTCCGGCCAAGGCCGCCGCGAAGCCCGCGAAGCCGGTGCCGAAGCAGGCGGCCAAGCGCGAGAGGACCGAGTCCGCGCGCGTGGCCGCGGCCAAGCCGGCGCCCGCCGCCCCGGAGGCCGCGCCCGCGGCCCCGGAGGAGAGGACCTTCCTGGGCGTGCCGATCCCGGACTTCGCGCCCGCCGGCAAGGCGATCAAGGACACGGTGGACGCGGTCATCAGCCTGCCGAGCCGGCTCTGACGGCAGGCCGTCAGATGCCGCGCGGGCGGCCCTCGCCGGCGACCACTTCGAGCACGATCCCGTCCCGGTGGAGGCGGCCGTACTCGTCGGTCGCCTCGACGCTGAGGCGGTGGGTGCCGGGGGCGATGTCCCGCGGCAGCCGCGCGGTCCAGACATGCGAGGACGGCTCGGCCTTCACCCAGGATTTCCGCGCGGCCGAGAAGCGCGCGTAGAGGGCGGCCACGAACGGGTCGGGCCGCCTTGTGCGGGTCATGGGCAGCGGCGCGCCGTCGCCGATGCGGAAGCGCACGCTGGTCCGCGGACCGCCGTCGAAGACGTTGACGACGAGCAGGGAGGCCGCCGCGCTCTCGGCCGGGACCGGCGAGCCGAACAGGGCGTAAAGCCGCGTGTCGGGCAGCCGCGCGAGGTCGTCGCTGTGGAACTGGCTCTCCAGCACGATGCGCATCTGGCGCCCGGCATCCTCGCTCGCCGGGACGTAGCGGGTCGTGTAGTGGCGCCCGCCCCGGATGCTGAGGACGTGGAAGCCGTGCGGCGTGCCGTCGCGGCTGTCCGCGGTGGCGATGCCGCGGCGGTCGGGCGGGCCGCTCCACCAGGAGCCCGATACCGCGGTCAGCACGTGGTGATGATGGGCGTCGGGCCCGGTGGCGCCGGGGCGGCCGGCCGCGTCGAGGTAGTGGTGCTCGGTCGTGTGAGTGTGGCCCGAGACGCTGAAGCAGGGGCGGCCCGCGAGCAGCCGCAGCAGGGCCTGCCGGTCGACGGTGCTCAGCGACGGGTCGTCCGGCCCGAGATCGGTCGCGAGCGGGATGTGCATCGCCACGACCACGAGGCTTTCGCGGGGCGTCTCGCGCAGCACCGCCTCCACGAAGGCGAGCTGCGCCTCGCCGAACCGGCCCTCGTAGCGCCCGCCCCGCTCCGGCGTGCCTGTCGCGGCGCCGAGGTAGTGGACGTTGTCGAGGAGCAGGAACAGCACGCCGCCGTGGTGGAGGGCGTAGTAGGGCGCGCCGTAGACCCGCTTGAAGGTCTCGCGGCTGTGGCGCGCGTCCGTCGCCTCGAAGTTGAGGTCGTGGTTGCCGCCGATGTGGAACCACGGCAGGCCGATCCGGCCCATGATGCGGTTGTGCCGGCCGTAGAGGGAGAGGTCGTCGAACAGCACGTCGCCGGCGGTGATGCCGAAGGCCGCCTCGATCCCCATGGCCCGGGTCACGGCCGTGTCGCGCACGTAGTCGAGTTCGGTCTGGCTCTCGGGCTGCGGGTCGGTGAACAGGATCACGTCGAAATCGCCGCCCTCCTCCGCCCGGGTGAGGCCGAAATCGACGGAGGCCGGCAGGGGCCCGGTCGGGGCGATGCCGGGATAGCGCAGGTTCAGCGCGGCGGGGCTGCCGTTCGGCTGGTGCAGGTAGGCGAAGCGGGGAATGTTGTCCGCGTCCCGCGGCAGCGCGTAGCCGCTGGGCTTGATGACGAAGACCACGCCCTCGTCGGAGAGCGGGAGGCGGTAGCGGCCCTGCGCGTCGGTGCGGACGACCTCGCGGCCGTTCGAGACCAGCACGTCCGGGAGGCCCGGATCGTCGGGCCCGCGCCGGCCGCGTCCGGCGCGGTCCTCGTAGACGACCCCGGTGACCTCCGCACCGACCTCCGCCCCCTGGGCGCCGGCGCCGCGCGGCGCCAGGGCGAGGGCCGCCGCGCCCGCCACGGTCTCCCGCCGCGTCAGAGTGATTCGCTCCGTCATCCGCCCCTCCCGTGCCGCGCCGGGGTTTCAAGCACCGGCGCTTGAAGCGCGGATGACGGTACGGTCAGGATTCGCCGCTGTCCTCCTCGCCGGGCCCCTCGTCCTCGCGGGCGGGAATGGCGTAGCGGCCGCTCAGCCAGCGCTGCAGGTCGACATCGGCGCAGCGCTTCGAGCAGAAGGGCCGGAACGGCTCCGCCGCCGGCCTGCCGCAGATCGGGCAGGGCGGGCGCTTCGCCTCGGGGGCGGGCGGGTCGGCTCCCATGCGGGCCTCAGGCGGCGGCGCGCCAGGCGGCGCGCACCGGGAATCCCTCCCCTTCGAGGAGGCCGACCGTCTCGTAGAGCGGGAGCCCGACTACGGCGCTGTAGGAGCCGACGAGCTTGACCACGAAGCTGCCGGCGAGCCCCTGGATGGCGTAGCCGCCGGCCTTGCCGCGCCACTCGCCGCTCGCGACGTAAGCCTCGATCTCGCGGGCGTTCAGGCGCTTGAAGCGCACGCGGGTCTCGACGAGGCGCTCGCGGGTGCGGTCGCGCGGCCCCGCGATGCAGACGGCGGTGTAGACGCGGTGGGTGCGCCCGGACAGCAGCCGCAGGCAGGCCTCGGCCTCGTCCGAGACCTCGGTCTTGGGCAGGATGCGCCGCCCGACCGCCACCACGGTGTCGGCCGAGACCACGTAGGCGCCGCGCAGATCCTCCCCGTGCCGGGCGGCCGTGAGGGCCACGTCGAGCTTGGCGCGGGCGAGGCGGCGCACCAGTTCGCGCGGGCGCTCGCCCTTGAGGGGCGTCTCGTCGAGGTCGGCGGGGAGCAGCGCGTCCGGCTCGATGCCCGCCTGCTGCAGCAGCGCGAGGCGCCGCGGCGATCCCGAGGCGAGCACGAGCTTCGGCCGCGTGCCCGGCGCAGGGGGGGGAGACTCGATCATGGCGCGCCCTGGTTCCGGTGAAGGTGGTCGTCTCGGCGCCGCACCTGCCCTATCTCGCGCCCGCCGTCCAGCCACGGCGAAAACCCCCGTGGACAAAGCCGCCGAGTTTGCTTAGGGTCCCGACCAATCCGGCACGGCGCCTCGGGCGCTCCGTGGTCGGGCGGCGCCGCACGGCGGCCGCGCGGGCGTAGTTCAGTGGTAGAACGTCAGCTTCCCAAGCTGAATGTCGTCGGTTCGATCCCGATCGCCCGCTCCAACTGATTTCTGGCTTCCGCTGTCGCTTTGATCGGCCTCGCTGGTCGGGGATTCCCCATGGTGGTCCCCGCCGTTCCTCTTGCCCGTTCAGGGTTCGGCCGGGTCTGGCCGGCAGGGGCGTGCGGGCTCGCGCCGTCGGCCGAGGTCGGTGCGCGGCCCGGACGCGCGCCTCCGCGGCAAGGCCATTCAGCAGGGGCTGTCGCCGACCACGCCCGGCCGCGAGTGGCGCTGGCCACACTCACGACGCATTTGATGGCGCGAACTGCGCCGTTGCTTCAACGCCAGCGCGAGCGAGGCCGCAAGATCGCATGAACGTTGCCGGCTTCGGCCAATGGCGAGCGCCGCGCGGCGGAGGCCGTGCTTGTCAGCCGCACCCGGTACCGGCAATCTAAGCTGGGCCGTAGGCGTCACGGGTCGCCGGAGCGTTCTCTCATCGGGCCGCAAGAGACGGGAAGTCCCAAATCATGATGATCGACGGTAGGAAGGCCGGGGCCGGCGGGAGCGACGAGACCGCTCTGGTGCGGCGTCAGGCGCGGCTTCTCACGCGCCGGTCGTTCCTGGTCGGCTCGACCGTCGGCGTCGGCGCGCTCGGGCTCGCCGGCTGCGCGGCGTCCGACAGCCTGCTCCTTGCCGAGGCGACGAAGATCTACGGACCGCTGCCGGAGGAGAAATTCCCGATCCCGGCGGTCGACATCAGCAAGGTCGATCCAAAGTACTACCGCAGAACAGTTCGTTACGAGTCCAAAGAAGCGCCCGGAACGATCGTCGTCGATCCCAGCAATTTCTATGTCTACCGCATCGAGGGCGACGGGTCTGCCACGCGTTACGGGGCCAATGTCGGCCGCGACGGGTTCCTGTGGAGCGGTGACGCCTATGTCGGCCGCAAATCCGAATGGGCGACGTGGACACCGCCCAAGGAGATGATCCGGCGCCAGCCCGAGGCCGCCAAATACGCCCGCGGCATGCCGGGCGGCCTCGACAACCCGCTCGGTGCCCGCACCCTCCACCTCTACCAGAACGGCGCCTACACGCTCTACACGATCTACGCCAGCAGCGAGCCCGAATCGATCGGCAAGGGCATCACGAGCGGCTGCGTCGGCCTGCTGAGTCAGGACATGATCCACCTCTACGCGCGGACGCCGGTCAAGACGAAGGTGATCGTCCTGCCGGCGTAGGGAGAGGCGGCGGCCCTGTTTCGGTCAGCGATCGGCACGGCTCGGATTCTTGATCTGGCCGTCGACGAGGCCCGCGAAGGTGCCGAGGGCCACCGGCCAGTCGAGGGGCCCGGTCGAGCGCGGCGGACAGGGCCTCGTCCGCCGCGGTCCCGCAGGGGGCGTTGCCGGCGCGCAGCGTCGCACGCGGCGCGGGCGCGGCTTCGTCGATGCCGGGCGGCGGGCGGGGTTCGGTGGCGCAGGTCCCGCCCCCCGGCGGCAGAGATGGCGGGCCGCGTCGTGGCCGCGCCGGTGACGGCAGCGCGGCTGCCGGCATCGGGCAGGTGCCCGGGCGGAGATGAGAAGGAGCGCGCGCGAACCCGGCTTACGCCTGCCGCTGCGGCGTTGCAGGACGAGAACGCGGTCCTCACGCGATCGGCAAGAGCACGAACCCTTGGATACGGTCGCGAGCGAGCAGGCGCGCGAGATGTCCGCCCCTCTCGTCAGCGCGGTCCTCGCGTGCACTGAGGTAATCTGGATACGCAACGTCCCGTGAGCGCCGCGAATCGGCGTGAGTTCGCGCGAAACGCACGGATGTCGGTTCGTCGCGTCGGTGAGAAGGGGTGAGAACGGGCGTGCGGACCGACGCGGGGCCCGCCCCGCCGCCTCCCGACCGGCCGGCTCAGGTCTCGGAGGGCCCGCACCAGCCCGGCAGGTAGTGGGCCTCCGGCGACTTGGCGCAGGCCATCGCCTCCCCCAGCGCCGCGCCGAAATCCTCGCGCAGCCTCCGCTTCTCGATCCGGCGGCGCAGGAAATCCGCCCACAGGAACTCGCTGAACGGCGTCGTCTCCTTGGCGAAGCCGCCCTTCCGGCGCAACGCCCCGGCGAGGCTGCGATAGGGATCGTCCTCCAGATCCGCGAGGGATTTCGGGATGGCCTTGAACCCGACCCGGACGCCCTCGGCGTCGTAGGGGTGGACCCAGGCCTTGTGGTCGCAGACGGTCCAGAAATCCGCCTTGTCGAGGTGGTGCAGGTCCGCGACCTCGGTCACCATCACGGTCTCGACCTGCTCGAGGAACAGCGCCCTGGCGAGGTGGTGGTGGTCCAGGATGTAGTGGTGCGCCTTCGGCCCGATCAGGGTCGGGATCATGTGCGAGCCGAGGAACTTCGCCCGCTCGTCCGGGTCCTGGCCGCGCCAGTGCTCCCGCTTGGCCTCCACCTCCCGGAAGCCGACCGTGATCTGGGTCGGCCGCAGGTCCTTCACGCGCACCTGCTTCAGCAAGGGTTCCGGAAGTGCCATGCGGCGTCGCCCCCGACGGGGCGGGTCGGGCCCGGAACGAGGGGGGCCCGGCCCGCCGATCTTCGCCGCAGCAGGCCATCGCGGCCGGGGCGCGTCAAGGCCGCCCGGCGCGGCCGGCGCCGTTAACTAATTCTTCACCGATCCGTTGCCCGCACCCGCCGCTCGTGCCACGAAAGCTTAACGGAAGCTTAACGGGGCGGACGGATGCGGAGCGGGGATCACAGGGGGAGCCGGAGCCTGCTGCGGACGGGCCTGCTCCTCGCCGGCCTCCTGACGGCCTCGCAGGCGACGGGCCAGACCCTCGCCGCCCTCCCCCCCGCCGGGCCCCTGCCGGTGGCGAGCGGCGAGGCGAAGCCGATCCCGGCCTGGGTCGAGTTCTGCCGGCGCTCCGCGGCGGAATGCGCGGTCGACCCCTCCGAGCCCGAGACGATCACGCTGAGCCCGCGCGTCTGGCAGACCATCCTCACGGTCAACCGCGGCGTGAACGGCCGCATCCGCCCGATCACCGACCAGGAGCATTGGGGCGTGCCCGACCGCTGGGACCTCGCCGAGGACGGCACGGGCGATTGCGAGGACTTCCAGCTGCTCAAGCGCAAGCTGCTCGCCGAGGGCGGCCTGCCGCGCCGGGCGATGCGCATGACGGTGGTGATCGACGAGAAGGGCGAGGGCCACGCGGTGCTGATGCTGCGTACCGACCGCGGCGACCTCGTGCTCGACAACAAGACCAGCGCGGTGCTCCCCTGGCACCGGACCGGCTACACCTTCATCAAGCGCGAGTCCCAGAGCGCGGTGGCCTGGGTCTCCCTCGGGCGGGCGATCGGCCCGGTCGTCACCGCGAACCGCTGAGCGCCTCGGCCCGCGCGACCTGGCGCGCCTCCTCGGCGAAGAAGGCGGTGCCGTGCGCCCACGGCGCCGCCAGGATCACCCGCACGGCGGGCGCGGCCGGCGCCACGGCGGGGCGCACCGGATCGACCGGGTCGAGCCCCGGCCGCAGGGCGAGCGCCGCCGCGCCGTCCCCGCCCGCGAGCGCGAGCAGCCCGAGCCACGCGGCCGCGACCCCCGCGCCCTGCAGGCCCCATCTCCGCCACCGTCCAGCCATCGGATCCCCTCGCCCTGCGCGCGGCGGCCTTGTTGTGGATCGGCGCTCGCGTCGGGATCAGGGTCCGCCACGCCCCTTAATGCGGCCCCACATCCGGGCCGGACGAGGTCGAGCCTCCGGCGGAATCCGACGCCGTGCTGAATCCTTCGTCATTTCGGGACACGGCTCGCGGATGATGCGACACAGCCTCTAGTCGGCGCCGGGCTTGGCGGCGCGCAGGCGCTTGACGCCGCCGCGATGGGACTTGGCGTCGAGGCGGCGAGTCTTCGAGGCGCGGGTCGGACGGGTCGGGCGCCGCGGCTTGGGCGGGATCGCGGCCTCGCGCACCAGCTCCGCCAGCCGCTCGCGCGCCTCGGCCCGGTTGCGGTCCTGCGTCCGGTGCTCCTGCGCGGTGATGACGAGGACGCCCTCGGCGGTGAGCCGCCGGCCGGCGAGCTTCATGAGGCGGATCGCGACCGCGTTCGGCAGCGAGGGCGAGCGGCGCACGTCGAAGCGCAGCTGCACCGCGGTCGCCACCTTGTTGACGTTCTGCCCCCCCGGCCCCGAGGCGCGCACGAAGCTCTCCTCCAGCTCCGACTCGTCGATGCTGATCGAGGGCGTGCAATCGAGGGCCACGGCAGGTCTCCGACGTGAGGTCGGGCGAGACTTGCCGCGCGGGGGCGCCCGGCACAAGCCGGCGCCCCCAACCGAGCGGTCAGGCGGCCGAGGACAGGGCCGGGTAGTCGGTGTAGCCCCGCGCGTCGCCGCCGTAGAAGGTCGCGCGGTCGTAGCGGTTGAAGCCGGCCCCGCGCCGGATGCGCTCGGGCAGGTCCGGATTGGCGATGAACAGCCGGCCGAAGGCGACCGCGTCCACGTCCCCGCCCGCCACCGCGGCGGCGGCGGTCGCGGGCGTGAAGCCGCCCGCGGCGATCAGCGGCCCGCCGAAGCGGCGCTTGAAGCGCGCGGCCGCGTCCGGCGCGTTCGGGTCGAGGGCGTTCACGTCGCTGGTCTGGTCCGCCCGCGGCTCGACCACGTGCAGGTAGGCGAGGCCGCGCCGGCCGAGTTCGGCCGTGACGTGGTCGAACAGGGCGCCGGGATCGCTGTCCCTCATGCCGTTGAAGCTGCCCCAGGGCGAGATGCGGATGCCGACCCGGTCCGCGCCGATCGCCGCCGTCACGGCGTCGACGATCTCGAGCTGGAAGCGGGCCCGGTTCGCGATCGCGCCGCCGTAGCGGTCGGTCCGGCGGTTGGTCGAGTCCTGCAGGAACTGGTCGATCAGGTAGCCGTTCGCCGAGTGGATCTCGACCCCGTCCGCGCCCGCCGCGCGGGCGTTGCGGGCGGCCTCTGCGAATTGGCCGACGATCTCGGCGATCTCGGCCTCGGCGAGTTCGCGCGGCGTCTCGAACGGCACCGGGTTGAAGCGGGCGTCCATGTGCTGGCCCGGGGCCGGCACCGGCGAGGGCGCCACGGGCAGGGCCCCGCCCGGCTGCATCGAGGAATGCGAGATCCGGCCCGTGTGCCAGATCTGGATGAACAGGAAGCCGCCCTTGGCGTGGATCGCGTCGGCGACCGCCCGCCAGCCTTCGACCTGCTCCGGCGTGTAGATGCCGGGGGCGCCCGGATAGCCGCGGGCCTGCGCGGTGATGTCGGTCGCCTCGGCGATCACGAGGCCGCCGCGGCTGGCGCGCTGGCCGTAATACTCGGCGTTCAGGGGCTGCGGGACGTCGCCGGGCTGGCGCGAGCGCATGCGCGTCAGCGGCGCCATCACGACCCGGTGCTGGAGGTGGACCGCGCCGAGGGTCAGCGGGCGGAAGAGGATGTCGGTGGTCATGCTTGCGTGCGAACTCCGCGAAGGGGCCTCAGCGCGGCCCCCACCGTTGCGTCCGGGCTGGCCGGACCGCCCTGAGATGGTCAGTCCCGCCCGCGCGCAAAGGTTCCCGGGCCGCCCCGCCGGGCGGGCCGGTGCGCTGGCGCACATGCCGGCCGGTCAGGACAGGTCGCGCTCGGGGGCGGCGTGGGCGTGGAGCGCGTCGCGCAAAGCGACGATCTCGTCGCGCAGCGCCTCCAGATGCGCCGGCGTGCGCCCGGTGGCGCAGACGATCTCGTGCGGAAAGGGCAGCGCCTTCTGGCGGAGAGCCCTCCCGGCCTCCGTCAGCGTGATCCGCATCAGCCGCTCGTCGGCGCCGTCGCGGGCCCGCTTCACCAATCCGCCGGCCTCCAGTCGCTTCATCAGCGGCGTCAGCGTCCCCGAATCGAGGTAGAGCCGCTGCCCGATCGCCTTCATCGTCTGCCCGTCCTCTTCCCAGAGGACCAGCAGGGCGAGATATTGCGGGTAGGTCAGGCCGAGGCCGTCGAGGAGAGGCTTGTAGATGCGGTTGAAGGCATGCGCCGCCGAATAGACCGCGAAGCAGATCTGCTGCGCGAGATGCAGGTCGCCGGTGGCCGGCGCGCCGCGCGTCGCCGCGACCTCGGCAGGTGAACCCGACATGTCCGCCTCCATCGACCCGGCGCCGGCCCGCTCGGTGCCTCCGCCGCGGCGCAGCGGGAACGTGCGGGTCCCACTTCCTGTCACGGCAGGTTGCATGTGGAACGATACGCTTTCGCCGCCGAGAAAACAAATTGCACGCTATGAATTAGCGCTCTATATGAAATCCGCCGGCTCGCGAGGGTTGGCCGGACCCACCGGGCCGTTGCGCCCGCGCATCCATGGAGGGCATCCATGTCCGTCGACGTGAAGTACACCACTCAGGCCACCGCCACCGGGGGCCGCGACGGCCGCGCCAAGACCGCCGACGGCAGCCTCGACGTCAAGCTGACGACTCCGAAGGAGCTCGGCGGCGGCGGGGGCGAGGGCAACAATCCCGAGCAGCTCTTCGCGGCCGGCTACTCGGCCTGCTTCCTCGGCGCGATCAAGTTCGTCGCCGGTCAGGAGAAGATCAAGGTGCCGGCCGACGCGACCGTGACCGCGACGGTGGGGATCGGCCCGCGCTCGGAGGGCGGCTTCGGCATCACCGCCAACCTGAAGGTCGCGCTGCCGGGCCTCGACCGCGCGACCGCCCAGGGGCTGGTCGAGAAGGCGCACCAGGTCTGCCCCTACTCGAACGCCACCCGCGGCAACGTCGACGTCGGGCTCGACGTGGTCTGATCCGCGCCGGCGGCCGGCCCGGCCCCCGACCGGTCAGGCCCGGGGGCCGAGGCAGGAGGCCGCGAGGCTCAGGAAGGCGCGCGCCCTGTGGGACAGGGCGCGGCCGTTCGCCCAGTCGATCCCGTGCTTCTCCTCGGCGCCGAGTTCGCCGAAGCTGAGCGGGCTCTCGTCGGGCTTGAACATCGGGTCGTAGCCGAAGCCGCGGCTGCCGCGGGGCGGCCAGACCAGTTCGCCGAAGACCCGTCCCTCGAACAGCTCCTCGTGCCCGTCCGGCCAGGCCAGGACGAGGGCCGAGACGAAATGCGCCCGCCGGTTCGTCGCCCCGCGCAGGGCGAGTTCGCGCTCGACCCGCTCCATCGCCTGCCCGAAATCCTTCGACGGCCCCGCCCAGCGGGCGGAGAACAGGCCGGGGGCGCCGTCGAGGGCGTCGACGCAGAGGCCGGAATCGTCCGCGAAGGCCGGCAGGCCGGCGGCGGACGCGGCGGCCCGGGCCTTGATGGCGGCGTTCTCGGCGAACATCACGCCGGTCTCCTCGGGCTCGGCGAGGCCGAGTTCGCCGGCCGAGACCGCCTCGACGCCGAAGGGGGCGAGCAATTCGCGCATCTCGCGCAGCTTGCCGCCGTTGTGGGTCGCGATCACGACCCGGCCGGTGAGGCGCCGCCCCATCGCCTAGCCCACCGCCTGCTTCTGGAGCGCGACGAGCTGCGCCACGCCCGCCTTGGCGAGCCGCAGCAGCCCGAGGAACTGCTCCTCCGAGAACGGCGCGATCTCGGCGGTGCCCTGCACCTCGACGATGCCGCCCGAGCCGGTGATCACGAAATTGGCGTCCGTGTCGGCGGCCGAATCCTCGTCATAGTCGAGGTCGAGGATCGGAATCCCCTTGTGGATGCCGCAGGAGATCGCCGCCACGTGGTCGCGCATCGGGTCGACCGAGATGATCGAGCGCCCGCGCATCCAGGTGAAGCACTCGTGCAGGGCGACCCAGGCGCCGGTGATCGAGGCGGTGCGGGTGCCGCCATCCGCCTGCAGCACGTCGCAATCGACGACGATCTGACGCTCGCCGATGGCGGGCAGGTTGACCACGGCCCGCAGCGAGCGGCCGATCAGGCGCTGGATCTCCTGGGTGCGGCCGGAGGGCTTGCCGGCCGTGACCTCGCGCCGGTTGCGCTCGTGCGTGGCGCGCGGGAGCATGGCGTACTCGGCCGTGACCCAGCCCTTGCCCGAGCCGCGCAGCCAGGGCGGGCCGCGCTCCTCCAGGGACGCCGTGCACAGCACCTTGGTCTCCCCGAAGGTGACGAGGCAGGAGCCTTCGGCGTAGCGGGCGACACCCTTCTCCAGCGTGACCTTGCGCAGTTCGTCGGGCGCACGCTTGGATGGACGCATCGGGCTCTCCTTGGGGACCGGGACGGGCACGCGCTCTTAGGCGGTGGCGCAGAGTCCGGCAAGCCGCTCGCCCGAGCCGCGCGGCGGCCGGGACGCGCCGCGCCGCGGCTTCTCGTGCGCTTGCGAATGGCTGCGGTCCGCCTCACATTAGAGTGCCTCGGCTTTCAACCTTTTGATGAACACGCGAGATCCTCCTCCCCTGCCTGCCGGCTCAGGCCAAGCCCGCAGCCTCGCCGAGTTGAACGAGCGCTCGCGCGAGATCTTCCGCCAGATCGTCGAGAGCTACCTGGCGACGGGCGAGCCGGTGGGCTCGCGCAACCTCGCCCGCATCCTGCCGATGACGCTGTCGCCGGCCTCCGTGCGCAACGTCATGGCGGACCTCGAACAGGCGGGCCTGATCTACGCCCCGCACACCAGCGCGGGGCGTCTGCCGACCGAGACGGGCCTGCGCTTCTTCGTCGACGCGCTGCTCGAACTCGGGGATGTCGGCCAGGAGGAGCAGGGGCGGATCGAGGCGCAGATGCGCGCCGCCGCCTCCCGCCACACCTTCGAGACCGCGCTCACGGAGGCGACCGTGATGCTGTCGGGCATCTCGCGGGGGGCGGGGGTCGTGGTCACGACGAAGCAGAACGCCAACCTGCGCCACATCGAGTTCGTGCGGCTCGATCCCGGGCGCGCCCTGGTGGTGCTCGTCTCCGAGGACGGCTCGGTGGAGAACCGCCTCGTCGACCTGCCCCTCGGGCTCCCGTCCGGCGCCCTGCAGGAGGCGTCGAACTTCCTCAACGCCCGCATCCGGGGCCGGACGCTCGGCGAGGTGCGCGCCGAGATCGAGACCGGGCGCGAGGCGATGAAGCGGGAACTCGACGCCCTCACCGAGCGGCTCGTCGAGGCGGGGCTCGCCCGCTCGGTCGGGCCCTCCGACGAGCGCCAGCTGATCGTCCGCGGGCAGGCCAACCTGCTGGAGGATCTGCGCGCCGCCGAGGATCTGGAGCGGATCCGCCTGCTGTTCAGCGACCTGGAGAGCCAGAAGGACGTCATCGACCTCCTCACGCGCGCCGAGGGCGGCGAGGGCGTGCGCATCTTCATCGGCTCGGAGAACAAGCTGTTCTCGCTCTCCGGCTCCTCGATGATCGCCGCGCCGTTCCGGGACGGCCGCCAGAAGATCGTCGGGGTCGTCGGCGTGATCGGTCCGACCCGGCTCAACTACGCCCGCATCGTGCCGATGGTGGACTTCACCGCCCGGCTCGTCTCCCGGATGCTGGAGAGCGGCCGGGCGTGAGCGCCGCGCGGGGGCGGCCCCGGCGCGGGACGCGCCCGCCCGCACCGGCCGCCGACGCGGCCGCGCTGCCGCCCGCCTTCCTGGCCTGGTTCTCGGCGCGGGGCTGGTCGCCGCGGCCGCACCAGCTCGCGCTGCTCGCCGCCGCCCGGGCGGGCCGCTCGGCGCTGCTCGTGGCGCCGACGGGGGCCGGCAAGACCCTGGCGGGCTTCCTGCCGACCCTGGTCGAGCTCGCGGAGCGGCCGCCCGGCGCGCGCGGCCTCCACACGCTCTACGTCTCGCCCCTGAAGGCGCTCGCCGTCGACATCGCCCGCAACCTCGACGCGCCGGTCGCGGAGATCGGCCTGCCGATCCGCGTCGAGACCCGCACCGGCGACACGCCCGCCCACAAGCGCGCCCGCCAGATCGAGCGCCCGCCCGACATCCTGCTGACCACGCCCGAGCAGCTCGCGCTGCTGATCGCCCACCGGGAGGCCGAGACCCTGTTCGCCGGCCTGAAGCGGGTCATCCTCGACGAGCTGCACGCGCTGGTGACCTCGAAGCGCGGCGACCTCCTGGCGCTGGGCCTCGCCCGCCTGCACCGCCTCGCGCCGGGCCTCGCCGCCACCGGCCTGTCGGCCACCGTGCGCGAGCCGGAGGCGCTGCAGCGCTACCTCGTCCCGCAGGCGCCCGAACCGCGCCTCGCCGAGCTGATCACGGTCTCGGGCGGGGCGAGGCCCGACCTGCGCCTGCTGGAGGCGAGCCGCGCCCTGCCGCTCGCCGGGCACACCGCCTGGCAGGCGATGCCGGCGATCTACGACCTGATCCGGCAGCACCGGATGGTGCTCGTCTTCGTCAACACGCGGCTGCAGGCGGAGTACACCTTCCAGGAACTCTGGAAGCTCAACGAGGACGCGCTGCCGATCGCGCTCCACCACGGCTCCCTCGACGCCACGCAGCGCCGCCGCGTCGAGGCCGCGATGGCGGAGGGGCGGCTGCGCGCCGTCGTCTGCACCGCCACCCTCGACCTCGGCATCGACTGGGGCGACGTCGACCTCGTGGTCAATGTCGGGGCGCCGAAGGGCGCGAGCCGGATCATGCAGCGGATCGGCCGCGCCAACCATCGCATGGACGAGCCCTCCCGGGCCTACCTGGTGCCGGCGAACCGCTTCGAGATCCTGGAGTGCCGCGCCGCCCTCGACGCCGTGGAGGAGGCCGCCCAGGACACGCCCGACCCGCGCCTCGGCGCCCCCGACGTGCTCGCCCAGCACGTGCTCGGCATGGCCTGCGCGGGCGGCTTCGCGGTCGATGACCTGTACGAGGAGGTGCGCGCGGCCGCGCCCTATGCGGACCTCGCCTACGAGGACTTCGAGCAGGTGGTCGATTTCGTCGCCACCGGCGGCTACGCCCTGCGCGCCTACGAGCGCTTCGCCAAGATCCTGCGCGGTCCGGACGGGCTGTGGCGCGTGCGCGACGCCCGCGCGGCGCAGGCCTACCGGATGAATGTCGGCACGATCATCGAATCGACCCACGTCAAGGTGCGGCTCGCCCGGGGCGTGCGGGGCAAGCCCGGCACGATCCTGCCCCGGGGCGGCCGGGTGCTCGGGGAGATCGAGGAGGATTTCGCCGAGACCCTGACGGTCGGCGACACCTTCCTGTTCGCGGGCGAGATCCTGCGCTTCGAGGGCCTGCACGAGGACGAGGCGCTGGTCACCCGCGGCGCGCCGGGCACCGACCCGGCCATCCCGAGCTACGCGGGCGCGAAATTCCCGCTCTCGACCTTCCTCGCCGCCCGGGTGCGCCAGCTCATCGCCGACCCGTTCGAGTGGGACCGGCTGCCCGCCCAGGTCGCCGACTACCTGCTGCTGCAGCGCCGCCGCTCGATCCTGCCCGGCCCGCGCGACCTCCTGGTCGAGACCTTTCCGCGCGGGTCCCGCCACTACCTGACCTGCTTCCCGTTCGAGGGCCGCCTGGCCCACCAGACGCTCGGCATGCTGCTGACCCGCCGCCTCGAGCGGGCGGGGCTGCGCCCCCTCGGCTTCGCGGCCAACGATTACGGGCTGGCGATCTTCGGCAGCCGCGACGTGGCCGAGCGGATCGGTCGCGAGCCCGGCTTCCTCGACGCGCTCTTCGCGCAGGACATGCTCGGCGACGACCTCGAAGCCTGGCTCGACGAATCCGCCATGATGAAGCGCACCTTCCGGCAATGCGCGGTCATCGCCGGGCTGATCGAGCGCCACCATCCGGGCCTGCGCAAGACCGGCCGGCAGGTCACGATCTCGACCGACCTGATCTACGACGTGTTGCGCAAGCACGAGCCCGACCACCTGCTGCTGCGGGCGGCGCGCCAGGATGCGGCAACCGGACTCCTCGACGTGCGCCGCCTCGGCATGATGCTGTCGCGCATCCAGGGGCGAATCATCCACAAGGCGCTCGACCGCGTCTCGCCCCTCTCCGTGAACGTGATGCTCGAGATCGGGCGGGAGCGGGTCTACGGGGAGGGGGCCGACGAGATTCTGGCCGAGGCCGAGGCGGCGCTGCTCGACGAGGCGCTGTCCTGACCGCGACGAGCCCGGCCCCGGCTCCAAGGAAGAGACGCAGTGACGCCGGCCCTGAAGCTCGACAAGACGCGCAAGACCCCTGCCCTGACCCTCGCCGGCGAAGCCCTCACCCTCGATCTGAGCGGCGCCCTCTGGCTCGACGCGCACCGCACCCTGGTGGTCTCGGACCTGCACCTGGAGAAGGGCTCCTCCTTCGCGGCGCGCTCGGGCCAGTTCCTGCCGCCCTACGACACCCGCGAGACGCTGGCGGCCCTGCACGAGGTGGTGGCGCGGTTCGACCCGGCCCGCGTGGTGGCGCTCGGCGACTCGTTCCACGATGCGGGCGGCCCGGGCCGGATGGATCCGGGCGACCACGCCCTGATCGCCGCCCTGCAGGAAGGGCGCGACTGGGTCTGGATCAACGGCAACCACGACCGCGCCGTGCAGGACGGCATCGGCGGGCGCTTCGCCGACGCGCTGGCGCTCGGCGGGCTGGTGCTGCGCCACGAGCCGCGGGACGGGGCCGCGCCGGGCGAGGTGGCGGGCCACCTGCACCCGGTCGGCAAGGTGGTGATGCGCGGGCGGGCGGTGCGCCGCCGCTGCTTCGCGACCGACGCGACCCGCCTCGTGATGCCGGCCTTCGGCGCCTATACGGGCGGGCTCAACGTGCGCAGCCCCGCCTTCGACGCGCTGTTCCCGACCGGGCTCACGGCGCATCTCCTCGGCGACGGCCGCCTGTTCGCGATCGGGCGGGCGATGCTGGTCCGGGAGTGAGCGGCGGCCGCGCGGGCCGCGCCCGTCCCGCTCCGGGGTTCGGACCGGCACGAGCGGACCGGCGCGAGAGCCGATCCGGCACCGGCGATGGACGCCGGCCGCGGAACCGCGCCGGGGAGCCCGGCCCCCGGCGCCGCCCCGCGCGCGTCACGCCCCGGCCGCCGTCTTGTCCGGGTAGCGGCACAGGTCCGCGATGACGCAGCGCCAGCATTCCGGCTTGCGCGCCTTGCAGGTGTAGCGCCCGTGCAGGATGAGCCAGTGATGGGCGTTGAGCCGGTAGGGCTCGGGCACGATCGCCTCGAGCCCCTCCTGCACCTTGTCGGTCGTGGTGCCGGGCGCCAGCGGGATCCGGTTCGAGACCCGGAAGATGTGGGTGTCCACCGCGATGGTCGGCTCGCCGAAGGCGACGTTGAGCACCACGCTCGCGGTCTTGCGGCCGACCCCCGGCAGCACCTCCAGGTCCTCGCGCCGCCGCGGCACCGCCCCGCCATGCTCCGCGACCAGGATCGCCGAGAGCGCGATGACGTTCCTGGCCTTGGTGTTGAACAGCCCGATGGTGCGGATATGCGCGCGCACCACCTCCTCGCCCAGCGCCAGCATCGCGGCCGGATGATCCGCCTTCGCGAACAGGTCGCGGGTGGCGAGGTTGACGCTCCGGTCCGTCGCCTGGGCGGACAGGACCACCGCGACGAGGAGCGTGTAGGGGTTGAGGTATTCCAGGTCCGAGCGCGGCGACGGGTTGGCGGCGCTCAGCCGCGCGAAGATCTCGGCCAGGGTCGCCGCGTCCACCGGCTCGGGCGCCCGCGCGGGCGCGGTCGGGGGCACGGTCGGGGGCGCGACCAGGGCCGCCCCCGCCGCCTTCACTTTCGTGGGAGCGTCGCGCTTTCGTCGCGTCATAGCCGCCTTATATTGAGCCGATGCAGAGCGGCAAGGGACAGGAGGGGCCGTCCATGCGCCATCCCGACGGGCGCGATCCGGACTCGTTCGAGCGCCCGGTCTTCTCGGCGGTGATCCGGCCCCATTGCTCGCTCGGCCGGGCCGGGTTCCAGGCCGTGATGGCGGGGTGCTGTCTCGTGTCGCTGGTGACGAGCCTCGTCTTCCTGCGCCAGGGCTTCTGGCCGATCGCGGGCTTCTTCGGCCTCGACATGCTGGCCCTGTGGGTCGCGCTCAGCGTCAGCATGCGGCGCGGGCGCTCCTTCGAGCAGGTGATCATCAGCCCGATCGAGATCCTGCTGGCCCGGGTCAGCCCCCGGGGCGAGCGGGCCGAGTGGCGCTTCAATCCCCTGTGGAGCCGCCTGCACAAGGTCGAGGACGACGAGTACGGGCTGCAGATTCTGGCGATCGTCTCCCGCGGCCAGCGGGTGCTGGTCGCCCGCGACGCCTCCCCGCCCGAGCGCGAGACCATCGCGGAGGGCATGACCCGGGCGCTGGCCCAGGTGAAAAAGGGATTATGACGTGAAAAAGGGATTATGACGTGAAGAGGGGGTTCCGAGCGAGCGGCCGATCCGCCCGGAGGGCCGCCCGGACACGCAGCGCGCGCCGATGCTGCGGCAGGCCTCGTTCCACCCGCATCAGGTCTTTCGGCGCAGCCACTCCCGCAGCTTCGTGAAGCGCGGCCGCATCGTCCCTCCCCGCACGGCGATCGCCACCGCCCTCCTCTGCGCCACCAGCACCACGAGCTGCTTGCCGCGGGTCACGCCCGTGTAGAGGAGGTTGCGGGCGAGCATCGTGTAGTGCTGCAGCGCCACCGGGATCACCACGGCCGGGTATTCCGACCCTTGCGCCTTGTGGATCGTGATCGCGTAGGCCGGCGCGAGGGCGTCGAGCTCGTCGAAGGGCCACGCCACCTCGCGCCCGTCGAAGCTCCCGATCAGCACCCCCTCCTCGGGATCGAGCCGCGCCACCACGCCGAGATCGCCGTTGAAGACGTCGCGGTCGTAGTCGTTCTGCACCACCATCACCCGGTCGCCCGGCGCGAAGCGCCAGCCGAAGCGCTCGACGGCGAGCGGCGGGTTCGGATTGAGCACCTGCTGCAGGGCGTGATTGAGGTGGCGGCTGCCGAGCGCCCCGCGGGTCATCGGGCAGAGCACCTGCACGTCGCGCACCGGATCGAGACCGAAGCGGCGGGGGATGCGCCGCGTCACGATCTCGACGAGCCGCTCCGCCCCGACCTCGGGGTCCTCGATCTCGACCAGGAAGAAGTCCCCGGACGCATCGGCGCTGCCCTCCGGCATCCGCCCGGCCCGGATGCGGTGGGCGTTGACGATGATCCGGCTCTCCGCCGCCTGCCGGAACACCTCGGTGAGCCGCGCCACCGCGACGGCGCCCGAGGCGATCACGTCGGCCAGGACCTGCCCCGGCCCGACGGAGGGCAGCTGGTCCACGTCGCCGACGAGCCAGAGCGCCGCGTGCCGGGGCAGCGCCCGGGTGAGCGCGTTCATCAGCGGCACGTCGATCATCGAGGCCTCGTCCACCACGAGGAGGTCGCAGCGCAGGGGATCGTGCTCGGAGCGCTGGAATCCGCCGCGGACGGGATCGACTTCGAGGAGCCGGTGCAGAGTCTTGGCGGGCCGGCCGGTCTGCTCGCTCATCCGCTTGGCGGCGCGCCCGGTCGGCGCCGCGAGCAGCACCTCGGCCTCGACGCCGCCGAGCAGGCGCAGCAGCGCGTCGAGCGTGCTGGTCTTGCCGACGCCGGGCCCCCCGGTGATCACCGCGACCTTGGCGGAGAGCACCGTGCGGGCCGCCTCGCGCTGCGAGGGCGAGAGGCGGCGCCCGGTCTCGGCCTCGACGGCGTCGAGGGCCGGGTCGACCGCGATCTCGCCCCAGGGCAGCGGCGCGGCGTCGAGGGCGGCGAGGCGCTCGCCGATCGCCCGCTCGGCCGCGTGCAGCCCGCGCAGGAAGACGTGGGTCTCGCCGCCGATCGTGTCCGCCACGATCGCGTCGCCGCCCAGCTCCTCCGCGAGCGCCGTGCGGGTGAGGCCCGGGTCGACGCCGAGGAGGTCGGCCGCCCGCGCCACGAGGTCCGGCACCGGCAGGGCGCAATGGCCCTCGTCCATCGCGGCCTGCAGCGCGTGGGCGAGGCCGGCCCGGAGCCGCGCCGGGGCGGTCGGCGGCAGGCCGAGCCTGGCGGCGATGGCGTCGGCGGTCCGGAAGCCGATGCCGCGCACGTCGCGGGCGAGGCGGTAGGGATCCTCGCTCATCACGGCGATCGACTCGGCGCCGTAGGTCTTGTGGATGCGCACGGCCCGCGCGGTGCCGACGCCGTGCGCGTGCAGGAACACCATGATCTCCCGCACCACGCGGTGCTCGGCCCAGGCCGCCACCAGCCGCGCCGCCCGGGTCGGGCCGATCCCCGGCACCTCGGTGAGGCGCTCAGGGTTCGCCTCGATCACCGCGAAGGTCTCGCTGCCGAAGGCCGCGACGATGCGCTTGGCCATCTGCGGGCCGATGCCGCGCATCTGGCCGGAGGCGAGGTAGCGGGCGATTCCCTCCGACCCGGTCGGGGGCGTGCAGGCCAGGGTGTCGGCGCGGAACTGCAGCCCGTGCTGGCGGTCGCTGACCCAGGCGCCGGTGGCGGCGATCCACTCCCCGGCCGCGACCGCCGGCGCGTGGCCCACCACCGCGACGAGGTCGCGCCGCCCGCGGGCCTTCACCTTGAGGACGCAGAAGCCCGTCTCGGCGCTGTGGAAGGTGACGCGCTCGATCGACCCCGCGAGGGCGTCGCGGGGCGCGTCGGCGGCGCCGGCCCGGGCCGGCCGGCGCGAGGTGGAGGATCCAAGCATCGGGTCAGGGCCAAGATCGGGGCGGCCCGGGCCCGGCGCAACCCTCTACCAGCGCTCGGGCACCTCCTCCGGCGGGATCGGCGCCGCGCCCGGCGCGCGCGACGGGAAGCGGTCGCCGGGCTCTCCCTCCTCGCGCCACGGCCGGTGGTGCCAGTGCGGGCGGGCCTCCGCGGCCTCCTCGCAGACGCGCACCCGGCGGATGCGCTCCTCGCCGTCCGGGCCGATGCGGCGGCGCACGAAGACCCGGCAGGTCTCCCCGCCCTCCGCGAGAGGCGGAGGCGGGGCCCAATCCGGGCGGCCGCCATGGGCGATCGGCGGCCCGTCGAGATCGGCCGCGAGAGCGGGGGCGGCAAGGAGGACCAGGGCGGCGCAGGCGCCCAGGCGGAGGAGACGTGTCATGGCCGGGGACTCCGGGGCAGCCGGGGGGCTGTCACGGTCCGGATCATGGTGTGGGCCGGATGAAGCCGGCCTGAGGGACGCGTTCGGCCGGCGTACAGGGACGGGCTCACGCCCGCCCCGGCACGAGCCGGATCAGCTGCCGCGTCGCCCCGTCCACCGCCGCCCGGGAATAGAGGAGCGGCAGGTGGCCCCGCCCGGCCCAGGTCTCGGCGTGGTCGGCGTAGTGGGGCGAGCGCGGGTCGCCCGACTGGCCCGGCCCGTTGACGAACAGGCTCGCGTCCCACTCCCCGACATCCAGCACCATGCGGAAGGAGGCGCCGTGGGTGACCCGGAACGTGTCCGGGCGGTAGCCGGCATACATCACCGTGACGCCCGAGCCGCCGAGCGGCAGGCGCGGGACGTCGTGGCCCGAGAAGCCGAGCGGCGCGAGCGGGTGGACGAGGTGGGCGTGGTGCAGGCGCCCCCAGGCCCAGCCGGCCGGATCCGCGCCGAGGCGGGCGGCGGCGTCGCGGAAGGCCTCCGCGAGAGTCCGGCCGAGAATCCGGTCGCGCGCGGCGCGGTCGAGGGGCGGCGCGGGCGCGCCGAGAAGCCCGAGCAGCGCCTCGGTGTCGCCGGGGGCGAGGAGTTCCGCCGTGGCCCGGTCGGGCGCGAGCGCCGCGAGGAGCGCCGGGCGCAGATGGTGCACCCACCAGATCTCGAGCAGCGCCGCCGCCGCGGATTCCTCGCGCAGGCGCCCGTCGAAGCCGGCGAGCAGCGCCAGGGGCTCGCGCAGCAGCGGGCCCGCCTCCCCGCCGAGCGCCTCGCGGGCGAGCCCGGCGAGCGCCAGGGCCGGGTGCGAATGATCGTCGCCCTGGAGGGCCGCCGAATCGGCGAGGCCGTGCCGCGGCTGCCCCGCCAGCACCGCCCGGATGCGCCGCGCCCGCCAGGGCTCGTGCCACTCGTGACCGAGGCGGTGGGGGTAGCCCTCCGGCAGGTTCATCTCGTTGGCGCTCGCCACGAATCCCTCCGGCGGGTCGATGCGGCGCGGCAGATCCTCGGGCGCGACGAAGCCGTCCCACTCGTAGCGGCCGTCGCCCGGCACCGGCATCAGGCCGTCCCAGTTCGGGCGGCGCGGCGCCTTGCCGGCCACGAACCAGCCGATCCGCCCGGACACGTCCGCGTAAAGGTGGTTGACGCTCGGCGCCGACCAGTGGCGCAGGGCAGCGCCGAACGCCTCCGGGCTGTCCGCGTCGAGATAGGCGAGGCTGCCGAGATAGGCCGCGGTGCCGGGCTCGGTCCAGACCGTGCGCAGCGCGAAGGCCCGGCGCCCCACCCGGTCCTCGTGCACGACCGGACCGTGGCGGGTGAAGGCGAGGCGGTGCTGCGCCTCCGGCCCGCCCCGGACCGGGGCGGTCTCGGTCACGATCCGCATCCGCTCCCAGCCCTCGCCGTAGCGGTAGAGGTCGGGGTCGTCTTGGTGGGTCTCGTAGACCAGGAGATCCTCCTGGTCGATCGGCGCGATGGTCAGGCTGAAGGCCGCCCGGCCGTTATGGCCGATCGAGATCCCCGGCAGGGCCGGCTCGCCCGCCCCGATCACGTCGAGGCCCGGCGCGCTGAGGTGCACGACGTAGCGCAGCGACGGGAGCGTGATCGCCCGGTGCGGGTCGCTCGCCAGGATCGGCCGCCCGGTCGCCGTGCGGGAGGGCGCCACGGCCCAGTTGTTCGAGCCGTCGGGCGGCCCGTCCTCCGGCGGGCGCCGGGCCGGGCCGACCGCGCCGAACTCGTCCACGAAGGTCCAGGTCTCGGCCTCGTCCCGCCCCGCCAGCAGCCGGTCGGGCCGGAAGCCAACGCCGGCGGTCGCGAGGCGCACGGCGTCGATGACCTCCGGGGGCACCTGCGCCGGGTCGAGCCCCTCCGGGACGGCCGGCCGGTGGTCCGGCGCCAGGATCTTGCGGAAGCGGTCGAGGGCCAGGCCGCCTTGCGCCGCGAGCCGGGCGCGGGCGACCTCCGAGGGGGCGTTGCGGGTGAGCGCGTGGCTGCGGATGCGCGCGACGTCCAGGGCCTGCCAGCGCGCCGGCCGGGTGCCCATCCGGGTGAATTCCGGCGGCAGCCAGGCGGGATCCGCCTCGGTCAGGCCGACGAAGGCGTTGATCCCGCCGACGAAGGCCTCCGCGACGGCGCGCGCCTCCGAGGTGCCGTAGGCGGCCCACTCGGCAGCCTCGTCGCCGCGATAGAGGAACAGCCGCGCGGCGCGGTCCTGCGCGAGGTAGCCCGGCCCGAAATCCCCCGCGAGCAGGCCGAGCCCGCGCTTGCGCCAGAGATCGATCTGCCACAGCCGGTCCCGCGCCGCGTTGAAGCCCTGGACCAGGAAGGCGTCGCGGCGGGAAAGCGCCCGGATGTGCGGGACGCCCCAGCGGTCGATGCGGATCTCGGCCGGGTGCTCCAGCCCCGGGACGTCGAGGGTCAGGGTTGCCGGCGCCATCGCTGCTCCTTCGTGCCGCGCGGCCAGTGTCGGCAGCGCGGCCTTCCCTGTCCAATCGGGTCAGGTCTGCGCCCGGTGCTCGGCGGGCACCCGCCCGCGCTCAGCGCCCCGCCAGTTCCTTGAGCAGGGCCTCGTGGAACTCGTCCGGCGCCTGGACCTGCGGCGCGTGGCCGAGTTCGGAGAATTCCACGAGCTTGGCGTCCGGGATGCGCTTGGCCACGTCGGGGCCGAGCTGGTCATAGCGCCCGAGGGTGGCGGCGAGGTCGGGATGGACCCGGTTGGCGCCCTGCGCGGTGCGGTCCTTGCCGCCGACGATCAGGATGGTCGGCACGCGCAGGCGCTCGAACTCGTGCACCACCGGCTGCGTGAAGATCATGTCCGACAGCTGCGCCTGATTCCACGCCACCCGGTCCCCGCCCGGGCCCGCGTAGAGACCGGCCTGCATCTCGACCCAGCGATCGTATTCTGGCTTCCACTGGTTATTGTAGTAGAATTTCAGCTGGTAGGCCTTGATGCTCTCGGCGCTGGTCTTGCGCTCCTGGGCGTAAAGGACGTCGATCGGTGTATAGGGTACTCCCTTCTCGCGCCAATCCTCCAGGCCGAGCGGATCGACCATGACGAGCTGGTCGACGGAGTCGGGGAACATCAGCGCGTACCGGGCCGCCAGCATGCCGCCCATCGAGTGGCCGATGATCGTCGCCTTGGCGATGCCGAGGGAGTCGAGCAGCGCCCTGGTGTTGGTCGCGAGCTGCTCGAAGCTGAACTGGTAGCCCGCGGGCTTGGTCGATTTGCAGAAGCCGACCTGGTCGGGGGCGATCACCCGGAACCCGGCCTCGCTCAGCACCGCGATGGTCCGCTCCCAGGTGGCGGCGCAGAAGTTCTTGCCGTGGAGCAGTACGGCGGTGCGGCCGTTCGGCGTGGCGGGCGCCACGTCCATGTAGGCCATCGTCAGCCCCTGCCCCTGCGACGAGAAGGCGTGGCGACGGACCTCGTGCGGGTAGGCGAAGCCTTCGAGTTCCGGCCCGTAGGGCCCGGCCGCCTGTCCGGGACCGCCGAGGGCGAGGACGAGGAGGCCGGCGCGGACGAGGTGCGACATCGATGTCTCCGGGCGGGTGGACGCGCGGCGGGCCGCGCTCCGGGGAATGACAACGCGCGGCGGGGCCGAGGTTGGGGCACGAGGACCGCGCGGAGCCGCGCTTGCGTTTCCGCCGCCGGCCGCTCATATAGGCGCCGGGAGGTTGGCGGGGGACGTTTCACTCGCCAACCGGGTCAGGTCCGGAAGGAAGCAGCCCTAACGAGAACGAGCGGGTTCTCGTCCAGCCTCCCACCCTCATCTCCCCGAGCGCGCGCGCGAGGCAGCCCCCGCCTCCGCCGCCCTCCGCGACCGCGGCGCATGGACGAGACCACCGGCACGCCCTCGACCGACGAGCCGGGTTTCCCGGGTTTGGCCCCGCCGGCGGCGCCGGCCGCCGCGCCCTACCGGGTGCTGGCGCGCAAGTACCGCCCCCAGAGCTTCGACGACCTGATCGGCCAGGGTGCCATGGTGCGCACCCTGGCGAACGCCTTCGAGGCCGGGCGCATCCCGCAGGCCTGGATGCTCACCGGCGTGCGCGGGGTGGGCAAGACCACCACCGCCCGCATCCTGGCGCGCGGGCTCAACTACGCCCTCGCCGGGGACGCGAAGGCCGGCCCGACGATCCGGATGCCGACGCTCGGCCTGCATTGCGCGGCGATCATGGAATCCCGGCACATCGACGTGCTGGAGATGGACGCCGCCTCCCATACCGGCATCGACGACGTCCGCCAGATCATCGACGGCATCCGCTACGCCCCGGTCTCGGCGCGCTACAAGGTCTACATCGTCGACGAGGTCCACATGCTGTCCGAGAAGGCGTTCAACGCCTTCCTGAAGACGCTGGAGGAGCCCCCGCCGCACGCGAAATTCGTCTTCGCCACCACCGAGATCCGCAAGGTTCCGGTGACGATCCTGTCGCGCTGCCAGCGCTTCGACCTGCGCCGGGTCGAGGCGGGCACGCTCGTCGCCCACCTGCACAGGATCTGCGACGCCGAGGGCGTGGCGGTGGAGCCCGAGGCGCTCGCCGCCATCGCGCGGGCGGCGGAGGGCTCGGTGCGCGATTCGCTCTCCCTCCTCGACCAGGCGATCGCGCACGGCGCGGGCCGGGTCACGGCCGAGACCGTGCGCGACATGCTCGGCCTCGCCGACCGGGCGCGGATCATCGACCTGTTCGAGGCCGCCATGCGGGGCGACGCGCCCGCGGCCTTCGCGGAACTGCACGGTCAGTACGAGGCCGGCGCCGATCCCGCGGTGGTGCTGCAGGACCTCGCCGGCTTCACGCACCTCGTCACCCGCCTGAAGGTCGCGCCCGAGACCGCCCGCGCCGACACCGCCCTGAGCGAGGCCGAGCGGGGCCGCGGCAGCGACTTCGCGGACCGGCTCTCGGTGCGGGCCCTGTCGCGGGCGTGGCAGATCCTGCTCAGGGCGATTCCCGAGGTGCAGGCGGCGCCCCGTCCCCTCGCGGCGGCCGAGATGGCGCTGGTGCGCCTGATCTACGCCGCCGACCTGCCGACCCCGGACGAGGCCCTGCGGCAGGTGCGGGAAGGCGGCGGCGCGGCGGTCCCGCCCGCCGGCCGCCCTCTGCCCGCCGCCCCGCCCGGCCCCGCCCTGCGCGCCCTGCCGGACGCCCGCCCCGCGCAATCCGCCGCGGCGGCCCGCCCGGCCGCCGCCCCGGCGCAGGCGCAGCACGCGGCCGAGCCGGCCCTGCGGCTGCGGCGCTTCGAGGACGTGGTGGCGCTCGCGGAGGCCAAGCGCGACATCGGCCTCAAGGCCGCCCTGGAGCGCGACGTGCACCTCGTGCGCTTCGAGGAGGGCCGCATCGAGTTCCGCCTCGCCGAGGCGGGCCGCCCGAGCCTCGCCAACGACCTCGCCCGCGCCCTCGACCTCTGGACGGGGCGGCGCTGGGTGGTGGCCCTGTCGCGGGAGACCGGCGAGGCGACGCTGGCGGCCCGGGCCGAGGCCGCCCGCGAGAGCCGCCACCAGGGCGCGGCGGCGCATCCCCTGGTGCAGGAGGTGCTGAAGCGCTTCCCGGGCGCCCAGATCGTGGATGTGCGGGAGAGGCCGCCCGAGGCACCCGCCGAGGAATTCAGCCCCGAGGAATTCAGCGCCCCGGAGGAGCCGGAGGCGGACCAGTAGCGGCCGCGGCTCCCCTGCCCCACATTGGGCGGATGCGACCGCCGGAGGACTCGTCATGCGCGACATCATGGGCCTGATGAAGCAGGCCCAGGCCATGCAGCAGAAGATGGCCGACCTGCAGAACGAACTCGACGCGGTCGAGGTCTCGGGCGCGGCCGGCGGCGGGGCCGTCACGGTGACGATGACCGCCAAGGGCGTCATGAAGGGCGTGACCCTCGACCCCTCGCTCCTGGTGCGGGAGGACAAGGAGATCCTGGAGGACCTGATCGTGGCGGCGGTGAACGACGCCCGCGCCAAGGGCGAGCGCGCTGCCCAGGAGCGGATGCAGGAACTCACCAAGGGCCTGCCGCTCCCGCCCGGCATGAAGCTGCCGTTCTGATTCCGGCGAGGGCGGGCTCCGGACCGTCGCTCGCAGCCTCGCGGCGCTCCTCGCGCCGGGCGGGTCCCCCGCGCGCCGGCGACGCGGCCCGTTCCCGTCGAAACCCGTGCGGGCCCGGGGAGCCCGCGCCCAGCGTCCAGGGATGGTCCATGCCGCAAGCCGTCGCCGGTCCGGAGATCGAGCGCCTGATCCAGCTCCTGGCCCGCATGCCCGGCCTCGGCCCGCGCTCCGCGCGGCGGGCCGCCCTGCAGCTGATCAAGAAGCGCGACACCCTGCTCGGCCCCCTCGCCGAGGCGATGCGGGTCGCCTCCGAGCGCATCGTCACCTGCCGCGAATGCGGCAACGTCGACACCTGCGACCCCTGCACGATCTGCCGCGACCACGGCCGCGATCCCTCGATGCTCGTCGTGGTCGAGGACGTCTCGGATCTCTGGGCGCTGGAACGCTCGGGCGCGGTCACGGCCCGCTACCACGTGCTCGGCGGCATCCTCTCGGCCCTCGACGGCATCCGCCCGGAGAACCTCAACCTCGCGCGGCTCGTCGAGCGGGCGAGCGTGCCGGAGATGCGCGAGATCATCCTCGCCCTCAGCGCCACGGTGGACGGGCAGACCACGGCCCACTACGTCACCGAACTCCTGGCGCACCTGCCCGTGAAGGTCACGAAGCTCGCCCACGGCGTGCCGGTCGGCGGCGAGCTAGACTATCTCGACGAGGGCACGCTCTCCGCGGCGATCCGTCAGCGCACCGCCTTCTGAGGGCCGTCGCGCGGATTTGACCCGGGCAGCCCGAATCCCTATCTCGACGGGACATGCGCGGCGCCCGTCGGCGCCCTGACCCGGTTTACCCCATGACCATCCGCCCCCTCGTCATCCTTCCGGACGCGCGCCTGCGCGTGACCTCCTCACCGGTCGGCACGATCACGGGCGAGGTGCGCAAGCTCGCGGCCGACATGCTGGAGACGATGTACGACGCCCCGGGCGTCGGCCTCGCGGCGATCCAGGTCGGCGAGCCGACCCGCATCGTGACCATCGATACCTCGAAGGACAAGGAGGCGCGCACCCCCCTCGTGCTGATCGACCCGGAGATCGTCTGGTCCTCCGAGGAGACCCGCGCCTACGAGGAGGGCTGCCTGTCGATCCCCGAATACTACGCCGAGGTGGTGCGGCCCGACCGGGTGCGGGTCCGCTTCCGCACCCTCGACGGCGAGACCGTGGAGCAGGAGGCGGACGGGCTCCTCGCCACCTGCCTCCAGCACGAGCTCGACCACCTCAACGGGGTGCTCTTCATCGACCACATCTCGAAGCTGAAGCGCGACCGGGTGATGAAGAAATTCGCCAAGGCGGCCAAGCGCGGCCAGGAAGCGGCCTGACGCGGTCGCCGGCATGTCCCTCAAGGTCGTCTTCATGGGCACCCCGGACTTCGCGGTGCCGACGCTCGCCGAGATCGTGGGGGGCGGGCACGAGGTCGTGGCGGTCTACACGCGCGCGCCGGCTCCGGCCGGCCGCGGCATGGCGCTCAGGCCCTCGCCCGTCCAGGCCCTCGCCGAGCGCTTCGGCCTGCCCGTGCTGACGCCCTCGACCCTGCGCGGCCCCGAGGCCGCCGAGACCTTCCGGGCCCACGGGGCGGACGTCGCCGTGGTGGTCGCCTACGGGATGATCCTGCCGCCGGCGATCCTGGACGCGCCGCCCCTCGGCTGCCTCAACCTCCACGCCTCGATCCTGCCGCGCTGGCGCGGCGCGGCGCCGATCCAGCGGGCCGTGATGGCGGGCGACGCGGAGACCGGCGTCGCCGTGATGCGCATGGAGCCGGGCCTCGATACCGGCCCGGTCGCCATGCTGGAGCGCGTCGCCATCTCCCCCGAAATGACCGCGGGCGACCTCCACGACCGGCTGATGCCGCTCGGCGCCGACCTGATGCACCGGGCGCTCGGGGCGCTCGAGCGCGGCGGACTCACCTTCACGCCCCAGCCCGCCGAGGGCGTCGTCTACGCGCACAAGATCACCAACGAGGAGGCGCGGCTCGACTGGACCGCGCCGGCCGCCCGCCTGCACGACCGGGTCCGCGGGCTCTCGCCCTTCCCGGGCGCCTTCTTCCTCGCCGATCTCGGGCGCGGGCCGGAGCGCGTGAAGGTGCTGCGCGCGCGCAGCGCCGAGGGTTCGGGGGCGCCGGGCACGCTGCTCGACGAGGCCGGCACGGTCGCCTGCGGCGAGGGCGCGCTGCGGCTCCTGCGGGTGCAGCCCGCCGGCAAGGCGGCGATGGAGGCGGCCGACTTCCTGCGCGGCCGGCGCCTGGAGCCGGGCACCCGCCTCGCCTGATCCGATGCCCCGCTACAAGCTCGTGGTCGAGTACGACGGCAGCGGCTTCGCCGGCTGGCAGCGCCAAGCCGCCGACCGGACGGTGCAGCAGGCCCTGGAGGAGGCGATCGCGCGCTTCGCCGGCGCGCCGGTGCGGGTGCATTGCGCGGGCCGCACCGATGCGGGCGTGCACGCCACCCACCAGGTCGTCCACCTCGACCTCGACCGCGATTGGCGCACCGACACGGTGCGCGACGCGTCCAACGCCCATCTGCGGCCGGAGCCGGTCGCGGTCGTGAGCGCGGAGCGGGTGCGCCCCGACTTCGACGCCCGCCACTCGGCGCTGAGGCGCCACTACCGCTACCGGATCCTGAACCGCCGCAGCCCGCCGGCCCTCGGCCGGGCCTATCTCTGGCACGTGCCCTGGTCCCTGGACGCGCACGCCATGCACGCGGCGGCGCAGACCCTGCTCGGCCGGCACGATTTCTCCGCCTTCCGGGCCGCCGAGTGCCAGGCGAACAGCCCGGTGCGCACCCTCGACCAGCTCGACGTGGCGCGGATCGGCGACGAGATCCTGGTCGCCACCTCGGCCCGCTCCTTCCTGCATCACCAGGTGCGCGGGATGGTCGGCACCCTGATGCTGGCCGGGTGCGGCCGGCTCGACGCCGCCGGGGTGCGGGCAGTGCTCGACTCCCGGGATCGGACCCGCTGCGGCCCGCTCGCCCCGGCCGCCGGCCTGACCCTGACCGGCGTCGACTACCCGGAGCCCGGCCCGTAGCGGCGGCCGGTCCGCCTCGGGTCATACGACATCCGGTTGATGGCTTCGCATCTCCCATTTCGGCCATGCGGATGTCGGCTTCGCTCAGGCGCCGCGCGGGCTTGGGATCCGGGATCCGCTTCGATCAAGCCGATCCCGGATCAGGCGTGCGCGTAGGCGAGGTCGTAGACCTCGCCCGTCTCGGCCTCCCAGGCCACCAGCGGATCGGCCACCTTGCGCACCAGGCAGCCGCTGAGCAGGTAGGTCATGCTGAGGCTCATCCGGTAGAAATGCGCGTTGCCGGCTTGGTGCGGGACGATGCTGCCCGGGTGCTTGTACTGCGCCTCCAGCATCTCGAACCCCGTGTGCCGGTTGAACACGCCCCGCCACGCCTCCTTGGAGTAGCGCCAGAAATCCCACGGCTCCTCGTGCAGCGGCCAGGCGCCGTGCGAGATGATCAGGGCGAGGCCGCCGGGCCTCATGACCTTGTTCATCTCGAGGGCGACCTTCCAGGGCATCAGGATGTGCTCGAAGACCGCGATCGAGAACACGAAGTCGAAGGGCCCCTCGACGCAGCGGGAGAGGTGGTGCGCGTCCCCGACCACGTCGACGTTCGGACCCGCGGTGATGTCGAGCCCGACATACGCGATGTCCTGCGGGAAGGCGTCGCGGTAGACCGTCCCGCTGCGCGCCCGGCTGCCGATCTCCAGGAACCGGCCCTTGCGGGAGGCGACCTCGGCGCGGAAGCGGTCCTGCATCGCGTCGAAGGCCGCGTCGCCCGACCAGGGGAAGTGCGTGGCCGGATTGTCGTAGGACACCCCCGGACTGACCTCGAAGCGCAGCTTCTCCCCGTCGATCTGGTCGGTCGGCAGCAGCCCGACCGCGACGAAGCCCCACATCAGCGCGTCCGGTCCGAAGATCGGCACGAGATCGGGACGCGCCACCCGGCCGACCTGCAGGGCGACGTCGCGGCCCTCGTAGCGCAGGCTCGGCGCGAGGGCGTTCGCCCAGCCCTCGATGTACACGGCGCGGTGCAGGATCTGGACCTTGTCGAGGAAGCCGTGGTGAAGCGCCGGCGCACGCTTTCGGAACAACATCGCAACGTCTCGCGAGAGTCGGCGAGCGCCGTGCCGCGGCGCGGGGCGGACCTCCCCGCATCCCGACCGCGGCGCCGGCGCGCCGATGCCGTGGCATAGCGCCGAGGACCCCGCGCCGGCAATCGCCCGGCGGGACGCGTCGGCGGCCCGTTAAATCAGGGCGTGCGCGCCGCTCGCCACCGCCGCCACCGCCGCCGCGCAGGCCAGGCTGGTGAGGGCCGCCGCCGGCCCGGTCAGGCCGAGGGTCAGGCGCACGGCCGTGGCGTGCAGGCGCAGCAGGATCACCGCGAAGGCGCCGGATTGGAGCGTCGCCAAGCCCGGGGTCGAGAGCCCGAGCGCCAGCAGGAGCGCGGGCAGGGACAGGACCAGGAAGGCCAGGACCAGGATCCAGTTCGTCACGACCACGAAGGGCACGTAGAGGGCGGTCAGTCCCAGGCGCCGCGCCGGCACGATCATGCCGAGCGGCACCGCCAGGAAACAGGCGACCACGCCGCCCATCACGGCCAGCGTCACGTGGTCGGGCCGCAGCAGCGGCGCCCGCGCGAGGTCGACCGGTCCGCGCTCCAGGGCCAGCGCGACCACGGCGGCCGGCGCCGTCAGGGCCATCGCGCCGAAGGAGCGCCAGAAGCCGCGCTCGCTCAGGTCGAACCGCCGCAGGGCCCCCGGGTGCCGGTCGAGGAGCTCCGCCGTCCCCCGCAGCGATCGTCCGATCTCGTCCGCGCTCACCAGCATGGTGCGCCCCGCCAATCCGCACCGCGCGAGATTCAACTTTCGTCTAATACGGGTCAAGCCCGTTCGGCGGGCGGCGGGCTGGCCGGAAAATAGGCATCCAGGATGCGGCGGAAGATGGCGGCGAGGCGATCGAGATCCGCCACCGCGACGCGCTCGTCGACCTGGTGCATGGTCTGGCCGACGAGGCCGAACTCGATCACCGGGCAGGCCTCCTTGATGAAGCGCGCGTCCGAGGTTCCCCCCGTGGTGGAGAGGGCCGGGCGGCGCCCGGTCTCGGCCTCGATCGCGGCGGTGACGAGGTCCACGAAGGCGTCGGGCTGGGTCAGGAAGGCGACCGCGTTGGTCGGCTGCACGTCGAGGCGGTAGCGCACCGCGTTCCCGGCCGCCGCGTCGAGGCGCCGCCGCAGCTCGGCCTCGAGGCTGGCCGGATTCCAGAGGTCGTTGAAGCGGATGTTGAGCACGGCGCGGGCCTGCGCCGGGATGACGTTCGAGGCCGGGTTGCCGACGTCGATCGTGGTGAATTCGAGGTTGGAGGCGTCGAAATGCGCCGTGCCCTCGTCGAGGGGGGCGGCGAGGAGCGCGCCCGCGAGGCGGATCAGGCCCGGGATCGGGTTCTCGGCCCGGTGCGGATAGGCGACGTGGCCCTGCGCGCCCAGCACGGTGAGCGTGGCGGTGAGGGAGCCGCGCCGGCCGATCTTGATCATGTCGCCGAGCGCGTCGGGGTTGGTCGGCTCGGCCAGGATGCAATGGTCGAAGCGCTCGCCCCGCGCCCGCGCCCAGGCGAGGAGCTTCACGGTCCCGTTCACCGCCGGCCCCTCCTCGTCGCCGGTGACCAGGAAGGCGATCGAGCCGCCGAAGGCCGGCCCGCGCTCGGCCAGGAAGGCCAGGGACGCGGCGGCGAGGCAGGCGATGCCGCCCTTCATGTCGACGGCGCCGCGGCCGTGGAGCTCGCCGCCCTCGACGACGCCCGCGAAGGGATCGTGGCGCCACAGGGCGGGCTCCCCGGGCGGCACGACGTCGGTATGCCCGGCCAGCAGCAGGCAGGGCCCGTCCGCGCCGATGCGGGCGTAGAGGTTCTCGACGTCGGGCGTGCCGGGCGCGGAGAAGACCGGGCGCTCGACCGAGAAGCCCGCCGCCGCCAGCAGCCCGGCGAGGTAGGCGAGGGCGCCGCCCTCCTCGGGCGTGACGGAGGGGCAGCGGATCAGGCCCTGGGCGAGGGCGAGCGGTGAGGGTGTCGTCGGCACGGGCGGCCCCGTCGGTGGCGAAGGCCGCCCCTTAAGCGGCGCGGGACCGGGATGCAAACGCGGACCTTCCGGGGCGGCCGGCAAGGGGTTAGTGCTCGGGAGAGAGCCGGTGCGGGTCCGGCCGAGGGACGGCCCGGGAGCGACGCGCGCAGATGACCAGCCTCAGCCCCGACGAGATCGAGCGCTACGCGCGCCACATCGTGCTGCGCGACGTCGGCGGGCCGGGCCAGGCGCGGCTGAAGGCCGCGCGGGTGCTGGTGGTCGGCGCGGGCGGGCTCGGCGCGCCGCTGATCCAGTACCTCGCCGCGGCCGGCCTCGGCACGATCGGGATCGTGGACGACGACGCGGTGTCGCTCTCCAACCTGCAGCGGCAGGTGATCCACGGCACGCCCGACCTCGGGCGCCCGAAAGTCGAGAGCGCCGCCGCTGCGGTGGCGCGCCTCAACCCGCACGTGCGGGTCGAGACGCATGCGACGCGGCTGAGCACCGACAATTCCGATCGCCTCGTCGGCGCCTACGACCTCGTGGCGGACGGGTCGGACAATTTCGCGACCCGCTACGCGGTCTCGGACGCCTGTTTCCGCCAGGGGAAGCCCCTCGTCACGGCGGCGCTCGGGCAGTTCGACGGGTCGCTCACCACGATCCGGGCCCACGAGACCGGGCCGGACGGGCGCCCGAACCCGACCTATCGCTGCCTCTTCCCCGAGCCGCCGCCCGCGGGCGCGGTGCCGACCTGCGCCGAGGCCGGCGTGATCGGGGCGCTCGCCGGGCTGATGGGCTCGATGATGGCGCTCGAGGTGATCCGGGAGGTGACGGGCTTCGGCGAGGGGCTGGTCGGGCGCCTGCTCATGGTCGATGCCCGCTCGCTGCGCTTCGAGACCCTGTCCTACGCCTACGACCCGGACAACCCGCTCAGCGGAACGGCGGCTCGTCGAAGCTCCTGAGCTTGCGCGAGTGGAGCCGGCCGCGGTCGCGGCGCAGCAGGTCGAGGGTGGCGAGGCCGATCAGCAGGTGCTCGCCCACCGCCCGCTCGTAGAAGGCGTTGGCGGCCCCCGGGAGCTTGATCTCCCCGTGGAGCGGCTTGTCGGAGATGCAGAGCAGCGTCCCGTAGGGCACGCGCAGCCGGTAGCCCTGGGCCGCGATGGTGCCGCTCTCCATGTCGACGCCGATCGCCCGCGAGAGGTTGATGCGCCGCCGCTCCTGCGACCAGCGCAACTCCCAGTTCCGGTCGTCGTAGGTCACGACGGTGCCGGTGCGCAGCCGGCGCTTGAGCGCCTCGACGCGCTCGCCGGTCACGGCGGCGGCGGCCTCCTGGAGCGCCACCTGCACCTCCGCCAGGGCCGGGATCGGCACGTCCGGCGGCACGAGCTCGTCGAGGATGCGGTCGCGGCGCAGGTAGCCGTGCGCCAGCACGTAGTCGCCGATGGTCTGCGACTGCCGCAACCCGCCGCAATGGCCGACCATGAGCCAGCAATGCGGGCGCAGGACGGCGAGGTGGTCGGTGATGGTCTTCGCGTTCGAGGGACCGACCCCGATATTGACGAGCGTGGTGCCCTGCCCGTCGCGGGCCACGAGATGGTAGGCGGGCATCTGGAACCGGTGCCAGGGGGAGGCCGCGATGAGCGCGCCCGGATCGGCCTCCCTCGCCTCCTCGGCGGTGACCGACACGCCCCCGGGCAGGACCAGCCGCTCGTAGCGCTCGGGCGCCTCGGCGAGCGTGCGCAGCCCGACGCGGACGAACTGATCGACGTAGCGGTGGTAGTTGGTGAGGAGGATCCAGGGCTGGATCGCCCGCCAATCCGCCCCGGTATAGTGGACGAGGCGCCGCAGCGAGTAGTCGACGCGCGGCCCGTCGAACAGAGCCAGCGGCCGCGGCTCGTCGCCGGCCTCCAGCCAGAGCCCGTCCGCGATCTCGTCGCCGACCGTGGAGAGCATCGGGGTCGGGAAGGCGCGGGCGAGCTCGCTCGAGGTCTGCTCGCCCCGGCTCAGCTCGGCCCCGGGCTCGACGACGTACGGGTAGGGGATCTCCTGGGCGCTCAGGCCGACCTCGATCGTGGCGCCGTAATCGGCCACGAGGGGGCGCAGCTGCTCCAGCAGGTAGGCGCGGAAATGGGCGGGCTGCGTCACCGTGGTGGCGTAGATGCCCGGCCCCTGAAACTTGGCGGTGGCCCGCTTGATCCGCGGCATCGGGCCGGTCGGCCGGTAGGTCAGGCGCAGTTCCGGGTAGCGGAAGCTCAGGCGCTCGGCGGCGTGGGGCGGCACCCCGTCCTTCAGGAAGCGCCCGAGGGCGGCCTTGAGGCTCTCCACCGCGGAGGCGTGCAGGGCGGCGAGGCGGTCGACGGCCGTTTCCGGCTCGGCCACCGTCTCCATCGGTCTCAGTTCGTCGGCGAACACGATCGTGCGGCCCTCCGCTGCGCAGGCCGGGCGGCCTCCCGGGGGCCCGGGGCCGCCGGTCCCCGCCCCCGTGTTGCGGCAGCCCCGGCCCGAAGGCAAGGCCGCCCGGTGGCCGGAAGGCGGTCGTCGGAGGCCCACGCCGAAAAACCCGGCGAGGCGAGCCTCCCGGGTGCCCTGCGAAGGCGGGCGATCAGGCGTCCACGCCCGGCGCGGCCGGCATCCGCGCTCGGCGCGGCCAAGCGCCCGCGCTCAGCGCGGCGCCAGGATCATGATCATCTGGCGACCTTCGAGTTGCGGCTCGCTCTCGACCTTGGCGATCTCCTGCGTCTCCGCCTTGACGCGTTCGAGCAGGCGCAGGCCGAGATCCTGGTGCGCCATCTCGCGCCCGCGGAACCGCAGCGTCACCTTGACCTTGTCGCCTTCCTCGAAGAACCGTTGCACGGCCTTCATCTTGACGTCGTAGTCGTGCTTGTCGATGCCGGGCCGGAGCTTGATCTCCTTGACCTCGACCGTCTTCTGACGCTTGCGCGCCTCGGCCTGCTTCTTCTGTTCGTTGAAGCGGTAGCGGCCATAGTCGAGGAGCTTGCAGACCGGCGGGGTGGAGTTCGGGGCGATCTCGACGAGGTCGAGCCCCGCTTCCTCCGCGACCTGCAGCGCGTCGAAGAAGCCCATGACTCCGCGATTCTGTCCGGTCTCGTCGATGAGCTGAACTTCACGAACGCCGCGGATGTCCCGGTTGGCGCGCGGCCCGTCCTTCTGCGGGGCCGGCATGGCTCTCATAGGTCTGCGAATGGCTGGTATCTCCTCATTGCTGCAGCGGTCGGCTCGCCGGCCCGGCCCTGACATCCAGGGGAGACGGTGGGGCGAGGCGCGGACACACTCGTGTGAACTGCGGCACCTTGGCTAAACCGCGCGAGATGTCAACTCGCCGGAAGGGAACTTGGTTGCGATCGGGTGATTCCGAAGCATCGTCGGTCCGAGGAAGCCGCGGTCGATCCGTCCTCCGGCCTAGACCGGGGCCTCCGGCGCGGCCAGGAGAGCGGCATAGACTTCCAGCGTGGCGGCGGTCATGCGCTCGAGCGAGAAATTCTGCTCCACGTGGCGGCGGGCGCGGCGGGCGAGCGCGTCGCGGGCGCTGGCGCCGAGCTGGAGCATCTCGGCGATCGCCTCCGCGAGGGGCTCCACCTCCCCGGCCGGCACGCGCCAGCCGGTCCGCTCGGCGGCGGCGACTTCGGGCGGCGCCAGCACGGTCTCGCGCACCGCGCCGAGATCCGAGACCACCACCGGCGTGCCGATCGCCTGGGCCTCGACGGCGGCGCGGCCGAAGGCCTCGGGCGCCGTCGAGGGCACCGCCACCACGGAGGCCGCCCGCAACGCCGCCGGCATGTCGGCGCAGTGGCCGACCCGCCGGACGACGCTGCCGAGGTTGTGCGCGGCGACGAGCGCGTCGAGTTCGCGCTCGTAGGCGGCCCGGCCCTGCGCGTCGCCCGCCAGGACCACGGCGAAGTCCCTCATGCCCCTGGCGCGCAGGGCGGCCGCCGCCTCGATCAGGACGCGCTGGCCCTTCCAGGCGGTGAGCCGGGCGGCCAGCAGCACGATCCGCTCGTGCGGGGCGACGCCCCAGGCCCGGCGCAGGGCCTCGACCCGCCCGGGCCCGACCTGCGCCGCCGAGAAGGCCGCGAGGTCGGTGCCGCGGTGGATCACCCGGATCCGCTCCGGGCGCGCCTGCGGATGCGCCGAGCGGATCAACTCCGCCGTGTAGTGCGAGTTGGCGATGACGGCGTCGCCGCGGGCCATCACCGAGTTGTAGAATTGCTTGACCGGCGTGCGGCCCGAGTAGCTGCCGTGATAGGTCGTGACCAGCGGCAGGCCGAGTCGCCGCCGGGCGCCGAGGGCGACCCAGGCCGGGGCGCGGGAGCGGGCATGGACGATGCGCACGCCCTCGGCCCGGCAGAGCCGGACGAGGCGCCCGACATTCACCGCCATCGCGAAGGGGTTCTTGGTGCGGGCCGGGAACGGCACCCAGATCCCGCCCTTCGCCTGCAGCTCCCCGACGAGCCGCCCGCCCTCGGTGGCGACCAGCGCCCGCGCGCCGATCGCCGCCAGGGCCGCCGCCACGTCGACCGTGGTGCGCTCCGCGCCCCCGGCGTCGAGTTCGGGGATGATCTGCAGGATGGTCGCCCCCGCGAGCGGGTGCTGCGTGGAGGCCCGGAAGGAGGCGGCCTGGCTCGGCGGCGCGGGGCTCCAGGTCCTGGCTCGCGATCCTCCGATGTCCGCCTCCCTGTGCGCGGCCGTTGCGCCCATTCGCGCTCCCTGATCTAGAGGTTCGGTCACGCCGAGCATGGTCCGAGACCTTCTCCCGATCGTATTTCGGATCTGTAAACGCTCGCCCCCGGAGAGACCGCCCCGCGATGACCCTTCCCTCCCCCGCCGCCACCCTGATCCCGGTCGTTCGGAACGGCGCCACCCGCCAGATCGCGACGATCCCGCGCGACGGCAAGGGGCCGCCGGTCGTCTGGCTCGGCGGGTTCCGCTCCGACATGCGGGCCACCAAGGCCGAGGCGATCGACGCCTGGGCGGCGCGGACGGGCCGGGCCTTCCTGCGGTTCGATTACGGCGGCCACGGGGAATCGGAAGGGGATTTCGCCGCCTTCACCATCTCCGACTGGCTCGCCGACGCGGAGGCGGCGATCGCCCGCTTCGCGCCCGAGCGGCCGATCCTGGTCGGCTCCTCGATGGGCGGCTGGGTCGCGCTGCTCGCGGCGAAGCGGGTCCGGCCGGCCGGGCTCGTGCTGATCGCGCCGGCGACCGACTTCACCGAGGCGCTGATCTGGGAGCGGCTGCCGGAGGAGATCCGCGCGCGGATCACGCGCGAGGGCGTGTGGCGGCGCGACTCCGCCTACTCGCCCGAGCCGACGCCGGTGACCCGCGCCCTGATCGAGGATGGCCGCCGCCACCTGCTGCTCGGCGGCCCGATCGACCCGGGCTGCCCGGTCCACATCCTGCAGGGCATGGCCGACCCGGACGTCCCCTGGGCGCACGCGATGCGGCTCGTGGAGGCGCTGCCGGAGCGGGGCGTGGTGCTGACCCTCATCAAGGAGGGCGACCACAGGCTCTCCGACCCGGCGAGCCTCGCGCGGCTGATCGCGGCGGTGGAGGGGATCGCCTGAGGGCAGGCGGCGCTCCGGGACCGGGAGGCCGGTCCCGGGAGCCGCCGGCCGGCCCGCCGCTCAGTGCACGCTCACCGCCTGGAGGTCGTGCGCCCAGGCATTGGCGATCGCGGCGTCGCGGCTGTCGGTGAGCAGGATCGGCGCCCCGCTCGCGGACAGGAGCGCGAACAGGTTCAGGCCGGGGGTGAGGTCGGGCGCCTGGGGAAACAGGCGCTTCACGTCGTCGGCGGTCATCGGCCGCACGTAGGCGACGTGGCCCTCGCCGAGGGCGGCGAGCGCGGTGGGATCGATGGTCGGGTTCCGGTCGGTCATGGTTCGCCCTCCTTCGGGACGTGGCAGAGCGTGGGGTTCGGCGCGGGCCCCGCGGCAGCCCGGCGACCAGGGGTGAGGACGCGGCTCACTCAACGTCGCGCGAGGCGATGTCGATCCGTCGCACGATCCGCTCCGGCTCCGGCCGGACGAGATCGATCGAGAGCAGCCCGTTCGACAGGTCCGCGCCCAGCACCTCCATGCCGTCGGCGAGGAGGAAGGCGCGCTGGAACTGCCGCGCGGCGATGCCGCGATGCAGGAAGGTGCGGCTCTTGTCGTCGGTCTGGCGACCGCGGACGATGAGCTGGCTCTCCTCCAGCGTCACGTCGAGCTGGTCGCGCGTGAAGCCCGCCACCGCGAGGGTGATGCGCAGGCGCTCCGGCTGCCGCTCGGTGCGGGCGAGCCGCTCGATGTTGTAGGGCGGGTACCCGTCGTTGGCGGCCTTGGCGACGCGGTCGAGCGCCTGCTCGATCTCGTCGAAGCCGAGGAGAAACGGGTGCCCGAAGGGCGAGGGACGCGACATGGACGAACGAAGCCCTTCTGCGACGAGGCACTTCGAGACGTGAGCCCGCGGATGCAGCGCTCAGGCGACCGGCGGGACCCCGCCGGCCGCCTCAATATGGCGGGGGGCCCCGGCCCCATCAAGGGGCGTGGGCAAGGGGCGCGGTCAAGGGGCGCGGGCAAGGGGCGCGGGCAAGGGGCGCGGGCGCCCCCGAGCGCGGCAGTATCGCGGCGGCCACGCGGCTCGGAATCTGCCATTCCCTCCGTCACGATCAATCGCGAAAGGCTGGCGAGCGCGCCGTGGGCAAGCTACCGCTCTGCCGAACTGATCCGGTCGCAGTCGATCCACGATCGCGGCGGTCCAACTCCCGGTTAGATCTCCGATGCGCCGCCTGTCCTGGCTCACCGCCCTGCTCGCCAGCGCCGCTCTCGGCTCGGGTGCCGCTGCCCAGTCCGTCGCGACGCCGGCCATGCAGCCCTCGCCGACCCTGCCCGAGGGCGCGGGCGGCGACCCGCAGACGTCGGTGGCCCAGCCCGAGACCTCGTCCAAGCCCTCGGCCAACGTCACGACCTCGATCCAGGGGCTGCTCGGACCCGCCGCCGATCCGGGCGGGATCCGCAGCTTCCTCGCCAAGCGCGGCATCGAGTACAGCCTCACCTATGTCGGAGAGGTGCTGGGCAACCTCTCGGGCGGGATCAAGCGCGGGGCGATCTACGAGGGCCGCCTCGATCTCCAGGTCGACGCCGACCTGGAGACGCTCGCGGGCTGGAAGGGCGCCGCCTTCCACACCAACTTCTACCAGATCCACGGCACCGGCCTGTCCCGCTACTACGTCGGCAACCTCGACGTGGTCAGCGGCATCGAGGCGCTGCCCTCCTCGCGCCTCTACGAACTCTGGATCGAGCAGAAGCTGTTCGACGATCAGTTGGGCCTCAAGGTCGGCCAGATCGCCGCCGACACGGAGTTCCTGGTCAGCCAGACCGCGACCCTGTTCGTCAACTCGACCTATGGCTGGCCGGACATCACCGGCATCAACCTGCCGAGCGGCGGGCCGGCCTACCCGCTGGCGACCCCCGCGGTGCGGGCGAAATACACGCCGAACAAGAACTTCTCGCTTCAGGTCGGCCTCTTCGACGGCGACCCGGCCGGCCCGGCCCGGCCCGGCCTCGACCCCGACCCGCAGCGGCGCAACCGGTACGGCACGAATTTCCGCCTCGGCGACCCGCCGCTCCTGATCGCCGAGGCGGCCTACGCCTACAACCTCGACAGCCGCCATCGCGGGCGCCCGGTCATCGACGAGCCCGGCACGGTCACGCTGGGCGGCTGGTACCATTTCGGCCGCTTCAACAGCCCGCGCTTCGACGATTCGGGCCGGCCCCTCGCCGACCCCTCGACGACCGGCATCGCCCGGCGCTTCCGCGGCAATGACGGCATCTACGGCATCATCGACCAGACGCTGTTCCGCGAGCCCGACAAGAACGACGAGGGCGCCAGCGCCTTCGTGCGCGTCTCCGGCTCGCCCGGCGACCGCAACCTCGTCGACTTCTACGTCGATGCCGGCATCGCCTATAAGGGCCTGCTGCCGGGCCGCTCCGACGACACGGTCGGCCTCAGCATGTCCTATTCGCGGATCTCGCAATCGATCCGCGGCCTCGACCTCGACACGATCCTGGCGACCGGCGTCGCGCGGCCGGTGCGCGCCTTCGAGGCGCAGCTCGAACTGACCTACCAGGCGCTGATCGCGCCCGGCATCACCGTGCAGCCGGACTTCCAGTACGTCTTCCACCCGGGCGGCAACGGCGTGAACCCGCGCTCGCCCACCGGCGAGCGGCTGCGCAACGCGGCGATCCTGGGGATCCGCTCGACGATCCGCTACTGAGCGGCGGGGCGCGGCTCGGCCCGGCCCGGCAGGGGCAGGCGGACGAGCTTCTGGCTGATGCGGTCGCGCAGGTCGGCCGGGAGTTCGAGATCCACCACCCGCCAGGTGAAGCCGCGCAGGCGCAGCCGCAGCCGGTACTGGCTCGCCCGCGGCCGGTCGGGCGGGAAGCTGAACACGACGCCGCGGAAGCCCCGCATCTCGGCGGTGCGCGCGAGGGCGAGGAGGTCCGAGACGCGCCGCCCGGGCAGGCCGCGATCCTGCGATCCCCGGCCCGGCCCCGCCGCCCCGTCCGGACGGGCGATGCCGAGGCGCTCGGGCCAGCCGTCATCGAGCAGGTCCATCAGCATCTCGGGCGTCACCAGGCTGCCGACCACGGGCTCGACCAGCCCCGCCACCGCGTCGGTGAGCATCTGGCGGTCGCGGGGCGAGAGGTCGGGGCGGGCCTCGATCGCCTCCAGGGCGGCGGCCGTCGCCTGCCGGCTGAGGGACAGGCGCAGGGTGCGGAAATTCACCCGCTGGGTCACCGCCGGGAGGTCGTTGGTCCGCACCGCCTCGCTCAGCCGGTAGAGCGCCAGGTAGGGCGAGAGCGAGTAGCCCAGCCAGAGCAGCACGAGGGCGAGGAACAGGCACCACCAGCGCATGGGGTCAGTCCGCCGCCGGCCGGGGCAGCGGGGCCGGAACCCGCCTCATGCCGGGCGCGCGAAGGGTGCGAAGGCGGCGATCACCTGCTGGTAGACCGGCCGCTTGAACGGGATGATCAGCTCCGCGAGGTTGGCGAGGGGTTCCCAGCGCCACGCGTCGAACTCGGCCTTGTGGGCGCCGCCGCCCGGGCGGAGGATGTCGATCTCGCTGTCGGCCCCCTCGAAGGCGAAGGCGAACCACTTCTGGGTCTGACCCCGGTAGCGCCCCTTCCAGAGCTGGCCGGCCGCGACGCTCGGCAGGTCGTAGCTGTACCAGCCGGGCGCCTCGGCCAGGAGACGCACGGAATCCGGCCGCACGCTCGTCTCCTCGTAGAGCTCGCGCAGGGCCGCCCCCTCGGGGGTCTCGCCCGGGTCGATGCCGCCCTGCGGCATCTGCCAGCTATGGGCGGGCGCCTCGGCCACCAGCCCGGCTTCCCTGGCCCGCCGCCCGGCGAAGACGAGGCCGTCGCGGTTGAACAGGGCGATGCCGACGCAGGGCCGGTAGGGAAGATCGGCCAGGGCGGAGCCGGCCGGTCGGGTGTCGCGGTCTGCCATCGGGGCCTGCACGGGCTCGCTTCGGAATCCTGGCGCCCTTGTGCGAGAGAAGTCGCGGCGCCACAAGGCTGCGGGGCGCGTCTGGCGACGCGGGGGCGCGTCTACCGACGCGCCCGGAGGGCGCGGCTCGCCGGGACGAGCAGGATGCCCCGCGCCTCCAGGTCGCGGCTCCAGCGGGCGATCCGGTCGATGGTGAGCGGCAGCGCCATGGCCGAACCCATCGCGAAGCCCTTGCGCCGCGCCGTCTCCTCCAGCCGGGCGAGTTCGCGGTCGACCGCGTCGGGGAGCGGCGCCGCGTCCACGACCACGTCGGCGCGGGCCACCGGCGCGCGGGCGCGCCGCCCGATGTCGAGCGCGAGCGAGCGCGGCGAGGTGCCGTCGTCGACGAAGCCGAGGCCGCGGGCCCCGATCTCGCGCAGGATCGGGTCGAGGGCCCCGGCCTCGGCGGTGAGCCGCGCCCCCATGTAGTTCACCACCCCGATCGCGCCCGGGATGCGGGAGAGCACGAAGCCGAGGCGGTCCGCGTTCTCGGCGGGCTTGGCGCCCGCGAGCAGCGTCTGCGGCCCGGGATCGTTGTCCGGGTAGTCGAAGGGCTCCATCGGGGCCTGCACCATCACCTCGTGGCCGGCCTCGCGGGCGCGGGCCGCCTGCCGGCCCACGTCGGCGCCGTAGGGGGCGAAGGCGAGGGTGACGGCGGGCGGCAGCCGGGTCACCGCGTCCTGCGTCACCGCCGCCCCGATCCCGAGGCCGGTCACCACCAGGGCGATCCGGCCGGCCGGCGCCGCGCCGCTCGGCAGGGCGGGCGCCTCCGGCCGGGCGTAGACGTCGACGGCGCGGGCGCCGTCCGGGCCGAGGCGCGGCAGCAGCCCGTAGCGGCCCTTCTCGGAGAGGGCCGGATCGGGCGCGGGGGCGAGGCGGATCTCGGTCGGCCCCGGCACGCGGATCACCACCGAATCCGGCACGGCACTGCCCTCCGGCCGCAGCACCGCAACGCCCGAGGCGCGCTCGACCTCGCTCGCGCTGCGGCTCCCGGCCTCCGCCGGGGCGGGCGGGCGCGGGCTCGGCGGGCCGGGCGGGGCCTCGCGCCGGGTGATCGTCACCAGGGCGTGCGGCTCGCCGCCGAGGGGATCCTCCGTCAGGGCGACGAACCCGGCGACGGCCCCGACCAGGACGGCCGCCGCGGCCGACAGGATCGCCCGCAGCGGGATGGCGGCCCGCAGGCGCGCGAGGCGGGAGGGGGTCTCGTCCCGCATCCCGAGGGGTCGGGTGAGGGCATCGTTGGCGAGGATCACGGCGGCGCATCCGGCTCTCGGACCGGCCGCAGACGACAAGGCCCGCAGCGACGGTCGCCTGACCGCCATTGCGGGCCCTCGTGGTTAACGCTGCCCTAACGGCCGGCGAGAAGACCGCCGGCCGGTTCGGGACACCCCGGTCAGTTCGGGACGCCGTTCTTGGCGGTGTTGGCGGCGCCCTTCTGCACGCCGTGCAGCAGGTCGACCGCGGCGGTGAGCTGCTTGTCCTTGGCCGGATCCGGCGGGACGTAGGCCGAGGAGCCGCCGCGCTCTTCCTGGTCCTTCTGCTTGAGGTGGCCCTTCAGGCCGGCCTCGCCCTTGGTCTCGTCCTTGCCCTTCAGGTCGTCGGGCACCTCCTGCAGCACCTCCTGGTCCGGCTCGATGCCCTTGGCCTGGATCGAGCGGCCGGACGGCGTGTAGTAGCGCGCCGTGGTCAGGCGCAGGGCGCCGTTCCCGCCGAGCGGGATGATCGACTGCACCGAGCCCTTGCCGAAGGAGCGCGTGCCGAGCACGGTCGCGCGCTTGTGGTCCTGCAGGGCGCCGGCGACGATCTCGGAGGCCGAGGCCGAGCCGCCGTTGACCAGCACCACGATCGGCTTGCCCTTGGTCAGGTCGCCGGACTTGGCCGAGAAGCGCTGCGTCTCGTCCGGGTTGCGGCCGCGGGTGGAGACGATCTCGCCGCGGTCGAGGAACGCGTCCGAGACCATCACGGCCTGATCGAGCAGGCCCCCCGGGTTGTTGCGCAGGTCGAGGACGTAGCCCTTGAGCTTGTCGCTCGGCACGTCGGTGGAGATCTTGTCGATCGCCGCCTTCAGCCCGTCGAAGGTCTGCTCGTTGAACTGGGTCAGCCGGATGTAGCCGACGTCGCCGCCCTCGACCCGCGAGCGCACCGGCTTGATGCGGATGAGGTCGCGGTTCAGCGTGATCTCGAGCGGCTCCTTGACCTCCTTGCGGGTGACCTTGAGCTTCACCGGCGAGTTGACCGGGCCGCGCATCTTCTCGACGGCCTGGTTGAGGGTCAGGCCCTGGACCTGCTCGTTGTCGATCTGGGTGATGATGTCGTTGGCGAGCAGGCCGGCGCGGGCGGCGGGCGTGTCGTCGATCGGCGTGACGACCTTGATGAGGCCGTCCTCCATCGTCACCTCGATCCCGAGGCCGCCGAACTCGCCGCGGGTCTGCACCTGCATGTCGCGGAAGCTCTTCGCATCCATGTAGCTCGAATGCGGGTCGAGCGAGGTCAGCATGCCGTTGACGGCCGCCTCGATCAGCTTCGATTCCTCGGGCTTCTCGATGTAGTCGGTGCGAATCTTCTCGAAGACGTCGCCGAACAGGCTGAGCTGACGGTACGTTTCGGCGGAGGCCGCTACCGCGCTGGTGCCCGAGAGGAAGTGGGTCTGGGTCGCCACCGTGGCGGTCCCGGCGCCCAGGATCGCACCCAACAGGACGAGGGAAACTTTGCGCATTATCCGCGGACCTTCTCGCTTGCCGCCTTCGCCCACCATGGCTCCGGGTCGATGGAGCTACCGTCTTTTCTGAACTCGACGTACAGGACGGGATCGTTCCGCCCGCCGCCTCCCGCCGAAGGCGCCAAGCCCGAGTCCCCCATCGCGGCGACCGGCTCTCCGGCGAGCACGAACTGACCGACGTCCACGTTGATCTGATCCATGCCCGCCAGAAGGAGATAGTAGCCGTCGCCCGCGTTGATGATCAAGAGACGTCCATAGCTCCGGAAAGGCCCCGCATAGGCGACCCACCCGTCGGCCGGGGATGACACGACGGCGCGGGGACGGGTCGCGAGCGAAATGCCGCGCGTCGTTCCGCCGTTTCCGTCGGCCGCCCCGAAGGCCTTGACCACCTCCCCGGTCGCCGGTCGGGGGACGACCCCCCTCACCTGGGAGAAAGGCAGCTTCGGTGCCAACCGGACCGGGTCGCGCAGGGCCGCGGCGGCGAAGCGCTCGCGGGTCTCGCGGCTCTCCGCCTCCGCGGCCCGGCGGGCGGCCGAGATCTCGCCATCGAGCTTGTCGACGAGGTCCTTGAGGCTGCGCGCCTGGCCGGCGAGCCCGGCGGCGCGCTCCCGCTCGCCCGCGAGCCCGGTCTCGGCCTCGCCGAGGCGGGTCTGGCGGGCGGCGACGAGGGCGTCGAGGCGCTGGCGCTCCCCCGCCCAGCCGGCGAGGTCCCTGCGCAGGCTCTCCCGGTCGGCCGCGATCAGGCCGCGCAGGCGCTCGAGTTCGGCGAGGTCGCCCGCGAGCGTCTCGGCCTCGCCCTGCAATTCGGGCACGACGGCGCCGAGCAGCATCGAGGTGCGGATCGCCGCCAGCATGTCCTCGGGCTGGACCAGCACGGCGGGGGGCGGGCGCCGCCCCATCCGCTGGAGCGCCGCCAGCACCTCGGCGATGACGCCGCGGCGCGCCTCGAGGGAGCGCCGGATCGCCGTCTGGCTCGCCGTCATGGTCTCCAGGCGCGTCTCCAGGACGCCGATGCGCTCCTCGGCCTCTTGCGCCCGGCGGGTTCCGTCGAGGAGCGCTTGGCTCAGGCGCGCGCGGTCGCCCTTCAGCTCCTCCACCTCCTTCTCGAGGCGGCCGCGGGCCTCCGCGCTCGCCGCCAGCGCCGCCTCCAGGGCCTTGAGGCTCTGGGCCTTCTGCTCCTTCTCGGCCTGGGCCTGGTCGATCGGGTCGGGCCGGACGGAGGCGCGCTCCTGCGCGGCGGCACCGGCGCAGGCGAGCAGGAAGCCGAGGAGCGGGAGGGGGCGGATCACGGGGCGCCGCGGTGATAGGGGTGGCCGGCCAGGATGGTCATGACGCGATATAGTTGCTCAAGCACCAACACCCTGACCAGGCCGTGCGGGAGCGTGGCGGCCCCGAAGGCGAAGACGAGGTCGGCCCGGTGCCGCACGCTCTCGCACAGCCCGTCGGCCCCGCCAATCACGATCGTGAGACCGGGCCGGCCGCCGTCGCGCCACGCGGCCACCTGCTCGGCCAGCCCGGCGCTCGTCACCGCCCTGCCGCCCTCGTCCATCACGATGACGGCGCTCCCGGCCGGCAGGCAGGCGAGGATCGCCGCGCCCTCCTCGGCGCAGCGGTCCGGGGCGCGGCGGGCGCGGCTCTCCGGCAATTCGGTGAGCTGGACCGCGGACAGGCCGAGGCCCCGCGCCAGCGCGTCGGCCCGCGCGCGGTAGCCCTCGGCGAGGTCCCGCTCCGGGCCGCGCTTCAGGCGGCCGACGGCCACGAGGGCGAGGCGCACCCCTGCGCCGCCCGCACCGGGTCAGCCGGCCAGGCGGTCGCCCGGCCGGTCGGCCCCCCACATCTTCTCCAGATTGTAGAAGTGGCGGACCTCGGGCCGGAAGATGTGCACCAGGAGATCGCCGGCATCGATCAGCACCCAGTCGCAGGCCGGCAGGCCCTCGATGCGGGCGTTGCCGTGGCCGGAGGCCTTCAGCTCCTGCACCAGCTTCTCGGCGATGGAGCCGACGTGGCGGTGCGAGCGGCCGGAGGTGATGATCATCGCGTCGGCGATCGAGGTCTTGCCGGCAAGGTCGATCTCGACCGTGTCCTCGGCCTTCATGTCCTCAAGGCAGCGCCGGGCGATCGCCAGGAGCCCGTCGGGCCGATCCTCGGCCGCCGGCGGCACCGCCTCGGGCCGAGCAGGAAGCTCGTGGATGTGAGCCTCGCGGGAAAGTGGTTGGTTCAGTGCCGACCCCTGTCGTTCGCGCCACACGGCGCCGTTGCATCAAGATAAGGGCGCCGGGCCCCGCCTTTCAATACGCGCGTGTCACGGCGCGTGATCTCTGTCACCCGACGACGCCCGCCGCAGCGCGGTCGAGGAGAGGTCGGAGCGGGGTCCGTGCAGGAACACCCAGGCCGGCGGCGCCATCCCGGCGAGGCGGGCCGCGTCGCGCTCGTCGATCCGGTGGCGCGCCATCGCCCGCGCCGCCGGGGACGCGGCGGCCCCGAGGGTGAAGCCCGGCCGGTCGATCACCGCGATCGGCATCGACCGGACGATCTCGCGCCAGCCCTGCCAGCGGTGGAAACTCGCGAGGCTGTCGGCCCCCATGATCCAGACGAAAAGCGGGAAGGGCCGGTGGCGGCGCAGCCAGGCCAGGGAGTCGCGGGTGAAGCGGGCGCCGATCGCGCTCTCGAAGGCGGTCACGGCGACGCGCGGGTCGCGCGCGATCGCGGCGGCCCCGGCGACGCGCTCCGCCAGGGGCGCCAGGATCGTCCGGTCCTTGAGCGGGTTGCCCGGGCTCACGAGCCACCAGACCCGGTCGAGGGCGAGCCGCCGCAGCGCCAGCTGGCTGACATGCAGGTGGCCGGCATGGGCCGGGTTGAAGGAACCGCCGTAGAGCCCGATGCGCAGGCCCGGCGCGCTCGGCGGGAGACGCACGCCCACCTGGCTTCAGGGCCGGACCTGACCGGAGCCGTGCACGCGGTACTTGAAGGTCGTGAGCTGCTCGACGCCGACCGGGCCGCGCGCATGCATCCGCCCGGTGGCGATGCCGATCTCGGCGCCGAAGCCGAACTCTCCGCCATCCGCGAATTGCGTCGAGGCGTTGTGCACCACGATCGCCGAATCGACCTCGGCGAGGAAGCGCTCGGCCGCCGCCTCGTCGGCCGTGACGATCGCGTCCGTGTGGTGCGAGCCGTAGGTCTCGACGTGGTCGATGGCGGCGTCGAGCCCGTCCACCACCCGCACGGCGATGACCGCGTCGAGGTACTCGGTCCGCCAATCGGCCTCGGTCGCCGGCGTGACCCGCGGGTCGACCGCCTGGGTCTCGGCGTCGCCGCGCACGGCGCAGCCGGCCTCCAGGAGGTCGGCGACGAGGGGCGCCAGGTGGGTGCCGGCGCAGGCGCGGTCGACCAGCAGCGTCTCGGCCGCGCCGCAGATCCCGGTGCGGCGCAGCTTGCTGTTGCGCAGGATCTCGCGCGCCATGGCGAGGTCGGCCCGCGCGTGCACGAAGACGTGGCAGATGCCTTCGAGATGGGCGAAGACCGGCACCCGGGCCTCGCTCTGCACGCGCGCGACCAGGCTCTTGCCGCCGCGGGGCACGATGACGTCGATGCAGCCGTCGAGGCCCGCCAGCATGGCGCCGACCGCCGCGCGGTCCCGGGTGGGCACGAGCTGGATCGCCTCGGCGGGCAGGCCCTGCGCGGCGAGGCCGTCCGCCATGGCCCGCGCGATGGCGGCGGCGCTGCGCAGGCTCTCGGAGCCGGCGCGCAGCACGGCGGCGTTGCCGGCCTTGAGGCAGAGCGCCCCCGCATCGGCCGTGACGTTGGGCCGGCTCTCGTAGATCACCCCGACCACGCCGAGGGGGGTGGAGATCCGCTCGATGGCGAGGCCGTTCGGGCGCTCGAAGGCCGCGAGCTGGCGGCCGACCGGATCGGGCAGGCCCGCGATGGCCTCGACCGCGGCGGCGATGGCCTCGACCCGGCCCGGGGTCAGTGCGAGCCGGTCGAGGGTCGCGGCGGGCAGGTTCGCGCCCCGCGCCTCGGCGAGGTCGGCGGCGTTCGCCTCCAGGATGACCGGGGCGGCGTCGCGGATGGCGGCCGCGGCGGCCCGCAGGGCCATGTCCTTGGCCCGGGCCGGGACGAGCGCCATGCGCCGGGAGGCGGCGCGCGCCCTGCGGCCGATCTCCCGCATGAGGGCGTCGACGTCGTCGGCCCCGGCGCGGGGCTTCAGGCTGAGCACGGACACGGCACTGTTCCTGCGATGCGCGCGGGCGTTCGGTCCGATGGGTCGGGTCGCCGCGCGGCTCTCCATGCCACGGGCCCCCACCCGCGACAAGCTGAGCCGGCGCAGGGCGGCGGAGAGCTCAGCGCCGGCAGCGTTTTCCGACGAAGCTGCCGCACGGGTAGGGCGCGGTAAGGCGCGCGCTCACCGGGACCTCCCTGCCCTCGACGGTGTCGAGGATGTCGTCGATGCGCCACGCGCCCGCCTCCTCGACCACCCGGAAGCGGACGGTGACCGGCGTCCCGAAGCTGACGAAGCGCGCGGCCACCTCGGCCCGGCCCTCGGCGGGCCCGGTCTCGACCGTGACGCGCAGGTCCTTCACCTCGCCGTCCTGGCCGCTCAGGAACGGGTCGGCGTCGAGGTGACCGATATCGCCGCTCTCCTTCTGGTAGAGGTCGTCCCGGGCGAAGAGGGCGGCGAGGCGCTTGCTGAACAAGGTCCGCCGGTGCGGCGGCCGCCAGGGGGGCACGCTCGCCGGTCCCGGCGCCGCGAGGGAGCGGACCGTGATCCGGTAGGCCTCGCGAACCGGCGCGTCCGGCGCCGCCTGCGCGAGGGCGGGGCCGGCCGCGAGGGCCAGCGCGAGGGCGAGGGCGGGAGGGATCCGTCGCGTCGTCATGCATTCGTGTCCAGGAAGCGGCCGCACGGGGGGCGCCGAGATCCAAAGCATCATTGCGCCGGCCGGGACCGGCCGGCGCCGAAGCAGTCACCGGTTCGCCGGCGAACCGAAGGACCGCGTCGGCGGAAAATGATGCGAGAGCAAGAGACTAAGCAGAATTCCCGATGCAATTCTGCTTAGAGCGGCGCCCGATCACGGTGCAATCGCGCGCTGCTCCAGGTCGTGGATCGTGCCGCCTTGTCTTCGACGGACCGGCACCCCTTCGTCGGACAATGCTATAGAGCGCGGCGCGACGCAGGGGAAGCCCGGTCGGAGTCGGGGCGGGCGCGATCGCCGCCCCTACTCGCCGACGAGCGCCATGTCGTCGCGATGGATCATCTCGGCGCGGCCGGGATAGCCCAGGACCGCCTCGATCTCGCGGCTCGACCGGCCGATGATGCGGGCCGCGTCGTCGCTGTCATAGGCCACCAGGCCGCGCCCGAGCACGGCCCCGCCCAGGGAGCGGATCACCACCGCGTCGCCGCGGGCGAAGGCGCCCTCGATCCGGGCGACGCCGACCGGCAGCAGGCTCGCCCCGCCCTGCAGCGCCCGCTCGGCGCCCGCGTCGATCACCAAACTGCCGCGGGGTTCGAGCGAGCCGGCGATCCAGGTCTTGCGCGCCGCCGTCGGGGTCGAGGCGGAGAGGAACCACGAGGCCCGCGCGCCCGCCGCCACCGCCCGCAGCGGGTTCTTGCCGCGCCCGTCCGCGATCAGCATGTGGGTGCCGCCGCCGGCGGCGATCTTGCCCGCCTCGATCTTGGTGCGCATGCCGCCGCGCGACAGCTCCGAGGCCGGTCCGCCGGCCATGGCCTCGATCTCCGGGGTGATGCGCGGGATCACCGGGAGGTGGCGCGCGGACGGGTCGCTGGCCGGCGGCGCCGTGTAGAGCCCGTCGATGTCGGAGAACAGCACCAGGAGATCCGCCCCGATCATCGTCGCCACGCGGGCGGCGAGCCGGTCGTTGTCGCCGTAGCGGATCTCCGAGGTGGCGACCGTGTCGTTCTCGTTCACGACCGGGACCGCCCGCATGTCGAGGAGCTTCAGCGTCGTGGCGCGGGCGTTGAGGTAGCGGCGGCGCTCCTCGGTGTCGTGCGGCGTCACCAGGATCTGGCCGGCGACGATGCCGTGATGCGCGAGCGCCTCCGACCAGTGGCGGGCGAGCGCGATCTGCCCCACCGCGGCCGCGGCCTGGCTCTCCTCCAGGCGCAGCGCCCCGGGCGGGAAGCCCAGCACGGTCCGCCCGAGGGCGATCGAGCCCGAGGAGACCACCAGCACGTCGACGCCGCGCCCGTGCAGGTCGGCGATGTCCTCGGCGAGGGCGGCGAGCCAGGCGTGCCGCAGGCGCCCGCGCGCCCGGTCGACGAGGAGGGCGGAGCCGACCTTCAGGACGACGCGGCGGAACTGGTCGAGGGCGGGGGTCATGGAGGGGCCGGGTGAGGGTGAGCGGAGCCTCGCCGCGCATAGCCGCTGACGGGGCCCGTGGACAGCCCCCGCCGGACCTGCGGAGGCCGACGGGCGAGGATGCGCGCGGCCGAGGTGGCCAACGGCCAAGGTCTTTAACGGCCAAGGTCTTTAACGGCCAAGGTCTTCAACGGCCAAGGATCCTCATTGTCGCCGGGAAGCCGGCGCAGGAGGGATCCTTGATTCCACCTCCCGCCTCACACGATCATGAACTGCCCCATCGCACCCGGTGATGAGGTCGCGCACCGGCGCGCGCATCGCGATCAGCAGCTCCAGCGGATGATCCTGGAGAGCGCCACCGACTACGCCATCATCACCCTCGACGAGAGCGGGTCCGTCACCAGCTGGAACGAGGGCGCGCGGCGCATCCTCGGCTGGAGCGAGGAGGAGATGCTGGGCCAGCCGGCCGCCCGCTTCTTCACCGAGCCGGACGTCCGCCGCGGCGTCCCCGAGGAGGAGATGCGCAACGCGCGCCTCACCGGCACCGGGCCGGACGAGCGCTGGCACCTGCGCAAGGACGGCAGCCGCTTCTGGGCGAGCGGCGAGATGCAGCCACTGCGCGATGAGGCGGGCCATCACCTGGGCTACCTGAAGATCCTGCGCGACCGCACCGCCCAGCGCGACCAGGAGGAGCGGCTGCGCCAGAGCGAGGATCGGCTGAACCTCGCCCTCGGCGCCGCCGGCATGGTCGGCATCTGGGAGTGGGACCTGCGCCGCGACCTCGTCTTCGCGGACGCGAACTTCGCCCGGATCTACTCGGTCGACCCGGAGCACGCCGCCCGCGGCGCCCCGCTCGCGGCCTTCACCCGGACCTTCCACCCCGACGACGTGCCGGCCTTCGAGGCAGAGCTCGACCGGGTGCTGTCGGGGCGCCGGGACGCGTTCTCGGCGGAGTACCGGGTGCGCCAGCCGGACGGGTCCTGGCGCTGGCTCCTCGCCCGCGGCCGCCTGATGCGCGACGAGGACGGCGCGGCCTCGCGCTTCGCCGGGGCGAGCGTCGACATCACCGAGCAGAAGCAGACCGCGCAGCGCGCCCGCGAGAGCGAGACCCGCTTTCGGCAGCTGACCGAACTCGCCCCGGGCATCGTCTGGGAGGGCCGGCCGGACGGGTCGCTCAGCTACCTCAACGCCTTCTGGTACCGCTACACCGGCCAGAGCCCCGAGGAGGCGCTGCCGGACGGCTGGGCCCGCGCGGTCCATCCGGACGACCTGCCGGGGCTGGAGGTGGCCTGGGCGCGGGCGCGCCGGGAGGGAATCCAGTACGACACCGAGGCGCGGCTGCGCCGGCACGACGGCACCTACCGCTGGTTCCTGATCCGCGCCGCGCCGGTGCGGGACGAGCGGGGCGCGATCATCGGCTGGCTCGGCAACGACCTCGACATCCAGGACCGCAAGGAGGCCGAGGAGCACCAGCGGCTCCTCACCCACGAATTGCAGCACCGGGTGAAGAACACCCTCGCCATGGTGCAGGCCATCGCGGCCCAGACCCTGCGCGGGGTGAGCGGGCTCGACGAGGCGCGGGAGGCCCTCGCCGGGCGGCTGATCTCCCTCGGGCGGGCGCACGACATCCTGACCGAGGCGCATTGGAAGGCCGCCCCGATCTCCGAGATCATCGAGGCCGCCCGCGGCGCCCACGAGGCGGCGGACGCGGTGCGGATCCGCGCCCGCGGCCCCGACCTGACGCTCGCGGCGAAACCCGCCCTCGCCCTCGCCATGGCCCTGCACGAACTCGCGACCAACGCCGCGAAATACGGGGCGCTCGCGACACCGGCGGGCCGCGTCGATCTCGCCTGGACGGTCGAGCCGGCCCCCGGCGGGTCGCGCCTGCGCCTGACTTGGACCGAGCGCGGCGGCCCGCCGATCGACCGGCCGCCCCTCCGCAGGGGCTTCGGCACGCGGCTGCTGGAGCGCAGCTTCGCCGCGGAGGTGGGCGGCGCGGTGACGCTCACCTTCGCGCCCTCCGGGCTGGTCTGTACGCTGGAAGCCCCCCTGAGCGCCCTGCAGGAGCCGTGGCGGGCACCCGCGTGAGGCGCGGGACCGGGACCGAAACCTGATCGGTGCCGCGCCGTTGATTGGCCGATGTCCCGCCCGCCCGCTCCCCCTCCCCGACGGTGGTCCTCGTGGTCGAGGACGAGGGCTTGGTGCGGATGATGGCGACCGAGATGCTGGAGGAGGCCGGCTTCGTCGTGCTGGAAGCCTCCGACGCCGACGAGGCCATGGCGATCCTCGCGCAGCGCGACGATATCGGCGCGCTGTTCACCGACGTGGACATGCCGGGCTCGATGGACGGCTTCGCCCTCGCCCAGCGCGTCGCCGAGATGCGGCCGCACGTGCGGCTGGTCATCACCTCGGGCCGGATCCGCCCCTCGAACGAGGACGTGCCGGATTCCGGGCAATTCGTGCCCAAGCCCTACCTGATGGAGCAGCTCCTCGACGCCTTCGCGAGCGCGGGCGGCCAGAAGCACTGCTGAGCCGGCCGCGGCGGATGATCAGCCTCTCACGGCTGCCACGCCTCCGCCTTCTCCGGCGCGGCCTCGGCCTGGGCCCGGTCCATCGCGGCGAGGAGGGCGCGCAGGGCCTCCGGCACGCCCCGGCGCGTCGCGGCCGAGATCACGAGCGGCCGCCGGCCGCAGGCCGCCTCCAGGCTGGCGACCTGGGCCTCCAGCCTCTCCGGATCGAGGATGTCGGCCTTCGAGAGGGCGACGATCTCGGGCTTGTCGGCGAGGCCGTGGCCGTAGGCCTCCAGCTCCGCCCGCACGAGGCGGTAGGCGGCGCCCGCATCCTCGCTCGTCCCCTCGACGAGGTGGAGCAGGACCCGGCAGCGCTCCACGTGGGCGAGGAAGCGGTCGCCGAGGCCCACGCCCTCGTGCGCGCCCTCGATCAGGCCCGGAATGTCGGCGAGCACGAATTCGCGCGTGTCGACCCGCACCACTCCGAGACCCGGATGCAGGGTGGTGAAGGGGTAATCGGCGATCTTCGGCTTGGCCGCCGTCACGGTGGCGAGGAAGGTCGACTTGCCGGCATTCGGCAGCCCGACCAGGCCCGCATCCGCGATGAGCTTGAGCCGCAGCCAGAGCCAGTGCTCCTGGCCCTCCTGGCCCGGATTGGCGTGGCGGGGCGCCCGGTTGGTCGAGGTGGTGAAGTAGGCGTTGCCGAAGCCGCCATTGCCGCCGCGGGCGAGCAGCACGCGCTGGCCCACCCGCGTCAGGTCGGCCACCAGGGTCTCGCGGTCCTCGGCGAGGATCTGGGTGCCGGCCGGAACCTTCAGCACCACGTCGCCGCCCTTGGCGCCGGCCCGGTTGCGGCCCGAGCCGTGCTCGCCCTTCTTGGCCTTGAAATGCTGCTGGTAGCGGTAGTCGATCAGGGTGTTGAGTCCCTCGACGCACTCGGCCCAGACATCGCCGCCGCGCCCGCCGTCGCCCCCGTCGGGCCCGCCGAACTCGATGAACTTCTCGCGCCGGAACGACACGCAGCCGGCCCCGCCGTCGCCGGAGCGCACGTAGACCTTGGCTTCGTCGAGGAACTTCACGGCCTCGTCCTCCTGACCGTCAACGCGCAGGGGCCGGGGGCGTGCCCCCGGCCGGTCTCGTCACGCCTCCAGGCACGCCTCCGCCCCGAGCGGCTCCGCCGCCCGATGCCGGTCGAAGACCAGCCCGGAGGCGTGCCAGGTCTTGAGGCTGTCCCAGGCCCGGCGGTCGAGCCGGAAATGGTCGACCGGGAACACGCCGCCCCGGGCCGGGAAGGGCCGCAGCCCCGAGCCCACCGCCGCGAAGCCGCACTTCTCCAGGACCCGCCGGGAGGCCGGGTTGATCACCCGGGCGGAGGAGGTCAGCTCCTCCCCCTCGGTATAGGCGAAGAAGGCGTCGATCATCGCCCGGGCCGCCTCGGTGGCGAGGCCCTGGCCCCAGTGCGGCGGGCCGATCCAGTAGCCGAGATGCGGTCCCGCCTGGTCGTGGTCGGGCTCGATCCCCACCATCCCGATCAGCGCCTGCGGCTGGCGCCGGGGCGTGATCGCCATGGTGAGCGCCCGCCCCTCCGCATTGTCCCGCCGCGCCCGCAGGATGAACGCCTCCGCGTCGGCCGGCGCCAGGGGATGCGGAATCCCGGCCGTCATCTCGGCGACGGCTTTCTCCCCGGCGAGACGCACGATGGCTTGGGCGTCGGCCTGGCGCGGCCAGCGCAGCCACAGCCTGCGGGTCTCAAGCCGAAACACGTCGTCGCGGGTGAGGTCGGGGAACATCGCCTGACTCCGATCCGACCGGGAAGGGCGAGGCGCCCTCACGCGGCCACGAGAACGACGAAGGGGAGAGTGGTGCCCCACCCTCCCCCTGGTCTCGATCGAAGCGCGGCCTTTGAGGGCCAGGATCGAGGATCCGCCGGGTCGGTGGGGACACCGGCGGAGCTCCTTCGTCACTGGCTCCGTCGGTTTATTCGGCGGCCTCGCGGGCCGGGGCATCCTGGGCCGGGACGACCGTTACGTAAGCTCGGCCTTGTTTGGTGGCAAACTGAACCCGGCCGTCGGTGAGCGCGAAGAGGGTATGGTCGCGGCCGATCCCGACATTGGTGCCGGGATGCCAGCGCGTGCCGCGCTGACGCACGATGATGTTGCCGGCGATCACGGCCTCGTTGCCGAACTTCTTCACGCCGAGGCGGCGGCCTTCGGAATCGCGGCCGTTGCGGGACGAACCGCCTGCTTTCTTGTGAGCCATCGGGCTACTCCTGAATCTCTCTGAAGGGCTGTCTCGCGTCCGGCCCGGATCAGGCGGCGCTGATGCCCGTGACGCGCACCACGGTGAAGTCCTGGCGGTGACCGCGCTTGCGGCGCGAGTTCTGCCGGCGGCGCTTCTTGAAGGCGATGACCTTGGGGCCGCGCGTCTGCGCGACGATCTCGCCCGCGACGCTCACCCCCGCCACGGTCGGCGCGCCCACCTTGGTGGCGCCGTCGCCGTCGGCGTAGAGGAGCACCTCGCCGAAGGTCACCGCCGTCCCGGCATCGCCCTCGAGCTTGCCGATCGTGATAACGTCGTTGGCGGCAACGCGGTACTGCTTGCCGCCCGTCTTGATCACTGCGAACATCGTTCTGGTCTCGTGTTCCATCCGGGCTCCGGCACGCGACCGGGCACCGTCTTCTTGGCAGTTGACGCTCGGTCCGCCCGCGAGGGCCGCCGAACGCGACGGCGCGCGGACCGGACGGTCCGCGCGCCAAGGGTGGCTTACTAGCGGTGCGGCGCTCGCGCTGTCAACGGGTTTCCGGCCGTCCTGGTCCGGGTTTGCGCCTCCCCGTCGCGCGGTTGATTTCCGGGGACGCTTCGCCGATGACCTCTCGACGGTGTCAGGAGACGATGATGGAAGAGCTTGTTGCACGGGTGACGCAGGCCACGGGACTGGACGCGACCACGGCCCAGACGGCGATCGGGCTCATCCTCACCTTCCTGCAGAAGGAGGGGCCGACCGACGAGGTCAACCAGCTGATCGCGGCGATCCCGGGCGCCGACGGCGCGGTGGCCCAGGCGGGCGACGGCGGCCCCGGCCAGGGCGGCGGCGGCCTGATGGGCATGCTCGGCGGGATGATGGGCGGGGGCGTGATGGCGCTCGGCCAGAAGCTGATGGCGGAGGGCGTCTCGATGGGCCAGATGCAGCCGCTCGGGCGCGAACTCTTCGCCTACGGGCGCGAGAAGGCGGGCGAGGACGTGATCGGCCCGATCGTCGGGGCGGTGCCGGGTCTCAGCCAGTTCATCTGACCCTTCGGCGGCTAAGGTCCGGGGCCGCCGGGGCGGCCCCGCGGCGCCTCCCGGCGTATTCACGCAAGCGATTGTCCGCGCTTGCGTTCCTGTGTCACAAAACCGTGCGCGCTTCGTGTTGTTGTCACGCCTCAAGGCGGCGCGGCGCCCGGCCGCCGCCGGATCGAGCCGCACGGGACATCACGACCATGGTTGCCTTCCTCTCCCCCGGCCCGCGGCCGGACCCGCGCGACGCCCGGATGCCCCTCGCGCGCCTCATGCGGCGGGCCGGCATGGGCGAGGGGCGGCCGGGCATCGACCTGCGCGACGTGGTGGCGCCCTCGCGGCTGTTCCCGCCGCTGAAGCGGCTGCCCACCCACGGGCTCGACCCGGTGCTGGGCCGGATCGGCACGCTGGAGGTGCGGCTCGCCACCCGGCCGAAGGATGTCCGCCGGGCCCAGCGCCTGCGCTACTGCGTGTTCTACGAGGAGATGTCGGCGCTGCCGAGCGGGCTCGCCGGCCTCAAGCGGCGGGACGCGGACGAGTACGACGCGATCTGCGACCACCTCCTGGTGATCGACCACGCGGCGACCGAGGCGAAGCCGTTCCGCAAGCCGCGGCCGCGGGTGGTGGGCACCTACCGGCTGCTCCGTCAGGACCAGGCCGAGCGGCATTTCGGCTTCTACACGGCCGGCGAGTACGACATCGCGCCGGTCCTGAGCGCGAATCCGGGCCTGCGCTTCCTCGAACTCGGCCGCTCCTGCGTGCTCAAGCCCTACCGGACCAAGCGGACGGTGGAGCTCCTGTGGCACGGGATCTGGACCTACGTCCTGCACCACCGCGTCGACGCGATGCTGGGCTGCGCGAGCCTCGACGGCACCGATCCGGACCGGCTCGCCCTGCCGCTGAGCTTCCTGCACCACTTCGCCCGGGCGCCCGAGCGCTGGCGCGCGCGCGCCCTGCCGGGCCGGCACGTGGCGATGGACCGGCTGAGCCGCGAGGCCATCGACCCCAAGGCGGCGCTCCAGGCCCTGCCGCCGCTGATCAAGGGCTACCTGCGGCTCGGCGCGACCTTCGGGGACGGCGCGGTGGTGGACCGGCAATTCGGCACGACCGACGTGTTCGTGGTGCTGCCGGTCGCGGCGATCGCGCCCCGCTACATCGGCCATTTCGGGGCCGGCGCGGAGCGCCACGCGGCCTGAGCCGCGCGGGCCGGCGGATCACGGGGCGTCGCGGGCCCCGCGCGCCTGCGCCGCCGCGCCGAGCCGGGTGAGCTCCCCGAAGGCCTCGATCGGCAGGGGCTTGCCGATCAGGTAGCCCTGCGCCTCCTGGCAGGCCTCCGTGTCGAGGAAGGCGAGCTCGGCCAGGGTCTCGACTCCCTCGGCCACGACCGGGAGCCCGAGGCCGCGCCCGAGGCCCAGCACCGCCCGCAGGATCGCCGCCGCCTCGCGGTTCTCGTCCACGGCGCGGACCAGCGAGCGGTCGATCTTGATCTTGTCGAAGGGGAAGACGCGCAGGTTCGACAGGGACGAGTAGCCCGTCCCGAAATCGTCCATGGCGATCCGCAGGCCGAGCGCCTTCAGGCGCCGCAGGGTGACCAGGGCGCGGGCGGGCTCGCGCACCAGGGCGGTCTCGGTGATCTCCAGTTCCAGCCGCGCCGGGTCGAGGCCGGTCTCGTGGAGCACCTCCTGCACCACCTGCGCGAAGTCCGGGTGGTGGAGCTGGACCGGCGAGACGTTCACGGCCACCCGCAGCGGGCTCTCCCAGCCCGCGGCCTCGCGGCAGACCTGGCGCAGCACCCACTCGCCGATCGCCAGGATCGACCCGGTCTCCTCGGCGATCGGGATGAAGCGGTCCGGCGGGACCTGCCCGCGCTCCGGATGGGTCCAGCGCAGCAGCGCCTCGAAACCCACCACCCGCCCGGAGGCGACGTCGATCTGGGGCTGGTAGACGAGCGCGAACTCGCCCCTGCGCGCCGCCTGGCGGAGGTCGTGCTCGAGGCCGCGGCGCTCGCGCAGCTCGGCGCCGAGCCCGACCTTGAAGATCCGGAACCCGTCCCCGCCCTGCGCCTTGACGGCCGCCAGCGCGGCCTCGGCGCGGCTCATCAGGCCGGCCGCGTCCTGGGCGTCGCGCGGGAACAGGGCCGCCCCGATGCTCAGGGTGAGCGCGGGCAGCCCGCTCTCCCGCCAGATCTCGGGCCGCAAGGCGGCCAGGACGCGCTCGGCGAGCCCGGAAACCTCGTGCTCCCGCTCCAGGCCCGGCGCCAGGACGGCGAACTCGTCGGCGCCGAGGCGGGCCAGCACCTGATCCTCCGCCAGGGCGCGCTCCACCCAGCGCACGATCAGGCGCAGGCCCGCGTCGCCGGCCGCCTCGCCGCAGGTGTCGTTCACCTCCTTGAAGCGGTCGACGTCGAGGCAGAGGACCGCCAGACCGCGCGCGCCGCGCGCGGCTTCCGCGACCGCGCCCTCCAGCCGCTCGTTGAACCGCGCCCGGTTCGGCAGGCCGGTCAGGGCGTCGTGGTGGACGAGGTACTGGATGTGCCGCTCCGCCTCGAGGCGCGCCGTGACGTCGCGCACGGCCAGGGCCCGGTGGGGCCGCCCCGCGACGGTGATCGGGCGGAGCGCGGCCTCGGCGGCGACGCGCTCGCCCCGCCCTCCCACCAGGGTCACCGCGACGGCGCGCCCCTCCGCCGCGTCGAGGCGCGCCTGGCCCTCCCCCTCGAGCAGGTCGCCGAGCCGGCGGCCGCGCAGGCGCTCGGCCGGGCAGCCGAGCAGGGCGGCGAGGCTGGTATTCGCGGTCACGATCCGGTCGCCGTCGCAGAGGGCGATGCCCTCGATCGAGGCGTCCGCGAGACTGCGCGCGAGGTCCTGCTGCTCGCGCCGGCGCCGCGCCTGCCGGTCCACCGCGAGGGTCGCCAGGACGACGGCCAGCAGCATCAGGCTGGCGACGCCGACCACCGGAGCGATGCCGTCGTCGGACAGCGCGGCGAGGCCCTGATGGGGCAGGTCCTGATGAACGAGGTTGCGCTGCCCGAGGTAGCGCGCGAGCCCGGCGCAGACGAGGACGAGGCTGCCCGCGCTCTGCCGCCCGGGCGCCTCCCCGGCGGCGAGCCGCATGCCGAGGGCACCGATCAGCGCCGCCGCCCCGGCTCCGGCGCCGACTCGCGCGAGGTCGCCCAGGGACGTCGCCCCGCCGATCAGGTCGAGATCGTGCGGCGCCAGCACGCCGAGGCCCAGGAGCGCGCCCCCGGTCATCCGCAGGGCCGGGCGCGGATCGAGCGCCAGCCGGAGAGCGGCCGCGAGGGTCACGACGGAGGCGGCCAGCGACAGGACGACCGGCACCGCGCCGAGCGGCACCGCCGCGTCGTCGGCCAGGAGGGCGACCACCTGCGCCGCCCAGAGGGCGAAGCCGCCCGCCGCGGCGGCGGTCGCGAGCCACACGCGCCGGGCCCGCCCGCCGCCGCCCTTCGCGTGCTGCAGGAGGTCGATGGTCGTGACCGTCGCCATCAGGGCGAGGAGCGCGGCGAGGCCGAGCAGCCTGAGCTCCTGTGACCCGGACAGGGATTGAAGGCTCGTCGTCACCCCGCGCACCCGTCGCCGGCCACCCTCCCGGCGACTTTCCCTTAGGTCACGTTGCGGAGGCGTTAACGCGCCGCGCGCGTCGGCCGCGCCGTCCGCGGCCCGGGCGGGACCGCGTCCGCTCGCGTGCGCCCGAGCACCACGCCGGATCGCATCCCGCGGCTAGATCGTTGTGACCCGGCAACCGACCGGGCGTGACAGGCGAGGCGGGCGAGATGAGCGGGCGATCGAGACAATGGGGGGCTGGTCACCGGATGAGCCGCGGCAGGCGCCGCGCCGCGACGCCGGTCCGCAGGATCCTGTACGCGGTCGACGTGCTCGACGCCTACATGCCGTGCGAGAATCGGCCGGCCAACGACAACGCGGCCTGCCGCGCGGGGTGGCCCGCGCAGCGCCGCCCCGCCTTCCCCGCGCTGCGCGTGGTGGCGCGGCGGGATCAGGAGGGGACGCCCCGCCGCGCCCCGTGACGCCCGGCAGGAGCGCGGGCCGCCGCTGCGCCGAGGATCAGGATCGCGGCTCACGCCCGCCGCGGAAGCGGTGATGCGTCGGCGAACGATCTCGGGTCAGGGATTGCAGGGCATCGCGGCCGCGCCCTGGGCCACGAGGGCGGCGAGGTCGCGCAGGTCCGCGGGCTGGCGCCGGCTGCGCGCCACGGCGGTGGCCTCCCGCTGCAGGCGGGCGTTGCAGGCGCAGGACGGCACGCCCCCCGCCGGCGTGCAGGCATCGTGGTGCATGCAGGCCCGGTCGAGCGCGTCGACCGGAGGGCGGCCCGGGCCGCGGTCGCCGGGGCCGCAGTAATTCCCGTGGAAGACCAGGGAGCCGTCGACCAGCGGATTCGCGCCCGGCGCCAGCCGCGGCAGCACCACGCCCGGAAGACCCGGCGGCTCCACCAGCAGGCCCTGCGCGCGCGCCTGACCCGCAAGACCAACACCCACGAATGTCAGGATTGCGGCGGCCAGAACGCTGTTCCGTATATCCATGGTACTGGTCCTCTCGGCAAGTTTCCCCTCGTCATCCAAGATGACATCCGCCCTCGACGGGGCAAGCTGGGGATGATGACTGAGGCAGGGGCGCGCCGAGGCGATGCGCCGGGAGCCGGCGCGGACCCGCGTTGACGGGCGCCCGCCCGGCCGATATGTTCCTGATCCGTTCGCATTCTGCCGCTGAGGATCTGGCGCCATGGCCCGTGGCCAGGCCGGAAGGACGTTGTTCTTCTTCGAGAAGCCCTCGGCGATGCGCGAGCTGCAGCGCTTCTTCCGCGCGCCGACGACGGTCTGCATCGCCGCCGAGGGGCACCTGCTCGCCGCGCAGGAACCCGCCGAGATCAGGCCGGCCTGGAAGGCGTGGCGGTTCGAGGACCTGCCGATCGCCGTCGACGAGATCCCGCTCTGCTGCGGGCAGAGCCGGTCCGGGGCCTCGCACGCCGCTCGGATCGCGGCGATCCGCCGGGCCCTCGACGGGGTCGAGCGGGTGATCATCGCCACCGATCCGGGCCGCGAGGGCTCGATGATCGCCTGGGAGGTGCTGGAGCACCTGGGCTATCGCGGCCGGGTCGACCGGCTGCGCCTCGGCGCCCTCGACGAGGTCTCGATCCGGCGCGCCTTCGCGGCCCTGGGGCGCGACCCGGATTCGGGCGAGCGGGACTACGCCGCCTACCAGGAGGCGCTCTGCCGCCGCTACGAGGATTGGCATCTCGGACTCAACGGCACCCGGGCGGTGTCGCTGCGCCTGCGCCCGGCGGCCTTCCGGGAGCCCTGGCGCTTCGGCGGCGTGCAGACGCCGACCCTCGCGCTGCTGGCCGATCTGGAGCGGCGCATCCGGGACTTCGTGCCGCGGGAATTCTTCCGGATCGCGCTGCCGGTCGCAACGGTGAGCGGGGCGGAGTTGACGCTGTGGCACGCGCCGAAGGAGCGGATCTTCGCCCGCGAGGAGGCGGAGGCGATCGCGGCCGCGGCGCGCGGCTGGGCCGGGCCCCTCGCGGTCGCCGAGCGGGACGTGCGGCGCCCGCCGCCGCGGCTGTTCTCGAAGGACACCCTGGCCCGGCGCTGCGCCAAGAGCTTCGGCTTCGACCCGCAGCGCACCGCCTCCCTGGCCCAGGACCTCTACGACCGCGGCTTCCTGAGCTACCCGCGCACCGAATCCGAGCACTTGCCGGAGAGCCAGAGCGGCGACGCGCCGGCCGTGCTCGCGGCGCTCGGCGCGAGCCTGCCCGACCTCGCCGGGCTCGTCCCGGCGCCCGGGGCGGTCGTGCTCCGCCGCGGTCCGCGCGGCCACTACGTCAAGGATCCGGGCGAGCACCACGCCATCGTGCCGCTGCGCAAGGTGCCGCGGCCGGGCGAGGTCGGGCCGGAGGCGTGGCGGCTCTGGGAGCTGGTGGCCAAGGCCTTCCTGGCCGCCCACCTGCCGGACGGGATCGACGCCCGGACCACGGTCTCGGCCGAGGTCGCGACCGCGCTCGGGCCCAAGCGCTTCGCGGTGACCGGCAGCGTCGTGCGCGCGCCCGGCTGGCGGGCGGTCTACGGCGCCGAGGCCGAGGACGAGGAGCCCGTGCCCGGCAAGGCGAAGCGGGAGGACGAGCCCTCGGCCGGGCGCCTGCCGCCGGTCGCACCGGGCGAGGCGGCCCGCGCCGGCGAGGCGCGGGTCGAGGGCGCGATGACCGAGCCGCCGCGCCGGATCACCCGCGGCGAGCTGCCGGTGGTGATGGGCCGGCTCATCGACCAGGTGGAGGATCCGGCGCTCAAGCGCGCCCTGGAGAACCCGGCGAACCCGAACGAGCCCCGCGGCCTCGGGACGGCCGCGACCCGCGACGCGGTGCTGCCGAAGCTGGAGAAGAGCGGCTACGTCGTCCTCGGCGGCGCTCTCCCCGCCGATGCGCGGGCCGGTGCGGGGGGCAACGCCCCGCGGCGCCGGCGCGACACCCCCGGCCGCGCCGACCGGGGCGGGGGCGGCGCCAGGGGCCGCGACCCCACGATCACCGTGACGGAGGCGGGCCTCGCCTTCATCGACGCCGTCCGGCGGGTCTTCCCGGCCTACGGCGACCCGGTCGGGCGCGCGGTGTTCGAGGCGGACCTCGCCGAGATCGGCCGGGCCGCGACGCGCGCCGAGGCGGTGAGCCGGGCCGAGACGTTTCGGCAGCGGACCCGGGCGCGCCTCGACGCGCTGATCGCCGCAGTGGCCGGGCTGGAACGGGCCGCCGTCGAGGGCCCGGCCGCCGCGCCGGCCGGGCGGCCGCCGAGCGACGCGATGGTGGCCTTCGCGACGGCGCTCGCCGCCCGGAAGAACCTGCCCCTGCCCCGCGGCGTCGCGCGCGACGCCGCGGTCTGCCGGCGCTTCCTCGACGCGCACGCGGAGAAGCGGGAGCCGACCGCGCCGGGCGCCCCGCGCCCGCCCACGCCCGCCATGCTGCGCTACGCCGAATCCCTCGCGCGGGAGGCGGGCCTGCCCGACCTGCCCGAGGAGGCGCGGACGGAGTTCGCGGCCTGCCGGGCCTTCCTCGACGCGCATGCCCGGCCGGCGCCCGCGGAGGCGCGGGAGCGCGCCGGCCCCCGCCGGCCCGGCGCGGGGCGCCCGCGACGGAGGCCCGCGCGCTCACCCCGCGCCCGGACGGCGGGGACCGCCCTCGGGGAGCCGGCCTGATCCGGGCCCGCGCGCTCAGGCGGCGCGCAGGCCCGAGAGGAAGCGCGTCACCTCCTCCGAGAGGTGCTGCGCCTCGCGCGAGAGGTCGGAGGCCGAGGACAGCACCTGGCCGGCGGTGGTGCCGGTCCGCTCCGCCGCCCCCGCGACGCCCGCGATGGTGTTCCTGACCTCGCCCGCGCCGTCCGCCGCCTGCGTGACGTTGCGCAGGATCTCCTGCGTGACCGCGCCCTGCTCCTCGACCGCCGAGGCGGTGGCGACCGCGAGGCCGCTGATCTCCCGAATCCGCGCCGCGATGCCGCCGATCGCCGCCACGGCGTTGCCGGTCGCGCCCTGGACCTGCCCAATCTGCCGGGCGATCTCGTCGGTGGCCTTGGCGGTCTGGTCGGCCAGGGCCTTCACCTCGGCGGCGACCACGGCGAAGCCGCGCCCCGCCTCGCCGGCCCGCGCCGCCTCGATCGTGGCGTTCAAGGCCAGCAGGTTGGTCTGGCTCGCGATCGAGGAGATGATCGACACCACGTCGCCGATCCGGGCGACCGCGCCGCTCAGTTCGTGGACGAGCGAGGCGGTCTGGTCCGCCTCGCCGACCGCCACGCGGGCGAGATCCGCCGAGCCGGAGACCTGCCGGCCGATCTCCTGGGCCGAGGCGCCGAGCTCCTCGGTCGCGGCCGCCACCGCCGCGACGTTGGACGCGGCCCGCTCGGCCGAGGACGCGACCCGCGCGGAGCGGTCCGCCGTCTCGGCCGCGGTGCTGGTCATCGCGCCGGCGGCACTCTGCAGCGCGTCGGCCGACGAGGAGACGACCGTGATGATGCCGCTCACCGCCGCCTCGAAGGCGTCGGCCAGCTGGCGGCGGCCGGCCCGCCGCTGCTCCTGGGCCGAGAGGCGCTCGCGGGAGGCCTGCTCCTCCATCGCCCTGGCGTGGACCAGGTTCGTGCGGAAAACCTGCACGGCCGCCGCCATCGCGCCGAGCTCGTCCCGGCGTCCCGCCCCCGGCACCTCGACGTCCATGCGCCCGGCCGCGAGGTCCTGCATCGCGACCGAGAGGTTCAGGATGCCGCGCACCACCCTGACCTGCACGATCACGAGCGCCGCCCCGGTGAGGAGCACCAGCGCGACGATCAGCGCCGCGCAGAGGGACACCGCCCGGCCGGCCTGCGCCGAGCGGGCCTGGGCCTCGGCGACGGCCGCGTCCAGCAGGGCGACCGCCACGTCGACGATGGCGGCCTGGCCCTCGAAGACGCTCATATCCCATTCCCGGCGCGGCAGCTGGATCGGGCGGCCGTCATGCACCGCGGCGGTGGCGGAGTCGCGCATCCGCGCCATGCTCCCGGCGTAGTTCAGGTCCTGGGCGCGCGCGTAGGCGTCGCGCACCGCGGCCTCGAAGCCGCCGGCCTTGATCATGCGGCCGACGAGCTGCCAGGCGCTGCGGTTCTGGGTGTCCGCCTGGCCGAGCTCGATCGCCTCGGCCGGCGTGGCCGGCCGCCCCGCCGCCATCAGGTTGTTGGTGACGAAGGCGTGCTGCCCGATCGAGGTCCGGGCCAGCCAGGTCGTCATGCGCGCGTCGAGATGTCCCGAGAGCGCGGGATCCAGCGCGCGGATCTCGGTCTCGACGGCGTCGGAGGCCGCTTCGAGGAGCGTGACGAGGCGGGTTCCGAGTTCCATCATCCGCTTGCCCAGCGCGGGATCGCGCGCCGGGAGCTCCTGGCCGTAGGCCGCCGTCACGGACGGGCGCAGCCGCTTCCACTCCTCGTAGAGCGCGTCGATCTCGGCGCCCTTGTCGCGCAGGGCGGGGCTCGCCACGCGGCGCATCTCCCCCACCGCCCGCGCGACGGCCTGATCCAGGGCGGGCCGGGCCTCGAGCGACTTCTCCCGGTTCCAGCGACCGGTCTCGAGGTCCTGCATCAGGGCGGTGAAGCCGTAACCGCGCTCCAGGCGCGTCCCGGTCAGCCCGAGGAAGAGCGCCCGGTCGGCCGCCACGTAGGTCGCGACCCGGTCGGCGACCTCCCTGCGGTCGATCAGCCCGGCGAGCTGGAACGCCGCGAGCGCGACCGCGGCGAGCCCGAGCCCTAGCGACAGTGACATGACGACGACGCGGATCGACAGGGACCGCATGGGGAGCTCCCGATTGCTCGAATCCGCCGGATGATCGGCGGCAAGTCTGTATTCTTCCCTAAGGAAAGCGGCCCTCCGATCTGGACCAAAGGCCTATCCGGGCTGTAGCGCGTGGTCGCGTCGGAAGCCGGAGCACTCGGGCCCCGGGATGCCGGTCCGGCGAGGCCGGGGCGTCACCGCCCGGGCGGAGGCTCGATCGCCGGCAACTCGTTCGGGGGCAGCGCGGCGGCGCTCGGCGCGGGCGGCGGGACGGGGGCGCCGCGGGCGCGCATCGCCAGGGCGACCGTCAGCTTCTCGGCGGCCTCCGGCTGCATCACCGCCAGCACCTCGGCCATCTTGCGCGGGTTCATCGCCACCACGACCGGCACCAGCACGTCGAGGGAGAGCCGGTCGAAGACGCGCGCCGCCTCCTTCGGCTTCATGGTCTCGTACATGGTGACGAGGGGCTTCAACCCCGCCGCCTCGCTCTCGCCGCGCTTGGCCACGGCGGCGCCCTCGGCCTTGTCCTCCAGGGATTTCAGGTCGCGGATGCGCGTCTCCAGCCGGCGCTCGGCGTTCTCGAGGAGCTGCTCGCGGGTGTCGAGGTCGCGGTTGCGCTGCTGCAGCGCGTCGCGGCGGGCGCCGAGCTTCTCGAGGATCGCCCGCTCGCTGGAGGCGCCCTCGGGCGCGGCCCTGGGGGCGGGCCGGGACGCGGGCGGCTCCCTGCCCGCCTCCCTGGTCTCCCGCTCGGCCTCCTCCTTCGACCCGACCGAGCCGGTCACCGAGGGGTCCGGCAGCTCGGCCCCCGCGCGGGCATGCGAGAGCACGCGGGCGAAATCCGTGCGGCGCGCCGGGCCGTCCTCCGCCGCGAGGCTGAGGAGCTTGAGGATCAGCAGGCCGCCCGCCGCGAGCGCGACCGCATCCACGAGCCGCAGGCGCGGGCTCGGCCCCCGCCAGGAGGGCTTCTTGACGAGCTTGCCGGGCGAGGGCCGCCCGCGTCCGGCGCGGGGCTTGGCGTCTGGCTTGACGTCTGGCTTGACGCCTGGCCTGGCCTCTGGCCCGGACGGGCGATGGGTGGGCCGCGTCCCGGCGAGCCGCGCGGCCAGCCGCCGCAGGGTTCCGCTCATGCGGCCTGGCTCTGGAGGCGGTTGAGGGCCCGCTCGCTGAGCGCGCGGGCGGCGGCGGCGGCGGCGCCGAGGCGCTCGGCGGTCGAGGGCTCGGGCGGGGCGGCGGGCGCCCGGGCCGGGGCGGCGGACATCACGGCGGGCGCGGCCGCGGCCGCGGCCGGGCGTGCCTGGGCGACGATGCGGGCGATGCGCTCCACCACCTCCTCGCCGGCCCGGACCTGCTCGGCGAGCCCCGCCGTCGTCGCCTCCGCCACGGTGAGGCGCTCGGCCAGGGTGCGCTCGCAGGCGCCGAGCGTCGCGCGAAGCCCGGTGATGGCCCGCTCGGCCGATTCGGTCGCGATCATGAGGTCGCCGATGGTGCGGCGCATGGCGGATTCGTCGGCCTTGAGCCGCACGATGCGGCGGCTCAGCGTCACCGACGAGACGATGCTCGCGACGAGGAGCACGGCGACGAGCCCGTCGGCCAGCAATCCGACCAGGGCTGTCATGGCGAAGCCGCTTGCGCGAGGGCGTGGGACACGGTTCAGCCGTCCTTCTGGTTCTTCATCGAGGCCTCGAAGGCCGCGAAGGTGGTGCGGGCGCGCCGGAGCGGGCGGGTGACCTGGACCGCGATGCTGTCCTCCAGCCGCCCGATCCGCCCCTGGCTCAGCGCCCAGTCGCCGCAGCGCAGGGTGATGAGGTCCGTGGGCTTGGCGTCGAACAGGATCGTGTCGCCCACTTCGAGGGCGAGGACGCGCTTGAGCGGCAGGGTCATCTGGTGGAGCACCGCCTCCACCTCGACCTCGGCCTGCCAGATCTCGGTGGCGAGGTGCCCCTCCCAGACGTGGTCCCGCCCGAGCTTCTCGCCCATGAAGCTCTGCAGCAGCAGGTCGCGGATCGGCTCGATCGTGGCGTAGGGGAACAGGATCTGCAGCAGGCCGCCGCGGCCCTCCATGTCGAGCTTGAGGTCGATCAGGATGGCGGCGTTGGCCGGCCGGGTGATGGTGGCGAAGCGCGGGTTCGATTCGAGCCGGTCGATCTGGAAGCGCACCGGCGAGAGGGGCTGGAAGGAGGCTTCGAGGTCGCCGAGGATGATCTCCAGCATGCGCCGCACCAGCGACATCTCGATGCTGGTGAAGGGCCGCCCGTCGAGGCGGATCGTCGTCGTGCCGCGCTTGCCGCCGAGCAGCAGGTCGAGCGTCGCGTAGGCGAGGTTCGAATCGACCGTGACGAGGCCGGAATTCTCCCACAGGTCGGCCTTGAACACGCCGAGCAGCGTCGGTAGCGGAATCGCGTTGAGGTAGTCGCCGAAGCGCACCGAGGTGATGTTGTCGAGCGTGACCTCGACGTTGTCCTGGAAGAAGTTGCGCAGGGAGGTCGACAACAACCGGATCATCCGGTCGAAGATGATCTCCAGCATCGGCAGGCGTTCGTAGGAGACGACGCCCGAATCGACGATCGCGCGGATGCCGCCCGCGCCCGAGGCCGAGAGTTCCCTCAGCGAGAAGCCGAGGACTTGGTCAATCTCCTCCTGGTTGAGGATCCGGTCGTTCCCGGCGAGTTCGGGGAGGTTCTCGGCCTCGCCCTCGTCGATCATGTTGGCCCATTCGGCCGCCATGTCGCTCGACAGGGTCGTGCCCTGCTCGGCGAGGGCCGCGCCCCATTCCTCCGCCAGGGAGGCGTCGCCGCCGGCATTCTGCTCGGCGAGCGCCGCCGCCCAGTCGTCGTCCAGGATCTCGTCGTCCGGTCCGGCCAAGGTGCTGGTCCCTTCCCGCGGCTACTGGATCACGAATTCCTTGAACAGCACGGCGTCCACCCGGGCCGGGTAGACCGCGACGTTGACGCGCCGCAGCAATTCCTCCCGCAACCGGTAGGTGCCGATCGAGCCGTCGAAATCGGCCGGGCGCATCTCGCGGATGTAGACCTGGAAGGCGTCCTCGATGCGCGGCATCAGCGGCTGGATCTCGGCCGCCGTCTTCGGGTCGTGGACCTCCAGGGCGACCTTCAGCTTGATGAAGCGCACGTTCGGCTGCCCGACATCCGGGGTGAGGTTCATCACGAGGTCGCGCACGTCCAGGAAGGTGATGGCGGGCTTGGCCTCGGCCACCTCCTCGGTCTTTCCGGCGCGGTACTTCACGAAGCCGTAGCCGCCGCCCGCCAGGAGCAGGACGACGAGCGCGCCCGCGACCAGGGCGAGCGTCTTCCCGCGCTTCGCCTCCGGGCCCCCGCCCTCCTCGCCCTCCTCGCCCTCGGGCGCCTTCTTCGGCTTCTTCGCCATGGCTGACCGCGTCCCGCAACCCGCCCGACCGGCGGGGCGTGCGGCACAAACGGTAAAGGAGCATGGTTAATCCGCCGTTAAGGCGGCAGATCCTGCCGGGTCGAAGCTGCCGCCCGGCGCTCCCGGCTCGCGGCCGGGAGCGCCGGGCATTCGTCCAAGCTGCTGTCGCGCAAGGATTTTCCCCGCCGGCGCGACCTGGCACGGCCCCTGCGATCCCCTCTCCCTGCCGACCCGGCGGGGAAGGGTTCGCGGAGCGCAGGGACGATGCAGAACGCGCAGTTGATCGGTCTCTCGGCCCAGATGGCGCTCGGGCGCGAACTCGAGGTGATCGCCAACAACATGGCGAACGTCTCGACGACGGGCTTCAAGGGCCGCACGACGCATTTCCAGGAATACCTGATGCCCAAGGCCCGGGCCGAGACCTTCCGGATGCCGGACCGGCGCCTGTCCTACGTCATCGACGCGGGCACGCCCCTCGACCTCGCGCAGGGGCCGATCGAGTCGACCGGCAACCCGCTCAACGCGGCGATCCGGGGCGACGCCTTCTTCGCCGTGCAGACGCCGCAGGGCGAGCGCTACACCCGCAACGGCGCCTTCGAGCTCAACGCGCAGGGCCAGCTGGTCACGAGCGACGGCAACCTCGTCCTCGGCGAGGGCGGGCCGATCCAGATCAACCCGCAGGAGACGGGGCTGGCGATCGGGGCGGACGGCACCGTCTCGACCAGCCAGGGCAACCGGGGCCGGATCCGCCTCGTGGCCTTCGCGGATCCGCGCCAGCTCACCAATGCGGGGGCGAACCTCTACGCCGCCTCGGCGCCGCCGCGGCCCGCCGGCCCCCTGGCGCGGATCGAGCCCGGCGCCCTCGAACGCTCCAACGTCAGCCCGGTGCTCACCATGACCCGCATGATGGAGGTCAACCGCGTCTACGCGCTCGTCGCCGACACGATCGCGCGCATGGATTCCCTGCGCGGCAGCGCCATCCAGCGCCTCGCCGATGTCGGCAACGCCTGAGGAGTGAGCCGCGATGCGCGCCCTCTACGCCGCCGCCACCGGGATGGCGGCCCAGGAACTCAACGTCCAGGTCATCTCCAACAACATCGCGAACCTGCGCACCACCGGCTACAAGCGCCAGCAGGCGCATTTCCAGGACCTGCTCTACCAGAACCTGCGCCGGGCCGGGACGGCGACCTCCGACCAGGGCAACCAGCTGCCCGCCGGCCTCGCCCTCGGCTCGGGCGTCAAGACCACCTCGACCGCCCGGGTGATGAGCCAGGGCACGCTCTCCTCCACGGAGAAGACCTACGACGTCGCGATCCGCGGCGAGGGCCTGTTCCAGATCACGATGCCGGACGGGCGCACCGCCTACACGCGGGACGGCTCGTTCGACCTCGACGCGCAGGGCCAGATCGTCAGCCGCGACGGCTACCTGCTCAACCCGGCGATCACGGTGCCGAACAACGCCACCGCCGTGACGATCAGCGCCTCGGGGCTGGTGCAGGCCACGCTGCCGGGCCAGACCGCGCCGCAGAATCTCGGCCAGATCCAGCTCGCGCGCTTCGTCAACAAGGTCGGGCTCGAATCGATCGGCGACAACCTCTTCATCGAGACCCAGGCCTCCGGGCCGGCGATTCAGGGCAATCCCGGGACCGAGGGCTTCGGGAGCCTCCAGCAGAGCTACCTCGAGGAGGCGAACGTCAACGCCGTCACCGAGATCTCGTCCCTGATCGCCGCGCAGCGCGCCTACGAGATGAACTCGAAGGTCGTCACCGCCGCCGACCAGATGCTCTCCACCACCTCGCAGATGTTCCGCGGGTAGCCTCCGAGGTCAGCCCAGATGAGCTTCGATCCCCATGAGCCGCCGGTGCGCGCGAGGACCTGCGCGCTGCTCAGCGCCGGCATCCTCGGCCGCACGGCCCTCGCCCTCGTCGCGCTCGGCTTCCTGACCCTGCCGGTGCTCGCGGCCGGGCCCGAGCGCCCGGTGCTGCGGGGGGACATCACGGCCCGCCGCGACGTGATCACCCTCGGCGACCTCGTGTCCGGCGCGCCCGCGGAGCTCGCGGAGCGGCCCCTGTTCCGGGCGCCGGCCCTCGGCGCCACCGGGACGATCCAGGTGCGCCGCATCATGGAGGCGGCGGCCCATCTCGGGGTCGAGCCGCCGGAGAGCGGCGGCCGCCTCCAGGTCACCGTGCAGCGGGCGGCGCGCCGCATCGCCGCCCCCGAGATCGAGGCCGCCCTGCGCGAGGCCCTGGCCCGCCTGCGGGGCCTCGACGCGGCGAGCCTCTCGGTGGCCTTCGACGGCGAGGCGCCGGTGCTGACCGTGCCGGTGGATCTCGACGCCCCGGCCCACGCCGCGGAGGTGACCTACGATCCGCGCAGCCGCCGGGTCTCGGGCCTCGTCACGGTGGGCGAGCGCCAAGCCTCCCTGCGGGTATCCGGGCAGGTCATCGAGATGGTCGAGGTCGCGGTGCTCGCCCGGCCGCTGGCCCGGGGCGAGACGGTCGGGCCGCAGGACGTGACGCTGGAGCGGCGCCCCCGGGACGCCGCGCCGCCCGACGGCGTGGCGGACGCCGCGTCCCTGGTGGGCCAGGTCGCCCAGCGCGCCCTCGCCCCCGGTCAGCCCCTGCGGAGCGCCGACCTCGCCCGACCCGACCTCGTCCAGCGGGGCGAGGCGGTGACGATCCTCTACGAGGGGCCGGGAGTGAGCCTCGCCCTGGGCGGGCTGGCCCGCGAGGGCGGTCCGCTCGGCGCGACGGTCTCGGTCGTCAACCCCGTCTCCAAGAAGGTGCTGCAGGGCACGGTGGTCGGCCCCGGCCGGGTCAGCGTCGGCCCCGCCCCGCGCCCCGCCAGCCTCGCCGCCGCGCTCCCCGCCCGCCCGTGACCGCCATGCCCCTCGCCTCCCGCCTCGCCCTCGCCTGCCTGCTCGGGGCCGGCCTCTCGGCCTGCAACACGGTCGACCGGCTGAGCCAGATCGGTGCGCGGCCGCCCCTCTCGGCCATCGAGGACCCGACCGCCCAGGCCGGCTACAAGCCGGTGCGCCTGCCGATGCCGGAGGTTCAACCGGTCTCCTACGCGCCGAACTCCCTCTGGCGCACCGGCTCGCGCGCCTTCTTCAAGGATCAGCGCGCCGCCAAGGTCGGCGATCTCGTCACCGTGAAGGTCAACGTCACCGACAAGGCCAACCTCAATAACGAGACCAAGCGCTCGCGGGCGAATACCGAGGCTTTCGGCGTCCCGAACGCGTTCGGGCTGGAGAAGAGCGCCAAGCTCATCGGCGCGGCCGATCCCAAGAACCTGCTCGACACCGCGTCCACCATGAGCAACGACGGGGCGGGCTCGATCCAGCGGGCCGAGACCGTAACCACCAACGTGGCGGCGATCGTCACGCAGGTGCTCCCGAACGGCAACCTCGTGGTCGAGGGCAAGCAGGAGATCCGGGTCAATTTCGAGGTGCGCGAACTCGTCGTCGCCGGGGTGATCCGCCCGGAGGACATCGAATCGGACAACACGATCGATTCGGCCAAGATCGCGGAGGCGCGCATCGCCTATGGCGGTCGCGGCCAGATCACCGACGTGCAGCAGCCCCGCTACGGGCAGCAATTCCTCGACGTGATGCTGCCCTTCTGAACCCGCTCGGCGGGGGCCGCGGCGCGCCGCGCCGGCCGCCCCCGGCTGAGCCGAACGGCCCCGGCCATTCCGCTCAAGTCCCTTGGTCTCGCATCATCTTCGCCGCCGAAGCGGTGACCGGTTCGGCGCGGAATGCTCAGCGCCGCGCCGCGCGCTGCGAGCGCTCGACCGGCGTGTAGGCGATGCGCGCATGGGCCTCGCAATAGGGCAGGCCCGGCTGGCGCTTGGCGCCGCAGAAGCGGAACTCGCTGCCGAGGGGATCGCCGACCGGGAAGCGGCAGGACCATTCCTTGAGCAGCAGGATCGGGTGCAGCGGCATCTCGGGCTCGGCCGGCCGCGTGTCGTTCGCGGGCGGATTCGCCTCCGCCGCGATGTTCTTGCGGGCGAGACCGAGCCGATGGATCTTGCCCATCACCGCGTTGCGGTCCTTCAGCCCGAGGCGCTTGGCGATCTCGGTGCCGGTCAGGCTCTGGCTCCAGAGCCGCTTCAGTTCCTCGATCCGCTCGTCCGTCCAGGTCGACATCGCCATCCCGTCGATCACTCGCCGAGCGAGATGTTGACGATCCGATGCCCCGACACCAGCGGCTGCCGCGCTGCGGCGAAGACTATCCACCGCGAATCGCGCGCCGCCGCCGCACCGGCGCGTCCGCGGCGACGCGCCACATGGGAGGCCCCGGTCAGACGCTGTCGGGACAATCACGTCCGGACAGCGGATGACACGCCCGCGCGGCGCGTGAGCGACGCCGACATCCGTATCGCGACGCAATCCATCGGATGTCGGATCAATCGTCGCGGTAGACGCGCTCGCGGCGCTCGTGGCGCTCCTGAGCCTCCAGGGACAGGGTCGCGATCGGCCGCGCCTCCAGGCGCTTGAGGGAGATCGGCTCGCCCGTCTCCTCGCAATAGCCGTAGGAGCCGTCCTCGATCCGGGCGAGCGCCGCGTCGATCTTGGCGATCAGTTTGCGCTGCCGGTCGCGGGCGCGGAGCTCGATCGCCCGATCGGTCTCGGATGATGCGCGGTCGGTCAGGTCCGGGTGATTCTCGTTCTCGGTCTGCAGGGCGACCAGGGTGTCCTGGGCCTCCCGCAGGATGTCCTGCTTCCAGCTCAGCAACTTACGGCGGAAATACTCGCGCTGCCGTTCATTCATGAAAGGCTCGGCATCGCTGGGGGCATAACCGTCCTCGATCACGACCTTCGCCATCACGCCCCTCGATACATCGCAGTTTACGCGGCCGGCGCCGTTCGGTGCAGGCGTATAATCGAGCCAGGATGGCCCGACAACGTGGCTTCCTCGTCACGCGAGGTTCGGACCGCCCCGGCCCGCCCCCTGCTGCCCGCGCGCCACGGCGGCGCGCCGCCCGGCGCGGCGCGGCCGCTGCCCTCAGAACTGGAAGTAGATGAAGGTGTAGTTCGCCTCGTCGCCGATCCGCAGCAGCGCGGCGGCGAGCAGGAGGCCGAAGGCGGCGGCGGCGGCGGGCCGGGGCGGGATCCGGTGCACCGCCGCCCAGGCGGTCGGCCCGGCGAGCGCCGCGACCAGGGCCGGCAGGAAGGCGCGCCACTTCAGCCCCTCCCCGGCCGGCCCGAAGCCGGCGAGCCCCTTGTAGATCGCGACCGCCGCGTCGAAGGAGGGGGCGCGGAACAGCACCCAGGTCAGCGTCACGAAGCCGAAGGTCAGCGCCCAGCCGAGGAGAGCCGGCATGGGCCATCCGGCCCGCCGCCACAGCAGCCCGGCGCCGAGCCCGAGCCCGTGCGCCGCGCCCCAGGCCACGAAGGTGAGCCCCGCCCCGTGCCAGAGGCCGCCGAGCGTCATCGTGGCGAGGAGCGCCCCGAGCTGCACCGCGAGCCCGCGCCGGTTGCCCCCGAGCGGCACGTAGAGGTAGTCGCGCAGGAAGCGCGACAGGGTCATGTGCCAGCGCCGCCAGAAGTCCCGCAGGGAGGTCGCCCGGTAGGGAGCGTCGAAGTTCTGCGGCAGGACGATCCCGAACAGGAGCGCGAGGCCGAGCGCCATGTCGGTGTAGCCCGAGAAGTCGAAGTAGATCTGGAACGTGAAGGCGAGCGTGGCCTGCCAGGCCTGCGCCACCGCGACGGCCTGGCCCTGCGCCGCCGCCTCGAAGACCGGATTGGCGTAGGCCGCGAGCGGATCGCCGAGGAAGACCTTCTTGGCAAGGCCCAGGCAGAGCAGCATCAGCCCCCGGGCGAGCCGCGGGGCGGCCTCCGGGCCCGCCGAGGGGGGCGCGTCGAATTGGTGGAGGATCTCGCTCCAGCGCACCAGCGGCCCCGCCAGCACCTGCGGGAAGAAGGCGAGGTAGAGGGCGTAGCGGGTGAGATCGACCGGCGGGGCGCGGCCCGCCCGCAGATCGACGAGGTACATGATGTGGTGGAAGGTGAAGAACGAGATGCCGAGCGGCAGGGCGAGGCTCGGCCGCGTCAGGTCGAGACCCGGCACGAGGTTCGCGAGGTCCGTCAGCCAGCCCGCGTACTTGAACAGGGCGAGGAGCGCGAGGTTGGCGACGATCGCCGCCGGGATCGCCCGGCGCCCCCCGCCCGGGCCGGCCCGACGCGCCACGAGCCAGTTGAGGCCGATCGAGCCGGCGAGCAGGGGCACGAAGCGCGGATCCCACCAGCCGTAGAAGGCGAAGGACAGCAGGACCAGCAACGGCAGGCGCCAGCCGGGCCGCAACCGCAGCACCAGGGCGTGCAGGGCCAGGGCCAGCGGCAGGAAGCCGAGGAGGAACGGGAAGGAGTTGAACAGCATCGCGGCCGGTCCGGGCGGGCGCCCTTCTGGGCGATCGGATCCGGGGCGTCAACGCGGTCAGCCCGAGAGGCCGAGCTTGGCCAGCTCGACCTCGGCCCTGAGTTCGATCTGCCCGATCAGGTCGTCGAGGCGCGGATCGCCCGACGCGCCGCCGCGCTCGGCGAGGCGCGCGGCGATCGCCTTCAGGTCCTGGGTGCTGACCCGCCCGCCGAGCAGGGCCGCCTTGAGCCGGTCGAGGGCGTCGAGCAGGTCGTGGCCGCGCCGGGCGCTGCGGCGGCGGCGCTCGCCGGGATCGTCGGGCTGGCTCTGGAGGGTGAGGATCGCGTCGAGCCCCGCCAGCGTCGCGGCGCCGCCCGCGCTGGTGGGGCCGCGCGGCGCGGCCTCGGGCGCGACCGCGAATGCCTGCGGGCCCTCAGCCGGGCGCCTGACGCCGCCGCCCGGGGCGGCGGTCACGATGCGGGGATCGACGCGCATGACGCTCCTTGGCGCTCCTCCGAAGCGCCTCCGCGAGGGCCGGGATCGACGGGGAGCCTGCGCCAGCATGGTGAACGAAACGTAAAGGCGCCGGCAAAAGCTGCCGGGCCGGCCGATTCCGCCGGGCGCGCGGGGCCGGCCGGGCCGCTCGCCGGCCAGGAACATCCTTGATTCTCAGAGACTTCGCGGGACGCGGCGGCTGGCACGGTCCTGGCACCCGGATCCTCGGCCGTTCCGTCAGGATGCGTGATGCGTCTCTCCCGCCTCGTTCCGATCCTCCTCCTCTGCCTCGCCGCGCCCCTGGCGGCGGGCCCGGCCCGCGCCCTGTCGCGGGTGAAGGATCTCGCCACGATCGAGGGCGTGCGCCCCAACCAGCTCGTCGGCTACGGCATCGTGGTCGGGCTCAACGGCACCGGCGACACGCTCAACAACGTGCCCTTCACCAAGCAATCGGTGCAGGCGATGCTGGAGCGCCTCGGGGTCAATACCCGCGGCGCCACCATGCGCACGGCGAACCTCGCCGCCGTCATGGTGACGGCGAACCTGCCGCCCTTCGCCGCCCAGGGCACCCGGATCGACGTCACGGTCTCCTCGCTGGGGGACGCCAAGTCCCTGCAGGGCGGCACGCTCCTGGTCACGCCGCTCCTCGGCGCGGACGGCGAGGTCTACGCCCTGGCGCAGGGGTCGCTCGCCATCGCGGGGTTCCAGGCCGAGGGCGACGCCGCCAAGGTCACCCGCGGCGTGCCGACGAACGGGCGCATCGCCAACGGCGCCATGATCGAGCGCGAGATCGAGTTCAAGCTCGGCCAGCAGCGGGCGCTGCGGCTCTCGCTGCGCAACCCGGACCTCACCACCTCGAAGCGGATCGCCGCGGCGATCAACGACTTCATGGGGGCCGACACGGCCGAGCCCACCGACCCCTCCACCGTCACCCTGCAGGTGCCGCCGCGCTACCAGGGCAACATGATCCGGCTGCTCACCGAGATCGAGCAGCTCAAGGTCGAGCCCGACCAGACCGCCCGCGTCGTGATCGACGAGCGCTCCGGCATCATCGTGATGGGCCGCGACGTGCGCGTCTCCACGGTGGCGGTGGCGCAGGGCAACCTCACCGTCACGATCACCGAGCAGCCGCAGGTCAGCCAGCCCGAACCCCTGTCCCAGGGCCAGACCGTGGTGGTGCCGCGCACCGCCATCAAGGTCGAGACCGGCGACCGCAACAAGCTCGCCCTCGTCAAGGAGGGCGTGAGCCTGCGCGAGCTCGTGGACGGCCTCAACGCGCTCGGCATCGGCCCGCGCGACCTGATCTCGATCCTGCAGGCCATCAAGGCCTCGGGCGCCCTCCAGGCCGACATCGAGGTGATGTGACGGCCCCGCCGCAAAGGAGATTCCCGCCATGCTCCCCCTCGCTCCTCTCGCCGCCACCACGGCGATCGCCGCCGGCCGGGCCCTCGCGGGCGTCGCCGGCGCCGCGCTCGGCACCGCGACCGGCGGAACCGCCAAGATCAGGAAGACCGCGCAGGACTTCGAGTCGATGTTCCTGGAGACGACCCTCGACAAGCTGAACGGGTCGACCGGGTCCGACGGCCCGCTCGGCGAGAACGGCACCGGCGGCGGCGTCTACCGCTCGATGCTGAACAAGGAATACGCGCAGAGCATCGTGAAGAGCGGCGGCGTCGGCATCGGCGACCAGGTGATGCGCGAGATGCTGCGCATGCAGGAGGCGGGGAATGCCGCCGCGGCCTGAGCCCGTGCGGGTCGCGGATGCGGCCGCGGCCGAGCGCCTCGTCGCCGAGACGCTCGGACGGATGAGCGCCCTCGAAGCCGCCCTGGAGGCGGAGAGCGCGCATGTGCGCGCGGGCCGCCTGCGCGAGGGATTGGCGGGCGAGGCCGCGAAGGCGGCCCTGGCCGGCGCCTACCTGACCGGGCTGGAGGAGGTGAAGGCGAATGCGGTGGCGCTGGCGCGCTTCGCCCCGGCCGGGATCGCGGCGCTGCGCGAGGCGCATCGCCGCTTCGCGGCGGTGCTGGAGCGCAACCAGGCGGTGCTCGCCACGGCCCGCAGCGTCTCCGAGGGGCTGCTGAAATCGCTCTCGGCGGATCTCGCCCGGGCGGACCAGCCCCAGGGCTACGGCCGCGCCCGGCCGATGCCCTCGCCCTACGGGGCGGCCCGGGCGACGCCGCTGGTCCTGTCGCGCAGCCTGTAGGGCCGTGACGGTCCGCGACCTCGCCGCAACCCGCGATATCGGGCGGAGCGCCCGGGCCGGACATCGCCACGTCCTCGACCGCTCAGCGCATCGGGGACCCGGCGCGCAGGCGAATGAAGGCCCGCGCCGGGCCGACCTCCGTCTCGGTGCGGGCGTCGAGGTCGAGGCGCCCGCCCGCGCCGGTGCGCGCGGCCTCGCGGGCGGCCGGACCCCGCCCGCCGGCCGTCCCGGCCTCGGCGGCGACCCGACCGCCGATCCGCAGGCAGGTCCCGCTGCCCGGCAGCGCGGCGAAGCGGGGCCCTTCGGCGAGGCAGGGCGTCGGCGTGCGGGGCAGGTCGAGGTCGAGCGCCCGGGCCGGTGCGGCGAGGAAGCAGGCCGCCGCCAGCGTCGCGATCGCACGGCTCATGTCGCTGATCCTTCCCGGCTGCCGGCTCGGACGCGAGCGCGGCGGAGAGCGGCCGCTCCCCGCCGTGCTCCCGGCTAAAGGTAGTTCGTGAGCGACAGCTTCGCCAAGGTGGCGGTGGTCTGATAGCTCGCCTGGAGCTGCGTCTGCAGGGCGAGGAGCTTGGTCGCGACCTCCTGCGTGTCGGCATTCTCGACCCCGGCGAGGGCGTTCTGCAGGACGAGGCGGGTCTGGCCGTTCTGCGTCTTCTGGGCGGTGATCCGCCCGGAGGCCAGGGTCAGATCCGTGCTGATGTCCTTGATGGTCGGGCCGTGATCCGGGCTGAGCAGGCTCTTCAGCCGGTCCGAGAAGGCCGCGTAGCGCGCGTCGTCGCTCGATGCTTCCTGGAAGCTCAGGCTCGCCGCCACCGCGAGGCCCGCCATCGCGTCGCGGAGCGGCGCCTCGTTCGCCTGCACGCCGATCCCCACCGTCTCGTTGTCCGAGATCCGCACCTGAGCCGTCTCGCGCGGATCCGCCGAGGTGTCGTCGCCCCGGTACCAGATCACCGTCCGGCCGCTCGGATCGGCGAGGTAGCCGGCGGCGTTGCCGGCGGCGTCGAGGGCGACCCGGCGCGGCGCGAGCCCGGGCGAGGCGGACGCGGCGAAGAAGTCCGAGGAGGCCCGCACCGCCGAACTCGCGGCGAGGTCCGTGGTCGCGGCGGTGTCGAGGGCGCTCCCGAGGGCGTCCGAGAGGTTCTTCGCCGTGTCCGCCGCCGTCGCGCCGATCGCGAAACTGCCGGGCGCGGTCGCGCCCGCCGCCGCGGCCGTCAGCACGATGACCTTGCTGGTGCCGTCGCGCAGCCCCACCGTGACCCGCACCGTGTCGCCCGGGCTCGGCTGGGCGTTCACGGCGACGGAGACCGAGGCGGGGCTGCCCCCGCCGAGCGCGGCGCTCGCCCCGGGCGGGGCGGCGCTCTGCACGCCGATCACTTGCACGCCGGCCACTTGGCGGCCCGCCAGCGCCGCGGAGAGATTCGCCGCGCTCGCCGCCGCGTTGGCGCCGATGGCGAAGCCGTCGCCGCCCGCAGGCCCGCTGCGGGCCGTGAGGTCGACGAAGCCCTGGCTGCCGTCCGGGTTCTGAACCGTGACCCGCACGATGTCGCCCTCCTTCGGCTGGCTCGCGAAGGCGAGACTCGCGCTCGCCGCGGTGCCGGCCACCGCGGTGACGGCGATCGCCGAGGGGTTGGAGCTGGTGGCGCCCGCCAGGGTGAAGCCGAAATTCGCCCGCACGGACGGGTCCTGGCTCTCGGCCAGGGTCACGGCGCTCCCGCTCCGCGCGAGCGAGAGCCGGCCGGTCCGGGGCGTGCCGGTGCCGAGATCGGCGCTGCGGCGCTCGGCGATCACCGCGCCGAGCCCGTCGCGATGCGCCGCCGCATCGCCGTTCAGGATCGCGTCCGCGGTCGCGACCGGGGCGGTGCCGGTGGTGCGCCCCCCGAACAGGTACTGGTTGCCGGTCTGCTGGTTGAGCGCGTCGACGAGGCCCCCCAGCCGCCCGGCCGCGATCGCCTTGAGGTTGGCGCGCGCGACGCCTCCGGTCTGGGTGCCGGGATTGGCGAATTGGCTCCAGGTGTCGGAGGCGAGCTTGCCCGCCTGCTGGACGCTGGCCCCGGCGAGGTCGAGGCGCGTCTTCGCGAGGTCGATCGCGGCGTCGGAGGCGTCGAGGGCGGAGACCTGCGCGTGCGCGGACAGGCTGGTGCTCCGCGCCGTGCCGAGCGCCCCGTAGGTCTGCGCCACCTTGCCGGTGCTGAGCTGCGTCGAGAGCCCGTCGAGCTGGCTCTTGAGGCCGATGAGCCTGCGGGCGTTGAGGTCGCCCGCGTAGGTGCCGGCCGCGTAGGGAGAGATCGTCATCGCGTCAGATCCGCATCAGCGTGTCCAGGACGTCCCGGGCCGCCGTCAGCACCCGGGCATTGGCGCTGTAGGCGGATTGGAGCTGGATCAGCCGGGAGAGCTCCTCGTCGATGGTGACGCCGGACGTCTCGCTGAAGCGGCCCTGGGCCGTCGAGAGGGCGATCTTCTGCCCCTCGTCGAGCTGGCCCGCCTGCGCGGCGGCGGCGCCCTGCGCGGCGATGACCGCCTGCGCGAAGGCCTGCACGCTGGCGCGGGCGGGCGCCTGCACGCCGCCGATGCCGCTCGCCGCCGAGAAGGTGCGGCTCTCGCGGGTGAGCGCGTCGGCGAGGAAGCTCGGGCGCGCCGCGTCCGCGTCCTGGGTCCCGTCCGCGGAGGCGACGAGGCGCGAGGTGTCGGCGGCGATCGCCCCGTTGACCGCGAGCCGCTGGGCGAGGCCGGTGAGGTGCGCGCCGCCCTCGAACGAGCCCGTGTAGACGCTGCCGCCGTGGCCCGAATCGACGAAGAGCGGGATCTGCGGCGCCCCGTTGCGCGTGTCGGTCGGGCTCGTCGGCACGGTGATCGAGGCCGAGGCGGAGGTCAGCGCGACGCCGCTCGCCAGGATGCGCACGGCGCCCGCGGCGCCGGAGGGGACGGCGCTCACCGTGAAGCCGGGGCCGAGGGCCGCCGCGATGGCGCCGGCGTAGGTCGAGGAACCGCCCGAGATGTCGAAGGGCACCACGAGGGCGGTCGGGTCGTCGGTCAGGGCCGGGTCGATCGGGCTGGGGGCGTTCCCGCCCGTCGGCACCAGGATGACGTTGCGGTTCACCCCCGCGGCGCTGCGCAGGCCGAGCGTCACCGCGTTGCCGGCCTGGAGGCCGGTGAGGTCAATGTCGAAGCCGCTGCCGGCCGCGCCCGTGGCGGGCGTGCCGGTGGCCTGCCGGTCGCTCATCGCCCGCGACAGGCCGGCCGCGAGGTCGTCGAGCTGCCGCTGCGCCTGGACCAGCGTGTCGTCGCGCAGCGACACCGCCGCGGCGATCGCGCCGGAGCGGATGCCCTGATCGGCCAGGAGGTCGATGCGGGCGCCGGAGGGCGTCACCGCCGTGATGGTGCCGACGCCCCGCGCCGTCGCGTCCGTGCCGTAGCGCGATGAGGGGCCGAGCGCGCCGCGCCCGTCGAAGCGCAGGCTGGCCGCCGCCCCGTGGTCGACGAGGGTGACGCCGGAGCCGGTCTGCACGGAGACCGTGCCGTCCGCCGCCGGACTCGTCTGCACGTCCATGTACTTGGCGAGGTCGGTGATGGCCTGGTCGCGCTGGTCGGCGAGGTCGGCCGCGCGCGAGTCCCCTGCCCCGCCGCCCGCCGCGGCGATCCGCAGGTTGAGGTCGGCGATCCGCGACAGGAGGGTGCTGGCCGAGGCCACGTCCGCGCCGAGCTGCGTCTCCAGCCCGCTGCGCAGCTGCTGCACCCCGTTCGCCGCGTCCGCGACCTTGCCGGCGAGGCGCCCGGCGGCGGTCACCGCCGCGGAGCGGTTCGCCGCCGAGGCGGGGTCGCTCGCCAGGGTCCGGAGCGAGGCCGCGAACGCGTTGGTGATGCCGTCGAGGGCGGAATCGCTGCCGGGCGGGCCGTACAGCGCGTCGATCTGCGCGTGCACCGAGGAGACGAGGTCCGTGTAGGCCGCCCCCGCCGTCTCCAGGCGGAGCTGCCGCAGGGCCGAGGCGTCGAGGGCGCGCGTCACCGTCCCGGTCGCGACGCCCGAATTCCCGGGCTGCGAGACCGGCGTGAGCGTGCGCCGGACGTAGCCGGGCGTGCCCTGGTTGGCGACGTTCTGCGAGACGATCCCGATCGCGGCCTGCGTGACCTGCAGGCCGGCCGCGGCGGTGTTGAGCGCGTTCAGGGCCATGGGCGCACCTCGGGCGGGAGCATCGCAGGGTCAGCGCGGGGCCGGTCCGGAGGGCTGCCGCGCCGGCCCCGTCACCGGATGATGTTGACGAGGTCGGACATCATCTGCTGGGCGGTCGACATCACCCGCGTGTTGGCCGAATAGGCCTGCTGCGTGATGATGAGCTTCGAGAACTCGTTGGCCGTGTCGGTGTTCGACTGCTCGACGTTGCCGCCCACGACGGTGGTGCCGGCGAGGCCCGAGACCGGGCCGCCCGATTCCACCGTCTGGGCGTAGTTGCCGAGCGACTCGGCCTTGAGCGCGTCGGGGGCGTTGAACCGGGCGATGCCGACCTGCGCGAGGGTGGCGGTGGTGCCGTTCGAGTAGGTGCCGGTGACGCGGCCGTCGCTGGTCACCGCCAAGCTCCTGAGCGTGCCGGAGGCGGAGCCGTTCTGCTGCAGGGTATTGGTCGTCACCTGGCCGCCCGCCGCGCCGTACTGGGTGAGGCCGCCCGACGCCGTGTTCAGCGTGAGCGTGCCGAGCGGGACGCCGTCGACCGTGACGTTCGGGATCGTGGCCGAACCGCCGGCCGGCGTCGTGAGCTGGCCGCTGGCGTTGAACGTGAAGGCGGTCCCCGCATTGGTCCAGGCGGTGGCGGTCGAGTCCGTGCCGTTCTGCTTGGCGTAGAACAGGTTCCAGGTGTCGCCGGTGCCCGCGGCGCTGTCCGCGGCGGCGACCTTGGCCCAGCGCAGCTGCAGGTTCACGGGCCCGCCGGCCGCCGAATAGGCGGTGAGCGACCCGCCCGAGAGGCTGGAGGCGAGGAAGCTGCCGCTGTCGGAGGCCGCCACCGTGGCGGGGCTCGCGCTGGTGCCCGACATCACCCGCACGTCGCCCCCCGCGAGGGCGCCGAGCACGGCCGGTCCCGTGGTGCCGGGCGTGCTCGGCAGGTTGGCCGCGTAGCTGATGGTGGTGGTGGCCTGGGCCGGCAGCGCTTGGTTCCCGATCCGGATGACCCCGTTCCCGGTCGCCTGGCCGGTCCGGGGATCGAGGCTCTGGCCCACCAGGTAGGAGCCGGCCCCGTTCACGAGGTAGCCGTCCTTGTCGACGGCGAAGTCGCCGCGGCGGGTGTAGAGGTCCTGGCTCGTGAAGCTCGGCTGCCCGCCGCTCGTCGCGCTCGGGGTGCGCACCACGAAGAAGCCGCCCCCGTTGAGCGCCATGTTGGTGGTGATGCCGGTCGAGGCGATGTTGCCCTGCAGCGTGTTGGTGAACTGGGACGAGGCCGCCACCGAGCCGCTGGTCTGCCGGTCGTTCGGCTGCTCCGCCAGCAGGTCGGCGAAGGTCGTGTCGATGCGGCGATAGCCCGTGGTCTGGGCATTCGCGATGTTGCCCGAGATGTTGTTGAGCGAGAAGGCCTGGGCCTGGAGGCCCGAGACCGCGGTCTGCATCGCGCTGAAAACGTCCATCACCGCACTTCCTGGCCGCGTCGGTGCGGGGATTGCCGCAAGCCCGGTGCCAAAGCCAAGTCATTGATATTGCTAGGGCTCGACCGCCCGCAGGGCGGCAGATCCTGCCCAGCCGGGCCGGATGGCGGGCACATTTTGCCGGGACTTTTCCGCAACGGCACAATGCAGGAGGGCGTCTTTACCCGCCGTTGAGCGCGGGCCGGCTATGCAGGGGGGCAACCCCGGCGGGCTCGACGCATGCGCAGCAAGCGGAACAACCTCATCCACCTGATCTACTTCTCGCGCGCGCTGCTCTCCGCCGAGCCGGGGACGCGCGCGCGGGAACTCGGCGAGATCGCCCGCCACGCGCAGAAGCGCAACGAGTTCTCGGTCATCACGAGCTTCCTGCTCCTGGAGCAGGGCTACTTCATCCAGGTGCTGGAGGGCGAGCGCCAATCCGTGCAGGACACCTTCGCGCGCATCGCCAACGACCGGCGCCACCGCGACGTCCAGATCATCGAGTGGCGCGAGATCGTCAAGCGCGAGTTCTTCACCTCGTTCAACATCGTCCAGCGCAACGCGGCGAATGATGCCCTGTTTCAGAAGGCCAACATCCTGCCGATGCTCCAGCGCGGAACGCCGAAGGCGGGAATCGTCCACAATCTCGCGCGGGCGTTGCAGGCCGACTCGATGGCCAAGCAGGGCATCGATCACCTCTTCGTCTGAGGCTCGACGGGGAGAGGTGACGGATCGGCGTAGCGCTTCCTCAATCATTTTGCGGTGGTGTTCGCCCATCGCACGCGCCGCCCTCGGCCGGCGCGTCACCGCAAACAGGTCTGGTTGGTCCGCATGAGCGACGCTCCTCCGATCCTCATCGTCGACGATCAGGTGAAGCTCCTTCGCCTCGTCACCGAACTGATGAACCGGCTCGGCTTTCCGGAGGTCGACGGGGCGACGGACGGGCCTCAGGCGCTCGAGATGCTCCGCGCGCGCAAGTACGGCCTCGTGATCTCGGACCTCGACATGGAGCCGATGGACGGGATCCAGCTCCTGCGCGAGATCCGCGCCGACGACACCCTGGTGAACACGCCCTTCATCCTCACCGAGACGGCCTTCGGGTTCGAGGACATCAACGTGGCGCACCTCGCGGGGGCCGACGCCTTCATCCTCAAGCCCTTCGACCTCGCCCTGCTGAAGGCGAAGCTCAAGCAGGTGCTGAACCGCCGCCCGCGCAAGCGCGAGCGCGTTCCGCCGTCGGATTCGCCGCTCACGAGCGAGTTCCCGATGCTCGGCAAGGTCTGAGCCGCGCGGGCGCCGCCGGCGCCGAACGCGGCGCCCCGGCCGGTCAGGCCGCGGCGCGCTTCTGGTAATCCTTCACGTCGGAGAAGCGGATCTCGGTCCAGCGCTCCTGCTCGTAGCGCAGCGAGAAGGCGGTGGTCGCCATGAAGACGGGGGCTCCGTCGAGGTCGGCGGCCATGGAGGAGCCGTGCGCGCCCACGAACTTGTCGAGCTCGGCGGGGTTCGCGGCCTCGATCCAGCGGCAGATGGTGAAGCGCGTCGCCTCGTAGTCGATGGGCAGCCCGTACTCGGCCTGGAGCCGCTCCTTCAGCACGTCGAGCTGCAGCGCGCCGACCACGCCCACGATGGCGGCCGAGCCGTCATGGGGCAGGAAGAGCTGCACCACCCCCTCCTCGCCCATCTGCTGCAGGGCCTCGCGCAGCTTCTTGGCCTTCATGGCGTCGGTGAGCTTGATGCGCCGCAGGATCTCGGGCGCGAAGCTCGGCACGCCGCGGAAGACGAGGTCCTCGCCCTCGGTGAGGGTGTCGCCGATGCGCAGGGTGCCGTGATTGGGGATGCCGACCACGTCGCCCGCATAGGCCTCGTCCGCGATGGCGCGGTCCTGGGCGAAGAAGAATTGCGGGGCGGAGAGCGAGATCGGCTTGCCGGTGCGCACCAGCCGCGCCTTCATGCCCCGCGACAGCCGGCCCGAGCAGACCCGCAGGAAGGCGATCCGGTCCCGGTGGTTGGGGTCCATGTTCGCCTGGATCTTGAAGACGAAGCCGGTCATCTTGGGCTCGCCGGGCTCGACCTCGCGCCGGTCGGCCGATTGGCCGCGCGGCGGGGGCGCGACGCTGGCGAGCCCGTCGATCAGGTCGCGCACCCCGAAATTGCGCAGCGCCGAGCCGAAGAAGACCGGGGTGAGGTGCCCCTCCCGGAAGGCCGCGAGGTCGAAGGGCTTGCAGCCGGCCGCGGCGAGTTCGGCCTCCTCGCGCCAGGCCTGCGCGGCGCCGGGCTCGGGGAGGAGCGCGTCGAAGAGCGGGTCGTCGAAGCCGGAGACCGGCACGGTCCCGGCCTCGTCGGCCGCGTCGAGGCGGCGCACGCGGCGGGCGGCGAGGTCGTAGGTGCCCGCGAAGCTGCGCCCGCGCCCGATCGGCCAGGTCACCGGGGCGACGTCGAGGGCGAGCGTCTTCTCGATCTCGTCGAGGAGGTCGAACGGGTCGCGGGCCTCCCGGTCGAGCTTGTTGACGAAGGTGACGATCGGGATGTCGCGCAGGCGGCAGACCTCGAACAGCTTGCGGGTGCGCGCCTCGATGCCCTTGGCGGCGTCGATCACCATCACGGCGGAATCGACCGCAGTGAGGGTGCGGTACGTGTCCTCCGAGAAGTCCTCGTGGCCGGGAGTGTCGAGCAGGTTGAAGACGCAATCGCCGTACTCGAAGGTCATGACCGAGGTCACGACCGAGATGCCGCGCTCCTTCTCGATGCCCATCCAGTCGGAGCGCGTGGCGATGCGGTTGCGCTTGGCCTTGACCTCGCCGGCGAGCTGGATCGCGCCGCCGAAGAGCAGCAGCTTCTCGGTGAGCGTGGTCTTGCCGGCATCCGGGTGGGAGATGATCGCGAAGGTGCGGCGGCGCGCGACCGGGTCGGCGGGCCGCGTCGGCGCGGTCGTGGGATTGGTCTGCATCAACATCGGAACGGGACAGGCTGGGGCTGCGGGCGGCGGGGTGGTGAGCGGGAGATGGGGTGCCGCGGGCGCCGCGTCAGCGCCCCCGCTCCCCCTCCCCATAGCGCATGGGCGGCGCCCGTTCCATGGCGGGTGCCGCCTCAGCCGCGGCCGATATAGGGCATCTTCGTCGCCATGACGGTCATGAACTGCACGTTGGCGTCGAGGGGCAGGCCCGCCATGTAGACGACGGCATCGGCGACGTGGCGCACGTCCATCACGGGCTCGCTCCGGGTCGAGCCGTCCGCCTGCAGCACGCCGCTCTGCATCCGGGCGGTCATCTCGGTCCCGGCATTGCCGATGTCGATCTGCCCGCAGGCGATGTCGAAGGCGCGGCCGTCGAGGGAGCTGGAGCGGGTGAGCCCGCTGATCGCGTGCTTGGTCGCGGTGTAGGGCGCCGAGTTCGGGCGCGGCGCGTAGGCGGAGATCGAGCCGTTGTTGACGATGCGCCCGCCGCGGGGCGACTGCGCCTTCATCAGCCGGAAGGCCTCGCGCGTGCACAGGAAGGCGCCGGTGAGGTTGGTATCGACCACCGCGCGCCACGTGGCGACGGGCAATTCGTCGATGGGCACGGGCGGCGCGCCGATCCCGGCATTGTTGAACAGGAGGTCGAGCCGGCCGAAGGTCTCGACGAGGGCGGAGAACAGGCCGGCGACCGAGGCCTCGTCCCCGACATCGGTCGGATGGGCGAGGGCGCGGCGGCCCTTCGCCTCGATCTCGGCCTGGACGGCCGCGAGGGGTTCGGGCCGGCGCCCGGAGAGCACGACGTCGTAGCCGGCCCCGGCGAGGCCGAGGGCCACCGCCCGCCCGACGCCCGACCCGGCCCCCGTCACCAGCGCGATCTTCTGCGGCCCGTTGCTCATCGGCGTCCTCCCTGGGCTTCGCGGCCCTCTCCCGGGGCTTAGCACCGGGCGCGGCGCGGCTCCACCGGGTGGTTGCCACGCCCCGCGCGCGCCGCTATGGAAGCCGCATCCCCGCGGTGGGGCGTCGCCAAGCGGTAAGGCAGCGGTTTTTGGTACCGCCATTCCCAGGTTCGAATCCTGGCGCCCCAGCCAAATTTTCCTTTGTTTTCCTGTGCTTGCGAGCGCGGACATCGCGGACAAGACGGAACAAAGGGTGTTTTCGGACGCACAGAAGCCGGCACAGGTCGGCACAGGCTTCGCTCTGCCGACTGCCGGGTAGCGCCGGCTGCACCTGGACGAGGCCGGCACAATTGTCGGCACAGCCTCAGTGCACCAGTTCTGGCCCTTGCGGGTACCTTCCGGCAGGGCCTTACCCGGGAGCATGAGCCCCGCTGATTCGTCCTCCCCCCACCGTCCTCGAATGGTCCCGCGGCCTCGCCAGCCTCTCGCCCGGCCAGGCGCCCTGCCCCGGATTCCTCCCGGAGGATTGGGCGACCACCCTGGAGAACTGCCGCCGCTTCGTGGACGAGTTCGGGCCCGAGGCCGATCGGCTCGGCTGGGACACCAGCACCCTGTTCGGGGTCTATGATCAGCAACCAATTCGGACTGCAGTGGCCCCACGGGTTGAGGTGGAAGTCCGGCCCGCAGGCCCAATCCACCTTCTGGACGGTGTCGCTCTCCACAGCCGCGCTCAGCAGGGGTGAGACCGGCGCGGCCTGTGCAGCACCCGCAAAGTGGGGCCGCCGAGCATCGCGGCAGCCATTGCAAGTACGCTCAAGCTCCTCACGACCTCCATCAACGTTCGTCGATGGCCCTGCCGGCCGACCCTGCCGCGAGCGTGCGCCCGCGCGCCTGAAGCGTTGCTGATCCCAAGCGCCAGCGCACTCACCGTCCAGCCCTGCGCCAGCCGCGGTACGATGAGCTATCGACTACGGAGGGGGCATTCTGGTGGGCGTCCATCCGAGGCTCCGCGAGCCGGGCTGCAGGTGTGGCAACCACAGCCTCGCTCCCAACCCTCGGATGGACAACCTCCATAGCAACAACAGCTAGATCTCGGTCGGGCGCCCCGCGGCCACCACCAGAAGGCGGCCGTCGCCGAGGGTGCGGGCGGCGGCGCGGCGGATGTCGTCCTGGGTCACTGCGGCGATCAGGCCGTTGCGGCGGCTGATATAGTCGATGCCGAGCCCCTCGAAGGCTACCTGGACGAGCCGGCCGGCGATCTCCGTCGAGGTGCCGAAGCCGAGCGCGTAGGAGCCGGTGAGGTTGTCCTTGGCCTTCTGCAGCTCCTCGTCGGAGGGCCCGTCACGGGTGAGCCGCGCGATCTCCTCGCCGATCACCGACAGAGCCTCGCCCACGCGCTCGTTCTTAGTGGCAGTGTAGCCCCAGGTCATCGAGGCGGCCCGGTGGCTCACCAGGGAAGTGCCTACCGAATAGGCAAGGCCGCGCTTCTCGCGCACCGCCTGGAACAGCCGCGACGTGAAGGCGCCGCCGCCCAGGATGTGGTTGAGCACGCAGGCCGGGAAGTAGTCCGGGTCGCGCCACGGCACGCCGTCGGTGCCGAAGCGGATCACCGATTGCGGCACGTCGAGATCCACCACGACCCGGCGGCCGAGGCCGGCGATCCGCGTCGGCGGCACCTCGGCGAGCGGTCCGCCCTCGGAGAGGCGGCCGAAGGCCGCGTCGAGGGCCCGCTGCAGCGCCGCCTCGCCGATCGCGCCCACTGCCGCGACCTTGACCCGCGCGCGGCTGATCAGCCGGCGGTGCAGCGCCACGAGGTCGCCGCGGGTGATGCTCGCCACGCTCTCGAGCGTGCCCCCGGAGGGGCGGCCATAGGGATGGCCCGGATAGGCCTCGGCGAAGAAGCGGCGCGAGGCCATCACGCCCGGGTCGTTCTGCTGGCGGCGGATCCTCATCAGCATCTGCGCGCGCGCGCGCTCGACCGCCGCCTCGTCGAAGCGGGGCTCGGCGAGGGCGAGTGCCAGAAGCTCGATCGCTTCGTCCGCGTGCTTGACCAGCATCCTGAGCGAGCCGCCGATGGCGTCCGGCCTGGCGTGGAAGTTCAGTTCGATCGCCCGGGCGGCGAGCCGCTCCTGGAAGGCGTCCGAGCCGTAGGGGCCGGCGCCCTCGTCGAGAAGCCACGACAGCATCTGCACCGCGCCGGACTTGCCCTCCGGGTCCTGGGCGGCGCCGCCCTCGAAGGTGAAGGCGAGCGCGACCAGCGGGACGACGGGGGACTCGACGTGCCACGCCTCGACACCGCTTGCGGCGATCACGGACCTGGCCTTGACCGGGGAAGAGGGGGTGGCGAGGGCGGCAGTCTGGATGCTGGGGTCGGCCATGGGGACCTCTTGTCTTGGTTCAGGTCGGGGGCGGGCGGCAGCCGTCAGGCGACGGCCGCATCGGCCTCGTGGGCCTTGATCAGGTAGCCGGTCACGGAGCGAGCCGGGGTGAGGTAGCGCTCGGCCGCAGTCGCGAGCCGGTCCGCCTCCACGGCCTCGATGTCGGCGGGCCAGCGGCGCACCTCCTCGATGCTCTTGCCGATGGCGAGCACCGTGCCGTAGATCCTGGCGAGGTTGAACTGGTTGTCCGAGGAATAGACCATCGAGGCGACGAGCCGGGTCTTGGCCCGCTCCACCGCCTCGGGGGCGAGAGCCTGAGAGGGCAGGCGCCGGAGGGCCGTGTCGACCGCCTCCTCCAGCTTCTCCAGGGAGACGCCCTCGGCCGGCACCGCGTAGACCGAGAAGCGGGTGTCGTCCTTGGCCGCGCCCACGTACCAGGCGTGGGCACTCACGGCGACGCCCTGCTCCATCACCAGCGAGCGGTAGAGGTAGGAGGTCGGCCCGCCGCCCATCACCTCGGCGAGGAGTTCGAGGGCGTGCTCCTCTCCCTCCCGGGCGGTGATGCAGGAGGGCGCGAGGTAGTAGCGCTGCAGCGTGGGCTGCTCGACCTTCGGATCCGCGACGCTGAGGCGTCGGGCGGCGCGGGGCTCGGGCTCGCGCGGGCGCAGGCGCACCGGGCGCTCGCCGCGGGGCGCCACCTGCCCGTAGGTGGCCTCGGCGAGGCGGCGCACCTCGTCGGCGGTCACGTCGCCTGCCACGACCAGGATCGCGTTCTCGGGCGTGTAGAATCGCCGGTAATAGGCGAGCGCGTGGGCGCGGTTGAGCTCCTCGATCTCATGCATCCAGCCGATGATCGGGATGCCGTAGGGGTGGTGGACGAAGAGCGAGGCCGCCATCGCCTCGGAGAGCTGCGCGCTCGGGTCGGTCTCGACCCGCATGCGGCGCTCCTCCAGCACCACGTCCCGCTCCGGCGCGACGACGGACTCGTCGAGGACGAGGCCGGTCATCCGGTCGGCCTCGAACTCCATCATGGTCTTCAGGTTGTCGCGGGCGATGCGCTGGTAGTAGTTCGTCAAGTCGAAGGAGGTGCCGGCGTTCTCCTGCCCGCCCAGGCTCGACACCGTCTTCGAGAAGGCGCCCGCCGGGTGCTTCGCGGTGCCCTTGAACATCAGGTGCTCGAGGAAATGCGCGATGCCGGACTGGCCGAGCGGATCATCGGCCGAGCCGTTGCGGTACCAGATCATGTGGGTGGCGACGGGCGCCCGGTGGTCGGGGATGACGACCACGTCGAGGCCGTTGTCGAGGGTGAAGGACGCGACCTCGGGCCCGCCCGCCTCGGCCCGCCCGTGCGGCGCCGCATCGAGGCGCAGGGCGGGGCCGGGTCTGCCGGTCGGGTGGGGGAGAGAGTGCTTCCGCGGTTTCATGCTGATTTCCTTGAAGAGGGGCCTTCGCAACGGCCCGTAATGAGCGAGGAGCGTCCGTGTGAACGGAAGCCTCTCGGATCGATGTGCTCCGCCGGGCACGATCCGGATGAAAGGCGGTCCATCACGTCTTGGTTGTCGTACTGACCTCGGGGCCTGGCTGATCCGCCGCATCCCCGGGAGCGCTCCGGGCCGGGGCGGCCTGCATGCGCCCAGAGCCTCGCCCGAGGATCATGCCGGACCTGCACCGTTCCTGATCGCGGCGCGCCGGCCGCGGCCCGGCCGGAGCGCCTCGTCTGCCTTGTCGAACGAGACCGGGAGGCTCCCACGGTCGAACCGGCGCGGATGTCGCGCGTCGGCTTCCCGCCCGCGGGTCACGCCTCGTCGAGCCGGCAGGTCGCTCCATCGCGGCGCCCGGCGGCCGCATCGCAGTGCGCGACGAGCTGGTCGAGTTGGGAGATGGTCGCCGCCAGGTCTATGTCGGGCTCGAGGGCGAAGGCGGCGGGCGCGAGGGCACGGGCCGCCCGGGCGCGGTCGGCGGCCTCGGCGGTCCGGCCGACGACGAGCAGGGCCCGGGCGGCGGTGTCCGCGAGAATCACCCGCGTGATGGTGTCGGTCCCTTCGCCGAACAAGGCCTCCGCCCGGGTGAACGCCGACAGCGCCAGGTTCGCGGCGGCCGGAGGCCAGTCCGGCGACGCCGTGCCCTGCTCGGCCGCCTCGGCCAGCATGGTGCTGAAGCGGTAGATGAGCGGAACGAGTGTGGAGAAAGCGGCGGCCGGAGGCCTGTCCGGCGCCGGCGTGCCCTGCTCGGCCGCCTTGGCCAGCATGGTGCCGAGGCGGATGAGCGGTTCAATCTGGTCCACGACGACCGCCCCGATCAGGTGCCGCGCGTAATCCAGGGCCGCCGCATGGCGGGTGGCCAGCAGCAGCGCGAACTTGTCCAGACCTCGGAGTGGCTCGAGGCCGGGATCGGCCGCGAACGCCGCGTCGTAGGCCTGCAGGAGGCCGGTGCGGTCTCCCGCGGCGAGATGGCGCTCGACTGTCTCCTCCAGTCTCCGGAGCTCCCGCACCTTGTCGCGCTGCAGGACCGCCTCCAGTTTCTCTCGGGCCGCCGCGAGGTCCCAGCGCCCCTCGACCACCGCGGCGAGCGGGTCGTCGCTCTCCAGGGGATCGCCGATCCAGGCGATCCGGCCGTCGCAATCGATGATGAAGGCGGTTGGGACGGCGGTATTATAGGCCGCCCGGCACCAGGTCCGGCCCATCGTGCCCTGACGCTCGCCGGGCGAGAGCGGCAGATCGGCCGCGATCCGGTAGCCGATCGCGTCGCCCTGATCGCGCACGAAGGCCGCGATCTCGCCGAGATCCGTCCAGTCGACGGCGACGCCGATGACCGGAACCTGCGGATGCCGGAGCTGCAGGGCGGTGAGATGCGGGATGGCCGCCTTGCATGGGGCGCACCAGATCGCCCAGAACACGACCACATAGACGCGGCCTTTCGCGAGGGTCGTGATCGGCTCGCCCTTCAGGAAGGTCTGGACGCAGATCTCCGCGGCGGGGTCGCCGATCAGTCGTTCCTTCAGGGGCATGGCGGTCGCTCCAAGTGAAGCACTCACGGTGCTCGACCCGTATGCGCTTGTTCGTGAAGCTTGCAAAGATGTCATAGAATTATATTTAGTTCCATATTGCAGACCATATACCAAAATATAGATTATAATGTCGCCAATCGGACAGATTGTTTTATCACCAGGAATATACACGATCATATATCCCAAAGTATATTTCATGCATGGCCTTGAATTCGGTATTGCCCACGCCCCTCGCGCGGCGTGGATTTCGCTGATTCCCTCGTGGGATGAGCCGCAGCGAGCTGGAGCGCCTGAGCAAGTAGGAGCTGATCGAGCCGGTGCTGCGGCTGCAGCGGCCGGAGAAGACCTCGCGCACCTACTCCAAGCCGCCCTCCACTGATCGCAAGGAGCGGCGCGAGGGGTCTTCCGCTCGGACGAGGCGGTGGTGCATCACGCTGCCCCGACCCGAGCCGCCGCGGTGGTGCACGCGATGATGGACGGGCACCGGCCCGCGGTGCGGCTGTCGGACCGCTCCACCGCCCAGCAGGGCCACGGCGAGCGTCACCAGACCTGCCTGGCGCATCTGGCGCGCGAGGTCGCTTATACGGTCGAGGTGAGCGACGACCCGGTGCCGCTCCGCCTGCAACTCTGGCTCGGGTCGGTGTTCAGCCTGGCCGAGCGCGTCACCGGCCTGGCGGCCTCGACGCTCGCGGCCAAGCGCCGGGCGCTGGAGCGGCGTCTGTCCGCCATCCTGCACGTACCAAGCCGTTGCGATCTGACCCGCGCTCTGCAGGCTAAAATCGGCCGGGCTCGCGATCAGCTTCTGGTCTTCCTCGGCCATCCCGACCGTGTGGCGGTCACTAACAACGGCTGCGAGCGAGCCCTGCGCCCGGCGGTGGTGCAGCGGAAGGTGACGAACGGCTGTCGGGCCATGTGGGCGCCCGCGGGCGAGGCGGACGACCGTACGGTCGTCGACACCGCTCGCCCCTCAGGTGCCGGCACCTTCGCGAACATCCTCAAGACCATCCGCGCCTGAGCCCGCTGCCGCGGGCGTGGTTGCTTACCTGCGGCCCATCCCTCAAGGAAATCAGGGAAACCTACGTCGCGCAAGGGGCGCGGGCAATAACGAACTCAAGAACCTTCATAGAATATATCTTGGGATATTGGAGTTCATATATTCTCAATTGCATTAGTTATCCAGCTTGATCGGGCTCTCGCAGCTTGCTAAGCGGCACTCACGCCGCGGTGAAGCCGGGTTTGCGGCGTCCCGGACATAGGAGGGTTTTGCGATGGCAACCGTGAAGGTGACCGACGCGAGCTTCAGGCAGGATGTCCTCGAGGCCTCCGAGCCCGTCGTCGTCGATTTCTGGGCCGAGTGGTGCGGTCCCTGTCAGGCGATCGGGCCGGTGCTCGAGGAGATCTCGAGCGAGATGCAGGGCCGGGTGAAGATCGCCAAGGTGAACGTGGACGAGAACCCCGGCATCGTCTCGGAATACGGCATCCGCCCGATCCCGACCCTGATGATCTTCAAGGACGGCAAGCTCGCCAGCCAGAAGGTCGGGGCGGCGCCGAAGGGCGACCTGTTGCGCTGGATCCAGTCCGCGATCGCCTGACCGTGCTGCCGTGGTGCTGCGCCAGAGCCGGGCCTTGCGGCCCGGCTCCCCTTTCCAGGTCACGTCCGTCAACGAGGTGGACTTTGGGGGTGGAGTTGGAGCGGCCATCGGTCAGGCGGCCTGCGGTGGAAGAGTGATCGCCTCCTCGATCAACGCCGACGTGAGGCCGGTCATGCCCTCGACCTGCATGTAGCGGTGCTGCAGCTGCCACTCGTCGTTGGCTTCCAGCAACACCGCGCCGATGAGGCGCTGGATCGAGTCGGTGTTGGGAAAGATCCCAACCACATCAGCGCGTCGCTTGATCTCCTTGTTCAGGCGTTCAAGCGGGTTTGTAACCGGTATGAGGATGGCGGTGCCGCGGTTCGGCTGAGCTCCTGCTGGGCTTGGCGTATGGTGCGACCATCCGGGACAGAGGCACCGGGAGCACGAAGGTGCGGGCAGGCCGATGCATACGATGAGCTGAGAGCTCGTGTTAGTAGCTGGCCGCCTCTGCGACTCGCCCGGTTGCGCCGTGAGCGCGGATCCGTAGGTGTCGTGTCGCCCGCCGCTCCCCCTCGCAACCTGACCAGGAGGAGCGCGCATGCGACGCGTGATCGGAATGGACCTCCACCGCACCTTCGCCGAGGTGGTGGTGTGGGAGGACGGCCGGCTCAGGCATGCCGGCCGGGTCGACATGACCCGCAGCGGACTGGAGGGCTTTGCCCGCACCCTGCAGGCCAGCGATGAGGTGGTGATCGAGGCGACCGGCAACGCGATGGCCGTCTCGCATCTGCTAAAACCGCACGTGGCGCGGGTGGTGATCGCCAACCCGCTGCAGGTGAAGGCGATCGCCCATGCGCACGTGAAGACCGACAAGATCGACGCGGGCGTGCTCGCCAACCTCTATGCGGCGGGCTACCTGCCGGAGGTCTGGACGCCGGACGCGGCCACCGAGCGGCTGCGCCGGCTCGTGGCGCGGCGCAATCAGGTCGTGCGCCATCGCACGTGCCTCAAGAACGAGACCCACGCGATCCTGCACGCTCACCTCGTGCCGCCATGCCCGCACGCCGACCTGTTCAGCCGGGTCGGCCGAGCCTGGCTGGAACGGCAGGCGTTGCCCGACGACGAGCACGCGGCGGTGCGGCGGCACCTGCGCGAGTTCGATGCTCTGGGCGAGGACCTTGCCGTCCTCGATCGAGCGATCGGCGAAGCGACGGTCGACAGTCCCGTGGTGCGCCGCCTGCTCACCGTCACCGGCATCAACGTGACGGTGGCCGCCGGGCTCGCCGCCGCGATCGGCGACGTGCGCCGCTTCCCCAGCCCGCAGAAGTTGGTGAGCTACTTCGGGCTGAACCCGCGCGTGCGCCAATCCGGCCTCGGGCTCGCCCAGCACGGCCGCATCAGCAAGGCGGGGCGAAGCCATGCCCGAGCGATGCTGGTCGAGGCGGCCTGGGCCGCCGCCAAGGCCCCAGGGCCGCTGCACGCGTTCTTCGTGCGGGTGCGCGCCCGGCGCGGTCACCAGATCGCGGCGGTGGCCACGGCGCGCAAGCTCGCCGTGCTCTGCTGGCACCTGCTGACCAAGGAGGCGGACTATCTCTGGGCTCGCCCTGCCCTCGTGGCCACCAAGGTGCGCGGTCTCGAACTGCAGGCCGGTCTGCCGCAGAAGAAGGGCAACCGGCGCGGTCCAGCCTACGCCTACAACGTCAAGGCGTTACGCGAGCAGGAGATGGAGATCGCCCGGCGGGCGGAGACGGCTTACGAGCAGGTCGTGGCGCACTGGACGCCGCGTCCCTCAAAGGCGGCGCGCGGACGCCTCAAGCCGGCAGGGCTCGGATGAGGCGGCCCGACGGAGCTTGCAGCCGAGGCTCCACTCTTCGCCACGAGGTCGCCCGCGCGACAAGAAACCTACCACGAAAGGTGCGGGCGGTCTTGTCCATCACATCCGTCGAATGCAATTTAGTGCGATGCTGAGCCGGGAAGGTCATGTAGGCCAGAACGTCCTCGCAGGTTTCGGCGATGAAGCCGTGAAGCTTCGGCCAGCGGGTGTGCAGCTGCTCGGCGAGGTGGTGGAGCGCAGCGCGGGCCGCGGCCTGATCCGTCTGCTGGAAGGCGTGACGCAGGCCCGCCGCGACCATCGTCTGCTGGGCGCGCGGCACGTAGGCCAGGGCATTGCGGGTCCAATGAACACGACACCGCTGCCACGTCGCCTTGAGCACCCGGCGGATCGCGGCCTTGAGACCCTCGTGGGCATCCGAGATCACGAGCTGCACGCCCGAGAGCCCGCGCTTGACCAGGCTGCGCAGGAAGTCGGTCCAGAACACCTCGGCTTCGGACGGGCCGATGTGCAGCCCGACGATCTCTCGCCGGCCCTCGGTGTCCACCGCCACGGCGACTATGGCGGCCACCGACACGATGCGCCCGCCCTCGCGCACCTTCAGGTAGGTGGCGTCGAGCCACAGATAGGGCCACGCGCCAGAGAGCGGACGCGTCAGGAACGCCGTGACGCGCTCGTCAATATCCTTGCACAGCTTGGACACGCTCGACTTCGAGATGCCTGACAGGCCCATGGCCTGCACCAGCTCGTCCACGCGCCGGGTCGAGACGCCGGCGATCCACGCCTCCTGGATCACCGCCACCAGCGCCTTCTCGACCGTCTTCCTCGGCTCCAGGAAGCCTGGGAAGTAGCTGCCGGTGCGCAGCTTGGGGATCCTGAGGTTGAGCGAGCCAAGCCGCGTGTCGAGGCTGCGCTCGCGGTAGCCGTTGCGGTAGGTGCTGCGCTCGCCCGTGCGCTCGTAGCGGCCCGCCCCAATCAGGCCCTCCACGTCGGCCTCCATCAGGATCTGCAGGACGGTCTCGGCGAGGCTGCGCAGGAAGTTGCCGTCGTCGGCCTTCTGCAGGGCCTCGATCAGTGCCACTCTGTCGTCGGTCATCGGGTGCTCCCGGCTCGGGTTGAAGTCCGCAAACTCCACCTTAGCCGCCAGCTCCGATGGCCACTCCAAGCCCCACCCCGGACCCCCTGAAAATTACACCTCGTCCGTGGACGCTACCCCTTTCCCAAATACTCGAATGGTTCAAATTATTCGTAGTTCGATCAGCTTCTGTTTGCTCAGACGCTCAAGTTCCCGTCTGATGACGGCAGCGGCGATACGCCCCTCTATGTCGGGTTCCGTGGTATGTCCCTCCGCCATGGAAGCCCGGGCTTATACGGCTTCAGCAACTCAGATTCAGGAATCCAATTTGCTTGTGTCCGTATATCGAACTGAATTCTAGGATGCACGTAGTAGGCGCCTTGGTTAATCATCGTTGATTTCGCCATCGCTTCGACCAGGGTGTCAGCTAACAATTTCTTTGGGTGCGCCAGGATCACTTTGATCTCACCGGTAAGGAGTGCTTTAGCCGCCTCTTGAGTCCCTTCCATTACAATAATCATGAGGTTTCGGGACGAGGTGCTCGGGTCCTCACGGCACGCCCGGATGACGCCGTTGATGCCGCCGCCAGCGACGTAAATGCCAACTAGATCCTGCGTCTCTCTTAATAAATTAATTGTATATTTATAAGCTATGTCGTCTTCATCGAGGGTTACCACCGACTCGAGTAACTGAAAATCCCTCGCATATTCACGGAAATACGAACGTAAACTCATTTCGCTGGCAATTTCGCTCTGGAAGCGATGATTCCCTACATAAATGGCGATCTTTCCCGGCGTCCTGCACATATTGGAGAGGAACCAGGCCGCGGTTTTGCCGACCATCCAATAGTCCAGTCCTATGTAGCCGGCACGATTCGGCGCCGTGAGCTCGGAAATTAACGCGAATACAGGCACGCCTTTCTCGTGCAAAATGTCGATGGCCTCGGTCAGCTGTGGGTGATCTGCGGCGACGACAGCCACGGCATCGCATGTCCGCCCAAGCTGGACGAGGCGTTCCGCGACGACCTCCTCCTCCTGGTAGTCCCGGAACTTCAGCATCGACCGGCCTCTGATGGTCGTCGAGGCAGCCGTTGTCTCCTGCAGGAGCTTCCCCAGTGTGTCGTAAAACTCGTTTCTCCGCTGGAGAAGGAAGCCGAGGGTGCGGACAGGCCGATCCTGTTCGCCGCTGCGACGGACCGTCTGAGCGAGATGATAGCCGACGGCCTCCGCGGCACGTTGTACCAGCTCGGCGGTTTCCTCCCGCACGGGATGGCGGCGCTTCAGGACACGATCGACTGTTGATACGCTGACATTGGCAGCCTTGGCCACATCGGCAATAGTAGGGCGGCGCACTTAGCTCTCCAGTTTGATGAAATTTTTATCTAGCACCGGCGGAAAAATCGGCAACTGTACCGCAGCGCACCCTAGAGCGTGTTATGAACTTTCTACTATGCGTCCCAGCTTGCTGAGCATGTCACAGACGAAGGCGACCATGTACATTCCAGCCAGTGTGCTCGCATAACGCTCGTAGTCCTTGACCAGCCGGCGGCAGCGCACCGCCCAGGCCAGCGAGCGCTCCACCACCCAACGCCGCGGCAGCAACACGAAGCCGCGCTTGGCCTCCGGGGCCTTGACCACCTCCAACGCGATCCCGTTCGCCTGCGCTGCGGTCGCTGCCTTCTCACCTGTGTAGCCCTGGTCGACGAATGCCTTCTCCACGCCCCCGTCCGTCTCCGCCTGGACCACGCAGGTCAGCGTGCCGACCTGACTGCGGTCATCGACATCCGCCGGCGTGACGTGCAGCGCCACCCCGTGACCGGGCGTCGACCGCCAGATGCACCTTCGACCCGCGCATGCGCTTGGCCCCGTCGTAGCCGGCCCGCTCGCCGCTCTCGGGCGAGGAGCGCTGGGTCCGGCTGTCCAGGATCACCGCCGAGGGCTCCGGCTCACGCCCGGCCGCCTGCCGCAGCACAGCACGCAGGTCGCCGGCCACATCGGCGAAGCACTCGGCGGCCAACCAGCGCTGGGTCGGCTGGTAGACCGCTGCCCACGGCGGCAGGTCGTGGGGCATGAACCGCCACGGCGCGCCGGTCTTGACGATGTAGCGCAAGCCGTTGAACACCTCGCGCAGATCGTGGTCACGCTGGCCCGAGTCCTCGCGCAGCAGCGTCAGGTAGGGCGCCACCAGCGCCCACTCCTCATCGGACACGTCGGACGGGTAGGCGGCGCGATCGGTGCTCATGCCCTTGCAACGCTCACGCTACATCATCGGTGCTCATGCCCTTGCAACGCTCACGCTACATCGTAGGTTCATAACACGCTCTAGGGCGTCTCCGCAAGCTCATGCGAGTCAGAGTATGGTTAATGCGAAGCGTGATTATGGCGAGATAGTTGGTGATCCTCCCCAGATTTCGCGGACACAGGTGTTAGCTCGCGTTCCGCTCGGCTTGCTCGGGTGTGACGTAGCCAAGAGCCGAATGGATGCGCTGCCTGTCGTTGTAGCCCTCGATGTAGGCGAACAGGTCGCGCCGCGCCTCATCCCGGGTCGCCGATCGTCGCTGGTGGACCAGTTCCACCTTGAGCGTGTGGAAGAAGCTCTCCATCGGCGCGTTATGGGATGGACGCCTCCCGCTCCGCGCCCAGGTTGGGCGAGACCGAGAGGGAGAAGAGCCATGCAGATGCTCGCGATCGATCTGGCCAAGCAGTCGTTTCACGTTCACGGCGTCGATGCCGATGGTCAGGTGATCTCCCGGCGCGTCGGGCGCACCAAACTTCCGGCGCTGGTGGCCAGCCTCGCCCCGAAGGTGATCGCCATGGAGGCTTGCGCCACGGCCCATCATTGGGCGCGAGCTTTCCTCGCGGCCGGGCATGAGGTTCGGCTGATCAACCCGCGCTTCGTCAAGCCGTTCGTGCGCGGCTCGAAGAACGATGCCGTCGACGCCGAGGCGATCTTCGACGCCGCCTCACGTCCCACGATGCGGTTTGTGCCTGTGAAGTCGACCGAGCAGCAAGACCTGCAGTCGCTTCATCGCGTCCGCGATCGGCTGGTCTCGCAACGCACGAACCTGATCAATCATACCCGTGGGCTCCTGGCTGAGTACGGCCTCATCTACCCGAAGGGTGCGGCCCGCTTTCCAGCGCGTGTGCGGGCGGAACTTTCCGAGGCGGGACTGTCGCCGATGGCGCGAGCCACCTTCGCGGCCCTGCTCGACGAGTTGGAGACCCTGGAGACGCGGCTTGAGCGGCTCGACGATCAACTTCGGGCGATCTGCCGCGAAGACGTCGTCTGCCGCCGCCTGATGACGTTGCCTGGCGTGGGCCCGGTCGTCGCCACCGCCCTCAAGGCCAGCGTCGGCGATGCCCGCCAGTTCCGCTCAGGGCGCGAACTCGCGGCCTGGATCGGCTTGGTGCCGCGACAGTACTCCACCGGCGGCAAGCCGCACCTCGGGGGCGTCGGACGCCGGGCCAACCACTATCTGCGGCGCCAACTCGTGCACGGCGCCCGCGCGGTCGCCTTGCGCCTGGCCACGAAGACCGATCCGCGCTCACGCTGGTTCCAGGCGGTGATCGACCGGCGCGGGTTCAACAAGGGGATCGTGGCGATGGCCAACAAGACCGCGCGGATAGCCTGGGCGATGCTGAGGCGCGAGGAGGATTACGCCCGCGCCTGACGCGGGCGACCGAGATCGTCGCGCGAGCGGCGATGCGTGCGAGGTGACCGACGATGGCGACACGGCGTGGGCCGCCGCTTCCGATCCTGACCTACGACACGGCCTTCGAGGCCGCTAGCGTTATGAGGACGGAAGAAGCGGACCCCATCGAGGCCAGGGGCGTGATCGCTCCACCGACAGGCCGGATAGATTCACGCACCCAAGGTCGTGGTCGTCGCTGAGGAATACCTTGCCGCGGGAGGCGTCCATAGATGTCGTAACAGCAGCCGGTCCGGCTCATGGATGGCCTCGCCCCCATGCCGGCGAGCTGCTTGCGATAGGCCTCGGCTGCGTATTGGCGCCGCAGTCCGAGTGACAGATGAGCCCGACAGCTGGCCGCTGTCGCTGGCCCGCCATCAGCAGAGCAGCCAAGGTCAGCTCGGTCCGCATGTGATCGCGCATGGACCAGCCGACGATCTTGCGCGTGGCGAGATCGAGCACGGCAGCCAGGGAGAGCCAGCCTTCCCTGGTCGGCAAGTAGGTGATGTCCGCCAGCCAGACCGTGTTGAGCCCCACCGCCGAGAAGTCGTGCTTCAGGAGGTTCGGGGCGATCGGCAGCTCGTGACGGCTGTCGGTCGTGCAGGGCCGGAACCGGCGGCCCGCCAGGGCCCGGATGCCGTAACGGCGCATTAGGCGCTCTACCCGCCCGCTCACACCCGCGGCTGGCCGATCGGCGTTCGGCCCGCAGCGCAGCATGGATCCGAGGCGCGCCGTTGCGCCTGTGGTGCCCGACATGAATGCGCCGAATATCCTCTAGGAGCTGGCGGTTGAACGCCGACCGGGCGCTCTCGGGGCGTGATCGCCAGCCGTAGTAGCCGCTGGGGGGAACTCCGAGCACGCGGCACATGAGACGCACCGGCCAGGTGCGCGCATGCTGCTCGACGAAGGCGAACGTCACTTGGGCATCTCCGCGAAGGTGCCGATCGCTTTTTTGGACATCGCGCTCCATGGGCATCCGGTCGAGCTCACGCCGCAGGCGGGCGATCTCGGCCGCCTGATCTGCCGGGGATGCGACGGGGCTCGTGGGCGACGCTCCCGCCGATCCTGCCGACCGCGGTCGAGGCGAGACCTCGCGCAGCGCCGTGCGCCACTGCCGCAACATGGAGGGTTGGATCCCGAGTTCGGCCGCGATCTGCATCTGCGATCGGCCACTGCTCTCCAGCAAGGCGACCGCTTCGCGTTTGAACTCGGGCGTAACTCCCGTCTCGTCTCCGCCATCCGGCGCCATCCCCGCCCGTTAAGAGCGTATCAGAGGTGTCCGTGAAACCGGGGGAGTACCATTGGCGGCCCGCTTCTCGTAGCGGGTCGCGATGCGGCGATACTGCTTGAGCCGGTTGATCAGCCGCTCGACCTTGTTGCGCTCCCGGTAGGCGGCCGTGTCGAAGTGGGGCTGACGCGGCCGGTCCCTGCGGGTCGGGATGACTGGCTCGACCCGCCGCTGCTTGAGCCGGCGGCGGGCGGGTGGGCTGGAGTAGCCTCGGTCTCCCGCCGCCCGGCGCGGACGCAGGCGCGGGGCGGCTACATCCCCGACGCCGCACAGCACCCTTGTCCATCAGCGCGTCCAGCGCGTCCAGCGCAAACTGCTCGTGGCGTTCGCCAGCCGTCAGGACCGCCGCTATCGGCTTGCCATGCCCCTCAGCGCGCAGATGCAGCTTGGTCGAGAACCCGCCCTGGCTGCACCCGAGCGCCTCGCCCATGCCCTCGACCGTGCCCTCACCCCCGAGGGCGCCAAGCCGGCGTGCGCCGGCAGCGTGCTGGTGGGCGCGCACCACCGTCGCGTCCACAAAGTGCAGGTCCCAGTCGAGTTCGCCGCGAGCATCCGCCTGCGCCTTCAAGCGCCGGAGCACGCGGTCGAACACACCCGCCTTGCGCCAGCGGTACAACCGGCTCGACACCGTGCCGACAGGCCCGTAGCGGGTCGGCAGACCTTCCCAGGGGGCGCCCGTGCGCAGGATCCAGAGAAGCCCGTTGAGCACCCGACGGTGATCCTCGGCAGGCCGGCCCGTCCGCGGCTTCTGCGGCGGTAGCAGCGGGGCGATCCGCTCCCACTGCGCATCGGTCAGTTCAAAGTGTCGCATCCCGACCACATGGGCGCTCACACCGCCCCTGTGAACCCCTTTTCAGAGACGCCCTGGCTCTCCAGTTTGACCGAATCTTTCATTTTCGGCTCTCCACTTTGACAGATTATATCATTTTGCCGCAGACGGAAAAAGCGGCAAGGGCAGGCGGGCACTCGGTTCTTCCGTTTGAATGAGGCTTTCATTCCCCCCTTGCAACGCCGCGGCCGAGCACGAGGGGGTTTGAGAGAGAATTGTGACTCGCAATTTTTTGTTAACTAAATTAGCGCATCCAACGTCCACCAATCAGGGCCTCCTCCCATGACCGGAGATAGCCATGAAGCCTGCCGGAAATGCCATCGGCCTGTCGTGCGGTCCTGCCTCTGCTCAAGAGGCGCCGGTGCCGAGGGCCTGCGCAGATCGCGAAAAGATGGACCCCGCCGACCCGGCGGGTGCGCCATCGCCTGATGAAGAGCGGGACTGATCTACGGACCCGTCGAACTGTCCCCGCGAGCGGGTTTCAGTGACGGTTGGCTCAAGTGCACGAACAGCGTGGATGACAAGATGGACGCAAGAGACGGCTCGGCCGCAGAAAGAGCTTATGCAACTATTAAACGCGAAATCATCTACAATCGTTTTGGTGTGTGCAGTCAGCTCAAAACTGACGAGCTTCGCCGGAAGCACCACTCCCTCGGGATAACGCCTATCCGAGATGCGTTGATCAAGCTCAATCAACAAGATTTTATCGACTATACTCCAAATATTGGCTACTTCACCAGAGTACTGACGACCTCTAATTTCATGGACCACTATAATCTGGAGTTGCTTCACCTGAAATATGCGATCGAGTCGGGTGCTTTGCCCTTTGCGGGCGAAGGGCTCGACCCGCCCTCTCTGTTCGACGCACCCGAATCCACCGGAGAAGCCGAAGCAACACAGTCCAGTGCACGGTTCATTGAGAATGTCTATGGACGAATTGCGCGCATGTCCGAAAATCGCAAACTTGTCCGGCATAATGAACTGTTTTGCGACCATACGGCATATATTCGTGAGCTCGGTCTCGAACGAACCAAAGACCAAGGGACGATCATTGACGTCGTGAAGCGCTTGGCCGCACAGCTTGCCAACGACGAACGCGCTGCGGCAATCGATACTCTGGTCGCGCTGTTCGATCGAAAGATCGCCCTCCTGGACGGGTCGGTCAACGAAGGAAACAACCGCGCCCTCGTAATTACCCAGGGGGTTCGGGGCGGTGCACGAGCCCGCTGACCTTGTCGGCGACGAGGTGGAGCGCGGGACGCGATAAGCCCAGCCACACAAAGCGCCGGTCGACACGCCAGAAAATGCAACTGTAACGCTAGAGCTTTTTCGGTTTGGTCTGAGTCACCGCGGGGTTTGCGGATCGAGTTCGGGGTGATTCACTGACCGCTCTGAACGAGGAGCGATGCATGGGCCGACCCTACAGCCAGGACCTGCGTGAGCGCGTGGTGGATGCCGCTGCGGCGGCCTCCTGTCGGCAGGCGGCGGCGCGCTTCGGGGTCGGGATCGCGACCTCGATCCGCTGGATGGCCGCCCTCACGGCCACCGGAACGGTGGCGGCGCGTCCGCAGGGCCGGGCGCGCCGCTCGAAGCTTGATCCGCACGAGGCCTTTCTGCGCGCCCTGATCGCACAGACCGACGACATCACGCTGGAAGAGATGCGCGCCCGGCTGTGGGATGAGCGGGATCTCACGGTGGGGCTGGGCACGCTGTGGAGCTTTCTCGATGAGCGTGACCTGACGTACAGAAAAAGACAGCCCACGCCGCCGAGCAGGATCGCCCGGACGTGAGAGAGGCGCGCGAGGCGTGGTTCGAGGGCCAGCCCGATCTCGACCCGGCGCGCCTCGTGCTCCTCGACGAGACCTGGATCTCGACCAACATGGCCCGCCTGCGTGGGCGCGCGCCGCGCGGCGAGCGACTGCGCTCGCCCGTGCCACTCGGTCACTGGAAAACGACCACCTTCGTGGCGGGTCTGCGCCTGTCTGGGATCACCGCACCCTTCGTGCTGGACGGTCCGATCAACCGCGACGCCTTCCAGGCTTATGTCGCGCACGTGCTGGTGCCTGAACTCGAGCCCGGCGACATCGTCGTGATGGACAACCTGGGCAGCCACAAAGGGCCAGCCGTGCGCGCCGCCATCGAAGCGGCGGGTGCGCGGTTGCTTTTCCTTCCGCCCTACTCGCCCGAGTTCAACCCGATCGAGATGGCCTTCTCCAAGCTCAAGGCGCTCCTGCGCAAGGCCGCCGAGCGCACCGTCGAGGGGCTCTGGTCGGCCATCGGGAGGCTCGTCGACACCGTCACGCCCGACGAGTGCGCCAACTTCTTCGCCGCGGCAGGCTATGATCCAGATTAAACCGAAAATGCTCTAAGCTGAAGAAAAAGCCCGGCCGCTCAGGCGCGGCCGGGCAAGTGAGTCATGCGCGCACCATGCGATGTGCCGACGCCGAGCCCAAGCCGAATCAAGCCGTATGCCGCCCCCCCCCGCGAAACCGCTGCCGCCGCGCCAAAAAACATACTGCGTTACAAATCGACGTAACGACTTTCTGTGCATTTGCCTTTATGGAAATCGCGTCCGCAATCGCGTTCAAACCTCTGAGAAAATTGACAAAATCAGCGATGTACGGCGTTACAAAATTTCATAACGCAAATTTCGGCATTTCCAAAAACGTAGCTCTTGCCGCCCGACCCATTTTTGGGCTTTCTCCCGCCCGAGTTACGGCTCGGCTTGTGCGAAATCGCCAGCGCCTTCCCACCACTTCCGACCAGATGCCCCAGGTCAGGATCGCCGTGATCGCGCTCCCTTGAGGAGCGCGCGAGCATGCGATGCGGCCACCCATGGCATCGCTCGGGACGGCTTCCTTCTTTCCTCGGTGCCCTGATGAAACACCAAGCGCTCAGCCAGGGTGTGAGCCCGCGCGTCTCGATATCCCAACTGGCTCGAGACCGTCTCAAGTCCCGTATCCCTGCCGAGCGGTCCGCGCCCGACCTCGACGAGTGCCTCGTCGGTCGCTTCTCAACCCGGCTGCCGAAGCCTCTACCCGCCAAGGGCTGATGCACCAGCCGCCGATGAGATAGCCGCTGCGCCTCCTGCGATCCGCGCTCCTGACCGTCCTCACGGCTGGCGCGCTGGTCGCAGGTTACGCCATCGCCCTCGCCGCCATCGCGGTCGACGGCTCAATCCTGCTCGTCGCCGCCCTCGCGGACTGAGACCTCGCCCCGCTGTCTGGTCCCGGCAGATCGCGAGTAGGTGCGCCCCGGCCTCCCCGCACAGCACCGGGGCGCACCAGACCAGGATCAGAGGACCCGGACCAGCCATGACCGCCCCTTTCGCCCTGAGCGCCTTCGAGCTGTTCCTTCGTGCCGCCGAGGCGGCCGGGAGCGAGCTGGAGGTCGAGGTGTCCCTGACCCGGAGCGGCGAGGTCGTCCTTCACGCGAGCCGCGTCCACGGGAAGGCGGTCCTGGAGTTCCGGCGCTTCCTCGTCCGCGGGCATTCCGCGATCGAGGTCTCGGTCCACGACCGCCGGTACAAGCCGCTCGTCTCCGGGGAGGACATCGCCAATGCGCCGCACGATGGTTGACCTTACGGACGACGACGCGCCCGGGGCGCAGGAGGTCGAGCTGGACGCGGACGGCCTGACCGAGGTCATCATGCAGCTCGGGGAGATGACGGAGCGCCTGCTGACCGCGCGCCTCACCTCCCTCCCGCGTCCCCGCAGCACGCCCAGCTCACCGTCGTCCTCGAAGAGGTCCGCGCGCTCCGCGCGACCCTCGCCCTGGCGCGCGGCGAGCCGCTCGCCGCCCGGGCGCCGGCCTACGTCCCCCCGGAGGTTGCCCCGTGCGTCTCCCCCTCGCCGTTGCCTTCCTGATCCACGACGCCCTCGGCTGTATCGGCCTCGGGCTCCACGCCCGGGACACCTACCTCGGAGACGGGCAGTCGGTGACCCACTACGGCGTCGCCCGGCGCCCGTCCTGGGACCGCGCGCTCCGCGCCAGGCTGCTCTACTCGCTCCTGGTGGCTGCGACCGTCGTCTGGCTCGGCCTGATCGGGGTCCTGTTCGTGAACGCGGCCACCGAGTACCGGCGCGTGCAAGCGCTGATCCTCGCGGCCCCCTGAGACGGCGGGCCGTTCCACCCGCCAGCGAGGCCCGGCCATGAGCAGCGGTGCCGCGGCCGGGCCTCGCGAACGATCGCCCGGAGGCGCCATGCCCGAGATGGACGACGCCACGTCATGCCTGCTGATCGTCAGCCTCGCTCTCGTCTCGGCCGGGGCCGCGATTGCGCTCCTCCTCCGCCTCGCCCTCTCGGTGCCGATGTCGTAGGCGCCTGGACGTTCACCGGCCGGCTGCCCGAACGGGAGCGCGACCCCTGGGTCTGCGCCCTCAATTGGGCCGGCAGCGAGGGCCGGCAGCTGATCGTCCACCTGCTCGACCGGCGCCTTGTCCTTCACCCGGGGGACACGCTCCAGCGCCACGCGAGCGGCGACTATAGCGTCCGCCCGGGCCACCTCGACGCGGCGCGCCCCTTGAAGGGGCGGCGCCGGGGCACCCGGACCAGCGTCTAACGAGATACCAGCGGGGAGAGCCGCGAGCGGCGGAAGGCGCATGGCGCCGGCCCGTCGCGAAGCCCCGCCCGTCCACGGATCGCCCTCGGGCGGGCCGGGCGAACAGCGGCGCCATCACGAGGGACCAGCCCGTGGGCCTCTACACCGCCGTAACCGTCACCGTTCAGGTCGAGGGCAAGGATGCGATGGTCCTGGGCCCCCTGGACGATCAGGGCATGGGATGCGTTCTCTGCCCGGGGACAGAGGAGCGGGGGCTGGTCCTGTCCGCACTCGCGGAGGCGATCGGCATCCTGACCGGCCCGCGGCCGGGCCCGATACCGGCTTTCGCGGTCTACGAGGCGGACGCCCTGACCCCGGCCAGGAAGCGGCCGCACCTGTCGCTCGTTCCCAAAGACGGGGAGGCGGGCGAGTGACCGCCTCCTTCTACTGGCGCGGGATGCTTCACGCCGACGTCCCCGCAGTCGCCGCGCTCGCGGCCGAAGTCTACCCCTCCCAGCTCTGGGAGGACATCGACGCCCTCGCGGCGCGCCGGCAGATCGGGACGGGCCTCGTCCTGGTCGCCCCCCCGGGCGCCCGGGTCTACGGCTACCTGCTCGCGCACCCCTGGGACCTCTCCGCGCCGCCCCTGACCGCGGAGCTGGACGCCCCGCCGCAGCCTGAGACGCTGTGGCTTCACGACCTCGCCCTCGTCCCGGAGGCCCGCGGGCGCGGGCTGGCCGACGTCGCGATCCGGCGTTTCCTCGCCTGGGCGGCCCTGTTCCGGTCCGGCTCGCTCGTCGCCCTCGACCCGGTCGCCGCCCGCTTCTGGGGCCGCCGCGGCTTCCGGCCGGTGCTCGATTGCAGCGCGACCTACGTCCCCGGCGCGGTCCTGATGCGGAGGCCGTCGTGAAGCCCCGGATGAACGAGTGGGACCGGATGTTCACCCGGGAGGCATACGACGCCCTCCCGGCCTCGCTCCACGCGAAGCGCCCCTTCGAGCCCGGCCCCTACCGCTGCTGGGACGGCAAGTCCCTCACTTGGTACTGGGTCGGAGAGGACGGCCTGAGCCAGACCAAAACCCTGCCGGCGATCTTCGTCGGCCGCCCGGCCTATCGGCCGCGCCTGGAATTCGGAGACGTCCTGTGACCCCCCGCGATCTCGAAGCCGCGCTCGCCGCCTGGGCGGCGGAGCGGCCCGCGGCCGACCCGTTCGCCACCGGCCTCAACGCGGCGCTCGCCGCCGGGGCGCCGCACCCGCTCGACGCGATCCGCGCGTCCCAGCAGCGCGTCCCCTGGGGCGCCGGCCAGCTCGAGGCCGGGATCGCGATGGGCGCCGCGCTCGTCCTCGCGCACCTCCGCGCGCTGACGGATCAACCGGCTGAGGAGTAGACCGATGGGCATCAACGTCGCGAAGCAGGGCTGGGGCGGCTGGAAGGTCGATCCGAAGGCCGCGCTCTCCGGCGCGACCCAGGCGCTCAACCAGATCGGCGACCGCGCGCACGCCCACGTCAAGCAAGTCATGCCGGGGCAGACCGGCCTGAAGAAGCGGACGGTTAGCAAGGCGCTGAAGAAGAAGCGGGCAAGCTCCGGCTCGCCGACCTACGAAATCAAGTCGGCCGGCGGCAATATCCGCCTGAAATACTTTGGCGCGCGAGAGACGCGGGCGGGCGTCAGCGCCGCCCCGTGGAACCAGCGGCACGTCTTCCCGGGGACGTTCACCCGCGGCGGGCGCTTCCCGGCGCGCGTCCCGCTCAACCTCGGGGGGCACGTCTACGCCCGGGCCGGGAGCAAGCGGCTCCCGATCGCGGTCCAGCGCTCGGGGCTGTTCATCCCGGACGAGATGATCTCGAAGGCCGCTTACGGCGCCTTCCAGGGCGAGGTCGGCCACCTCGACGTCGAAGTCCTGAACGGCATGGCCGGGAAGATCGGCTTCTGACCGTGCCGGTGCGCTACGAGGCCGGGATCACCCGGGCGACGCTGCGCGCCAACCGAGCGACCCTCTACGTCTACGGCGACAACAGCGCCGGGGTCGGCCTCGGCGGGCAGGCGAAGGAGATGCGGGGCGAGCCCAACGCGGTCGGCCTCGTGACCAAGCGGGCGCCGGCCACCTACCCCGCCGCCTACCTCTCGGACGACGACCTGGAGACGGTTCGCCGCCTCTGGGTCGCGCCCTACCGCCGCCTGCGGGACCACCTCGCCGCGGGCGGGGACGTCGTCTGGCCGAAGCGCAACATCGGGACGGGACGGGCGGAGCTGCCGGCCCGCGCCCCCGCGGTCTGGGCGGCGCTGGAGCGCCTGCGGGCGGCTCTAGACCCTCCCACCCCTCAACCGGCAGACAGGTAGACCCATGCCGCGCTTCCTCTCGAATGCGCTCGCCGCCGTCGTCCTCCTGGCGATGGCGGCGCGGATGGCCCGCGCCCCGAAGGGCGCGCCGCCCGGCGGCACGATCCACTGACCAGCCCCGGGGACCAGACCGGACATGCGAGTTCTCATCTGCGGCGGGCGCGACTACGCCCGGGCCCGCCATCTGCGCGAGCGGCTGGACGCCCTCGCAGCGGAGCACAAGTTCACCCTCGTCGTCACGGGCGGGGCGACCGGCGCGGACACGCTGGCGGACCGCTGGGCCGAGGCCCGGGGGATCGACCGGGTGATCTGCCCCGCCAACTGGGTCGGGCGCAGCAAGCTCGCCGGCCCGGACCGCAACGGGCTGATGCTCCGCCTCGTCCGCCCCGATCTGGTGGTCGCCTTCGAGGGAGGCGCCGGCACGGCGGACCTGCTGCGGCAAGCCCGGGCGGCGAAGGTCCGGGTCATCCAGGTCCCGGAGGAGGACGAGCCCCCGCTGGAGGACAACCCCCTGCTATTCCCGGACGTCGTGGGGGAGACGGGGGCGGACGCCCCGCAGGGGACTGAAGCCCCGCAGGGGGCCGATCCCGCCCCGGCCGCCGAGGGCAGCGCGCGCACCAGCGCCCCGCGGCCCGTCCCGCGCTCGGGCCGCTTCGGGAGGGGCACGCGATGACCGGCTTCGACGACGACGACTTCGAGGAGCTGGCGCCGCGAGCCAAGGCGACCGTCTCCTCCCCCGTGGCTTTCGGGACCTGCTGCGTCCGCGGCGGCACCGAGAAGGTCACGCTGACCTTCGCCCCGGAGGCCATCGCCCGCCTCGACGGCTGGCCCCGCTTCGCGGTCGCATGGTCGCCGAAGCAGATGGCCTTGAGGATCCGGGCCGACGCTCAGGGGCGCTTCGAGGCGTGCCGGACGCCGCTCGGCGGACGCCACATGCTCCGGGTCGACCTGCCCCCGGAGCTGGTGCACGTCCCCAAGCTGCGCGAGCCTGCCCCCCACACCTACGGGGAGGACGGGGTGACCCTCTATGTGATCGCCCCCCCCGGCCTTCCGGGCGCAGCCCCGGACGCCCCTCCTAGCGCCCCCGGCGCCCGGGGCCCCCCCGGGGAGCCACCAAGCCGCGGTCCAGTCCGCGCGGGCCGCCGTCCCGGGCGGCGTCCTGAAGGGCGCCTTCCGTGGGTGCCCCCCCCCGGGAGGCCGCCCTCGACATGCTCGCCCTCGCCCTCTGGGTTGTGGGCGTGACCCTCGCCCTCTGGGCGCTCCCGCTCCTCGCCGACAGCGGCCGGGTCGCCATGGACTGGCGCCTGCCCCGCCAGGAGACGCCGTGACCGCCATCGCCACGACCTCGCTCGACGCCCTGGCCGAGAGCATCGACGCCTGGAAGCCCGACCTCGTCGTCTCGGTCCGCTCCCCGGGCCGGGGCACCCTCCTCATCCCCACCGTCCCCGTCCTCCCCCTCGCCTTCCACGACATCGAGGCGGCGTTCGACGGGCGCATGGATGGGCCGAGCCCGCGCCACCTGGGCGTCTTCCTGGACGTCCTCGGCCTCCGCCCGGGGCGCCTGCTCATCCACTGCACCCAGGGGCTCTCGCGCTCCCCTGCCCTCGCCCTCGTCGCCGCCGTCGCCCTGACCCCGGAGGACGCCTGCCGGCGGATGAGCGCGGCCCACCCCAAGGCGGCGCCCAACCGCCGGGTGCTCGCCCTCGGCGGCGCAGCCCTCGGGGTCGGGACCGCCCTGGTGGCCGCCGCCTCCCCAGTCTTCGCCCAGCCCCGGGCCCGGTACGGCGCGGTCGGCCTCCCCGCCGGCTTCCGCCTCCCCTTCCCAGGCCTCCCGGGGGAGAGCCCGCCGCCCCCGCCCCGCTCCCCGCGCTCGCGTCGTAGGAGCGTCGCTGGCGGGCGTCCGCCTCCGCCCGGTACCTCCCCCTGTCGGGAAGGCCCTGACGACCGCCACGGGCTCGCTGGCTCGGCTGGTGGGGTGGCTGGCGAGTCTGGCCGAAGGGCTTAGGGACCGTCTGGCTGGTACAGGAAGTTGCGGGTCCCAGGCTCGCGCTCTTGGCGCGTTTTCGGGATTTTTCGATCCCGGCTTTACTGCATGAAATGGCTGTCCAAATGGCTGAAGACTCAAAGCCGTCAGATGCCGGGATGATCCCGCTGGAGCAGGCCGCGCGGCTGCTTCTGTTGAGCACGATGAGGCTCCGGCAGCTCGCCAAAGAGGGCTGGTTCCCGCCTCCGGTGCGGGGGAAAGTCTCGTTGATCCTGACAGTCCAGGGCTACATCAAATTCCTCCGGGACGAGGACCGCCGCAGCTCCAAGACCGCCGCCGAAAGCGGCCTCAAGCAGGCCCGGCAGCGTGAGGTCGAGCTGCGGATCGCCAAGGACGAGGGCGAGCTGATCCCGCTCCTCGACGTGATGGGCGTCATGGACGAGTTCACCGGGGCGGTGGTGACGGCGCTCAAGAACATGCCGAGCCGGTTCTCCCGGGACATCGCGCAGCGGGAACGGCTCCAGCCCCACGTCGACGAGGTGCTGACCCTGGTCGCGGACAAGATGCAGGCAGCGGCCGGGGAAGCGCGCGCGTTGCGCGGGTAGCCGGCGCTGCTCCCTCCCTCGCAAGGTCGGCGCGCTCCGCGCGCGCCGGCCCGTGGCACCCTGATGGCAGACAGTGACCAGCCCGCCGCGGCGCCGACCTGGTGGGCGCACGCGCGAAAGAACCTTCCTGCGCTTCTGGAGCGGATCGCCCTCTTCGTCCGCCCGACCCCCCGGCTGACCCCGGACGCCTGGGGCGCGCAGAACAGGGCGTATCCCGCCAGCTCGGGCCATCCCGGCCCCCGCGACCCGTACTTGACGCCCTACGCGGTCCCGATCGGCCGGGCGATTGCGGAGCGCCGCGCCCGCCGGGTGGTCGGCGTCATGGGCGCCCAGAGCGGCAAGTCCGAGACGCTGCTGGACGTGATCGGGCACCGGCTCGACCAGGATCCGGCCCCGATCCTCTACGTCGGCCCGAACCGGCAGTTTCTGACGGAGCAGCTTGAGCCGCGGATCATGCGGCTGCTGGACGAGGCCCCGACGCTCGCCAACAAGGTCAGCCGCGGCAAGCGGATGACGAAGACGAGGAAGGTCATCGGCGGCGTCCCGCTGCGCCTCGCGCACGCGGGCTCCTCGACGGCCCTGAAGGCCGACCCGGCCTCGCTCGCGGTCACGGACGAGGCGGACGAGATGTTGGCGAACGTGCGCGGCCAGGGCGACCCCTTCGGCCTGATCGACGCCCGCGGCGACACCTACGCGGACTTCGTGCACGCGATCGTCTCGACGCCCTCGCGCGGCCCCAAGGAGGCGGAGATCGACCCCGTCTCGGGTCTCGAATTCTGGAAGGTGATGCCGGCCGACGACTTCGAGTCGAAGGTCTGGCGCCTCTTTCAGGCGGGCACGCGGTATCACTGGACGTGGCGGTGCCCGGAGTGTCAGGAGCGCTTCATCCCCCGCTTCTCGTGCCTCGGCTACGAGGGCAAGGGCGACGAGCGGCACACGACGCCGGCCCGGGCCCGCGAGACGGCGCACATCGTCTGCCCCCGCAACGGCTGCATCCTGACCGAGGCGGACAAGCCGGACATGAACGCCTCGGGCGTCTACGTCGCGCCCGGGCAGGCGATCGCGGCGGACGGGACGGTGACGGGCGAGCCGCCCGCCAGCGACACGATCAGCTTCTGGGTATCCGGCCTCTGCTCGCCCTTCCGCTCTCTCGGGGACCGCGCCGCGGCCTACGTCGAGGCGGTCCAGGGCGGGGACAGCGCCAACATCCAGACGGTCGTCAACGCCGGCTTCGGGGAATGCTACAACGAAGCGCCCCTGAACGCCCCCAAGATCGAGTCGATCAAGGCGAAGATCGTCCCGTATCGCCTGGGCGACGTGCCGCGCGAAGTCATGCGCCTTACCGCCGGGGTCGACGTCCAGAAGCGGTCGATCTTCTACGTCGTCCGCGGCTGGGGCGCGCGCGGCGCCTCCTGGCTGCTCCAGGCGGAGGAGCTGCAGGGGCTCACGGACGGCGAGGACGTCTGGGACGACCTCGCGGACGCGCTCACCTCCCCCTACGGCGGCCTGAGGGTCGAGAAAGCCTTCATCGACTCGGGCTTCCGGCCGGACAAGCCGGATGCCGGGGACGTCCACCGGGTCTACGCCTTCGCCCGCCGCTACGACTGGCTGGTCGTGCCGACCAAGGGCATGCCGACCCGGGCGCAGCCGATGACGATCCGCAAGCACGAAGTCGACACGAAGGGGAAGGCGGCGCGGTTCTCGGTCGATCTGGCGACCCTCGACTCGGACTACTTCAAGTCGCTGGTGTCGAGCCGGATCCAGACGCCGGTCGGACGCCCGGGCTCCTTCCACCTCCCGCTCGACATCTCCGAGCGCTACTGCCGGCACCTGATCTCGGAGGTCCGCGAGATCGTCGCCGGCAAGCCGGTCTGGACCCAGGTCAGCCGCGACAACCACTGGCTCGACTCCGAGGCATTGGCGGCGGCGGCTGGCTACCTACTCAACGTCCTGCGCATCCCCGATGGGGTGATGCGCGATTGGGACGAGACGGCGCCCCCGCCGCTCCCGGCGGTGGGGGACGACGTCCCGCCCGCCGCGGCCCCGCTCCAGGCGGCGAAGGCGGCGGTGGCCCAAAAATCCCTCCGGGACAGCCTCTCGTCTCGCATGGCGGCCCGCGCGGCCGGCTTCAATCGGAGATAGCCCATGTCGATCGTACCCCGGATCAAGCAGGGCGGCGTTCTGCCCGCGACGTCCGGGGATCGCCCTCGGCCGAAAGCATCGAGCGGCTGGTGGCCCGGCTACATGCGCGGGGAGGCGTCCCCGGTGTTTCGCGGCTGGAACCCGATGCCGCGGGATCCGGCCGACACCGTCCGGTCCGCCTGGACCCGGGCGGCCGGGCGCGCGCTTGACATCATCCACAACTCGGGCTGGATCTCGGGCGCCATCGACCAAGCGGTCGCGAACACGGTCGGGGTCGGCCTGCGCCCTCGCCTGACCCTCGACGCCGAGGTCATGGGCTGGGACGAGGATCAGGCCACCGACTGGTGCGCGCGCGCCGAGGCCCGGTTCCTTAACCTCTGGGCCACGAACTCCTACGAGTGCGACATCGAGGGGCGGCGCACCTTCGCGCAGATGCAGGCCGCGGCCTTCCGCTCCTGGTTCGGCCCGGGGGAGATCGTCAGCGAGTGTGCCTGGAAGCGGCGCCCCGGCGGCGCATACGGCTCGAAGGTCCGGCTGATCCCGGCGCACCGGCTCTCGCAGCGCACGGCCTATCCGCGCCTCGTCCAGGGCGTCCAGATGGACGAAGACTGGATGCCGACGAGCTACTGGTTCTGGCGGCGCAATACCCCGACCGGGACCGAGCAGGAGATCGAGGTCGAGGCCCGGGACCGCTATGGGCGCCCCCGGATCGTCCACGTCTTCGACGGCGTGCCCGGGCAGTATCGGGGCATCTCGCCCCTGGTGGCGGCGCTCGCGACCGCCCGGCGCTTCGACCAGCTCACCGAGAGCAAGCTGACCGCGAACCTGATCCAGGCGGTCTTCGCCGCGACGATCAAGAGCGACGAGCCGACCGAGGAGATCCTGAAGGGGCTGCTGACCCCTCAGGAGCAGGCCCGGATGGCGAGCGACGGCATGAGCGCCTTCGACGCCTGGGCGGCGATGAACGAGGGCTGGTACAAGAGCACCAACATCGACCTCGGGATCAACGGGCGCTTTGCTCACCTCTTCCCGGGTCAGGAGCTGGAATTCCACTCGACCTCGCAGAGCAGCGCGGACTTCAAGGACTTGGCGCTGTTCCTTCTGCGCGAGATCCTGCGCTGCCTCGGCCTGACCTACGAGAGCGGCACCGGCGACTATTCCGGCGCGACCTACTCGTCGGTCCGTATGGCGACGAGCGAGATCTTCCAGATCACGCTCTACCGGCGCGAGAACATCGTCGGGCCCTTCTCGACGCCGCACTTCCTGGCGTGGCTGGAGGAGGACATCGAGCGCGGCGGCACGCCGTTCCCGGACGGGGTCGCCGGCTTCCTCGCCAAGCGCCCCGCCCTGACGCTGCGGTGGACTGGCACGCCCAAGCCCGAGGCGGACAACCTGAAGACCGCCAAGACGTGGCAGACCTACCGGGACATGGGCGTCGCGACCGACGAGGCGATCTGCGCCGACCAGGGGCTCGGGGACGTCCACGACGTCTACAAGCAGCGCGCCCGTGAGATGCGCCTGCGCGCGAAGTACGGGCTCCCGGAGAACGGGCCGGCGCCGACGCCCGACCCGGTGGCCGACAAGCTGGTCGTGCAGGAGGACAACTAGCCGTGGCCGACATCACGACCGTGGACCCGACCGATTCTTGTGCGGTCGCGGCGGCGCTGAGCACCGCCTACCTCGCCCTGGTCGCCGGCCAGCAGGAGCTTCGCATCCGCTTCCGCGAGGGAGACGTCGAAGAAGACGTCTGGTTCTCGCAAGCGAACCTTCAGACGCTCCGCATGGAGATGCTGCGCCAGCAGCAGCTTTGTGCGGCGAAGACTTCCGGCCGCTCGCCGCGCTTCTGCGCGACCGCGGGCTGATCGCGAGGCATCATGCACTATCACCGCATCGCCGGCCGGTTCTACAACCGGCCGCTTCTCGTCGCGCCCGCGACCGCCGAGACGATCTCGGCCTTCCTCCTCTCGCGCATGTCCGCCGGCCCGGCCGCGGGCGGCAACGTCGGCGGGATCGAGCACGACGCGGGCGAGAGCCTGCAGATCTTCCGCGGGCACGAGCGCGCGGACGGCTCGGTCGAGGTCCACACCCCGCGCGCCAGCCGCTTCTACGGCGATTACCCCCTGGCCGAGGATGGTTCGAAGCGCCCGCTCCCCTTCCGCCGGACCGCCGAGGGCGTCGCCATCCTCACCCTCGTGGGCGAGTGGGTGAACCGGGGCGGCTGGGTCGGCGCGTCCTCGGGGCTCATCTCCTACGAGGGCTTCGCCTACCAGATGCGGATGGCCGCCGCGGACCCGCGGACGAAGGCGATCCTGCTCGACCTGGAGAGCCCCGGCGGCGAGGCGGTCGGCGCCTTCGAGGCGGCCGAGCTCGTCCGGCAAGTGGCGTCCCAGAAGTCCGTGACCGCGCTCGTCAACGGCATGGCCTCCTCGGCTGCCTACGCGATCGCCTCCGGCGCCAGCCGGATCGTCTCGATCCCGACCGGCCTCGCCGGCTCGATCGGCGTCGTCCTGATGCACCTCGACATCAGCGAGTACCTGCGGGCCGAGGGGATGAAGCCGACCCTGATCTTCGCGGGCGACCACAAGGTCGACTGGAACCCCTTCGAACCCTTGCCCGACGCGGTCCGCGCCGACCTCCAGAAGGAGGTTGAAGGCTTCTACGCGAAGTTCGTCACGACGGTCGCGGCCGGGCGGCCGGGCCTCAGCGAGCAGGCGATCCGGGACACCGAGGCCCGCACCTTCATGGGCGAGGAGGCCATCAAGGCGGGCCTCGTCGATGCGATCGGCACCTTCGACGCGGTGCTGGCCGACCTTTCCGCCGCGCCCGCAGCCGGGCGCTCCTTCCCGTCGCGACCCACTGGAGCTTCCATGTCCGACAACACCCCCACGCCCGGCGCCTCTGCGGGCTTCACCCAGTCCGATCTCGACACCGCCCGCGCCGAGAGCTTCGCGGCCGGCAAGGCCGAGGGCCTGACCGAGGGCACCAAGGCCGGTGCCAGTACCGAGCGGGAGCGCATCGGCGCGATCCTCGGCAGCGACGAGGCCAAGGGCCGCGAGGCGAGCGCCCGCCACCTGGCGCTCTCCACCGACCTGTCGCTGGACGCGGCCAAGGGCGTCCTCTCGGGGCTCCAGGCTGCGGCCCCGGCGGGCCCCAGCCTCGACGCCCGGATGGCCGGGCGCGCCGACCTGAACCTCGACCCCGACACGCCCCCGGCCGCTCAGACGGACCCCAAGGCGGACGCCGCGGCGTCCTGGGACGAGATCGTGGCCGGGATGAACGCGCGCCTGCCGGCAGCGGCCCGCATCCCGGGCGTCCGCTAACCCCTCACCCCGCCCCTCACTCTCATCGGAAGGTCCGCACCAATGGCCTACACCCAGACCGAGACCCCCGCTTCGCTGACCTTCCTGGTCAGCGAGAGCGAGGGCCCGTTCCAGACCCGCGACGCCGTGAAGGTCCCGGTCAACACCGCGCTCCTGCCCGGGACCGTCCTCGGCGCCTACACGGTCGGTGCCCAGGCGACCGCCGCCGCCGCGGCCGATGCCGGCAACACCGGAAACGGCACGATCGCGATGGACGGCACGACGCCCGTCCTGGCCTCCGCGATCGACGGCGACTACCGGATCGTCTTCCTGACCGCGACCACCTTCGAGGTCATCAACCCGAAGGGGAAGAACATCGGCAAGGGCGCGACCGGCGCGGCGTTTTCCAAGGACATCAAGTTCACGATCACGGCCGGCGGCACCGCCTACGTGGCCGGCGACGCCCTCACCGTCTCGGTCGGAGTCGAGAGCAGCACCAGCGACCGCCGCTTCGTGCCCCTGAACCTCTCGGCCACGGACGGCAGCCAGAACGTCACCGGCATCGCGGGTTACCGCGTCATCTCCAACGCGGCCGACGAGCAGGTGACGACCGCGATCACCTCCGGCCCCGCCGAGGTCCGCGGAGTCGACCTGATCTGGCCTGCCGGCATCACCGCGGCCCAGAAGGCCGAGGGCATCGAGCAGCTTCGCCGCCTGAACATCAAGGTCCGCTGATCCCGGGCGCCGGCCTCCGGGCCGGCGCGCCTTCCACCCTCCGCAAAAGTCCACCCTCCCCCGTAGCCCCATGGGCGCGCGCAGCAGCGGCGCCCTTTTTGTTTGAAGGGCACTGCTCTCATGCTGACCATGGACGTCTTCCGCGGCGATGCGTTCTCCGCCGTGTCCCTCACCGCCGCCGTCGACCGGATGGGCTACGTCCCCGGCTTCCTCGGCAGCATCCCGGGCCTGATGGTGGACACCCCGATCCGCACGACGGACGTGTGGATCGAGGAGCGTCTGAACGCCCCTGCGCTCATCCAGACCAGCCCGCGCGGCGCGCCGCCGGCCCAGAAGGGCGGCGACCGCCGCAAGGCCCGGTCGTTCCGCACCGTGCGTCTGGCCGACTCCAGCCGGATCTACGCGGACGAGCTTCAGAACATCCGCGCCTACGGCAGCGAGACTGAGTTGAAGCAGCTCCAGGGCGAGGTCGCCCGCCGTCAGCTCAAGATAAAGCAGGACTTCGACCTGACGCACGAGCACATGCGCCTGGGCGTGATCCAGGGGCTCGTCGTGGACGCGGACGGCTCGACCATCACCGACTGGTACGACGAGCTGGGGCAGAGCCAGGACGCGCCGTTCGCGTTCCAGTTCGGGTCCGGCGCGGAGGACGGTGCGTTCCTGGAGCAGTGCAACAAGGTGAACCGCCAAGTCCTGCGCCGCCTTCAGGGCGTCGGCGGGACGAACGTTATCGTCCACGCGGTCGTGGACGATAACTGGTGGGACGCCATGACCAAGCTCCCGGAGGTCCGCGAGACGTACAAGTACGCGATGCAGGCCCTGCAGTTGCAGAACGACTTCATGAAGGCGTTCAGCAGCTTCAAGTACGGCAACATCATGTGGCACAACTACCGCGGCACGGACGATAGCTCGACCGTGGCGGTACCGGACATGACCGCGAAGTTCTTCCCGGTTGGCGCCGGCATCTTCCAGCGGGCACTCGCCCCGGCCGAGAAATTCGAGTTCGTGAACACGCTCGGTCAGGCCGAATACTCGTGGATGGTGCCCGATCTGGAGCGCGACACCTACTTCGATCTGGAGATGTACAGCTATCCCCTGTACGTCTGCACGATGCCGCAGGCGCTCCAGCGCGGCGTCGCGGCGTAAGGATCGCCGCCATGTCGCTCGCCGCACGGCGTCGCGCCCGCGTGGCGGCCGCCGTGGACCGGCAGTGGGGGGAGGCCGTGCGCCTCACCCCGCGGGCCGAGAACCAGTACACCGGCCCGGGGCCCGACCCGGACCGGGGGACGCCGGTCGAGGTCATCGGCCGCTACACTCGCCGCTCGCAGATCGATGACGACCGCGGCGCGGCCCACGGCATCGGCGCCCGCTTCCAAGGCGTGATCCGGGTCGCCGGAGCGGAGACCTGCGTCGTGATCGGGACGGAGCAGGCGGCCCTGATCCCCTGGACCGTCCGCAAGGGCGACCTCGTGGAGCTGCTGGAGCGCGGCGGCGCGGCCTACGCGGTCGCTGTCTCCCGCGCCAACGACGCGGGGGGCCTGCTCCTGATGCTGACCGCGGAGAGGGCCCCGTGAGCCTCGTCTGCCTCGCCCTGCGCCTCTGCCTCGTCAAGGCGCTGTCCGGGCGTACCCTGGCCGAGAACCGGGTCTTCGACTCGCTGATCGTCCCCTGGGATCAGGTCGCCCAGGAAACCGGCCCGCAGCCGGTCCTGATCGTCTCCACCGACCAGGACGACGCGGAGCCGGACAAGGAGTCCTCGCGCGCCATGACGCGCGACCTCGACGTGGTGATCGAGATGACCCTCGCCGGTCAGGTCCAGGTCCGGGCCGGGGAGTTCGAGGTCGAGATCCCGCACACGGACGCGGGCCTGGAGGCGACTCTCGACGTGATGGCGTGGCAGGTCGAGCAGGCGCTCAAGGACCCGACCGACCCCTGGGCCGAGATGTTCCGGGTCTTCCGCGGCCCGCCCCGGCCCAAGCGGCTGACCAGCCGGCGCGGCGGGTCGGCCGAGCGCGGCGTGAAGTACGCCGTCCGGCAGAACATCGTCACCATCGACCCCATGCAGGAGCCGGAGCGCGGCGCGGACGCGATCCCGGAGCCCTGGGACGCCTTCGTGGCCCTGCTGCGCACGGACCCCGCGCTCGCGCGCTACGGGGACCTCCTGGAGTCCCTGCTGACCGGCTCGACCCTGCTGCCCTGGCAGCGGGCCCAGGCGCTCCTTCAGCAGACCCGCGGGGTGATGAGCGGGGTCGGCCTGGGCGCCGTCCCGGGCGCCGAGGCCGAGCCGCCGGCGAGCCAGATCACGATCGAGACCGTGCGCGGCGACCTCGTCGAGGTGGCCGGCCAGGAGTCCCCGATCCCATGAGCCTCGAAGCCGCCATTAGGGATCTTCTCGACGCGCACTTGGAGCTGCGCCGCGAGCACGAGGCGCTGAAGACTCGGGTCGCCAACCTGATCCGCCCCGGCAAGGTCAGCGACAGCGAGCACGGCAAGGGGGTCAGGGTCGAGCTGGACGGCGGCTCGGACGGGCAGCCGCACAAGTCGACGTGGCTCCAGAACCTCGACGCGACGGGCGTCACCTCCTACCGCGCCAAGGTCGGCGAGCAGGGCTGGGTGCTCTCGCCCAACGGCGACCAGGAGCAGGGCGCCTTCGTACCCTTCGCCCATTCCAAGGACAGGCCGGACCCCGCACCGGACGCGGACACGACGGTCCTGTTCAACCGAGATGACGTGAACATCTCGATCAAGAACGGGACCATTCACATTACGGCGAAGGCCAAGGTGACTTGGGACGTCAACGGCAAGACCTACAGCTTCGATGGAAGCGAGCACGTCTTCCAGGGCGCCAAGGTCAAACACGACGACAAGAATATCGGCAAGGACCATCGCCACGGTGGAGTGGTCGCGGGAAGCCAGACCACCGACGTTCCGCAAGCCTGACCGCCAGGAGAGCCCGCATGACCTCGACCCTCTACCGCGTCACCGACGCCGCGCCCGCGCACCTGCTCGGCCGGCGCGTCGAGCCCGGCGATCTGGTGCGCGCGCGCCCGGCCGCCGTCGCCTACGAGGTCGATCTCGGCCACCTCGTCGCGACCACCGTCGAGGCCGAGGCGCAGCCGATCGCCGGCCTCTCGGAGGCCGAGCGGGCGGCGCTGCCGCCGCTGGATCCGGTCGCCGCCGATGAGACCCCGGCGCCAGCGCGCTTGCGCGCGGAGCCGGCCGCGTTCTCGTTCCGCGCGGGCGCCGACCAGGGGCCGGCCCCCGCAGCCCCGAGCGCCGAGGGCTGACCGATGGCCTCCTGCGGGCTCGACCGCTGGACGGGCGAGCCCTCGCGGGACCTCGCCCACGTCGCCCAGGCGGTCCAGACGATCTTCTCGACCCGCCTGGGCGAGCGGGTCATGCACCGCTGGTTCGGCGGCGGTCTGACCGAGCTGCTGGGGCGGCGCATCACGCCGACCCTGCTGTCGGCCTACCGTATGCTGCTGGTCCTGGCGATCTCGACCTGGGAGCCGCGGCTGAAGGTCGTGCGGATCTCGGCCACCGGCAACACGGTCAACGCCGTCGAGCTGGGCCAGCTCAAGTTCTCGGTCATCTGCTACTACCGCCCGCGCGGTCATCTCGGAGACTATACAGTCGAGGGAGGACCGCGCGCCCTCGACATCTACGCGGTCAACGGCTCTCTGGCCGTAGAGCTGCCGCGCGTCGCCTGATCGTCTAACCCCCGGAGCCGCGCGTGACCCGCTTTACGGACATCGACCTCTCGCGCCTGCCCCCGTTGCCGGCGCTGCCGACCTTCGACGCGATCTATGCGGCCCGGATGGCCGACGTGGCCGCCCGCCTCAACAAGGCGGGCATCCCCTACGACGTCGGGGCGCTCGCGACCGACACGGTCGCGATCCTCCAGGAGACGGGCGCCTATCGCGAGACGCTGGTCTACACGGCCTACGACGACGCGACCCGCGCCGTCCTGCTCGCGACCTCCTGGGGGCCCTACCTCGACCACCTCGGCGCGACGCAGACCCCCGCGGTTGCCCGCCTGCCGCTGGTCGCCAACCCTCGGACCTACGTCTTCGAGACTGACGCGGCGGCGGACTGGGAGTCCGACGACGACTTCCGGGCCCGGATCCAGCTCGCGCCCGAAAGCCTCTCCGGCGCCGGCCCGGAGGGCGCCTACATCTCGTTCGCCCTCGGGGTCGCCGGGGTCAAGGCGGCGGCGGCCTACGGGCCCATGAGCTACGGCGGCACGCCCGAGGCGCCCTTCGCGCCCCTCGGGCACGTTCACGTCCCGATCGTCGCGAACACGGGCGACGGGACCGCCGCCGACGACCTGATCGCGACCGTCCAGGCCGCGCTGCGGGCGGAGGACCGCCGCCCGCTCGCGGACTTCGTGACCGTCTCCAGCGCGAACATCATCCCGTACCGGATCGAGGCGGTCCTCTACGTCGGCGGCGGCGCGGACCGCGGCGTGGTTCAGGCCGAGGCCGCGAAGCGGTTCGCGGCCCAGGCCAAGCGCCAGCACCGCCCTGGGGCGGCGCAGCTCCTCCAGATGCTCTACGGGGCCGCCTACGTGCCCGACGCCTCCGGGGCCATCCTGGTCGAGCAGGTGGACCTGATCTCGCCGCTGGCCGACGTGAACGGCAACCCGATCAGCCCGGACACGCCCGACCCTGCCTACTGCGCCCCCTACTGCACGGACGTCGCCGTGACGGTGGAGGTGGTCGGTGACTGATCCGGTCAAGCGGCCGAACCTCCTGCCGAGCAACGCGACCCCGCGGGAGCGGGCCCACGCCGATACGGACGGGCGCCTGGACGACCGCGCCGCCGAGGCCGCGCAGATCGTTGCCCTGAAGGACCCGGACAACACTCCAGAGGCGATCGAGCCCTACGTCGCCTGGGAGAAGTCGGTCGACGTCTGGGACCCGCCTTGGCTGGCCCCGATCCGGCGCGCGGCGATCAAGGCCGCACCGGAGGTCCACGCCTACAAGGGCACGCCCCGGGCGATGAGGATCGCCCTCTCGGCCTTCGGGATCGACGCCGAGATCGTGGAGTGGTGGCAGACCAGCCCCCCGGGCCGCCCCTACACCTTCAAGCTGACCGCCCACGTCCACTCGCGGCTCTACGAGGGCGGGGAGCTGATCGACCCCCGGACCGTCAAGGTGGTCTTCGGGACGGTGATGCGGGTCAAGCCGGTGTCCCGCGCCTTCGACCTCGTTCTGGCCGCCGGCCTGGACTCGCGGCTCGGCGCCGCCGCCGTCGCGGTCGCGCGCTCCCGGGTCCGAGTCGCCGCCTACGCCGACAACCTGGAGCGCTGCACCGCCACGATCGGCGCCGTGGGCGTCCTCGTCGCCCGCTCCGTCCTCCGCCTCTCGCTGGTGAGCTCCGATGTCTGACCCTCTTGTCCTCACCCTCACGCGGCCCGGTCTGGCGGCGTGCGTGCGCGCGCAGGGCGACGGCCTCCAGGCCGTCGTGGACCGCGTCGCGGTCGGCCGCGGCGTGCCGTCCGGCATCTCCTACGTGGGGTATACGCCCAGTAAGGATGCGACGGCGCTCCAGACCGAGGTGATCCGGGTCCCGGTGATCTCCGGCGCCAAGCTCGGCGCCCCCGGCCAGGCGCGCTTCCGGGTCCTGGCCGAGGTCCCGAAAACGTCGAGCCCCTCCGAGTACGCGATCCGGGAGGTCGGGTTCTTCCTGAGCGACGGCACGCTGCTCGCGCTCTGGTCGGATCCGACGCCGGGGTTCGTGCTGGCCTCGAAGACCGCGCTCGCGGACGTCGCCTTTTCGATGGATCTCGTCCTCGACCAGATCCCCACCAACGCGCTCACGCTGGCCGTCCTGGAGCCCGAGATCCCCGAGTGGGCCGCGGCGATCGCCGAGCTGCTGGGCGCCGAGGCCGGGTCCTGGCGCGACAGCATGCGCTTCGTCCTGCGGCGCGACTTCAACCTCTGATCCGAAGGAACTCCGCACATGACGACGGTAGTTGACGCCCTGACCGATTCGACGACCGCGCTCAACGCCGCGCTCGCGCAGTGGCAGACGCTCTACAATCAGGTCGTGGCCCAGGGCGCGACCAACGTGACCAACATCACAAACATCATCAACAATTTTCAGAACCGCCCGCGGTCGCTTCAGATCTTCGTTGACCCGTCGAACGGGTCCGATACGACCGGGTCCGGCGCACTGCAAGCGCCCTACCGTAGCCTCGACAAGGCGATCGAGAACCTTTACCTGGACGGCAAGACCGAAATCATCTGCCTCGGCGATGTGCAGCTCAATTATTACCGCGCACTGTACTCGGACATCACCATCGTCGGCGCGACCCTGGACACGCCCGACAACTCGACCCCCTACGCGTCGGCTCAGCGCCAGTTGACCTTCCGCAACGAGGCGCTGAACTCGCCGCTGCCGTTCTACGGCCGGGTTCCGGGCGGGTTCATCGCCGGCACGGCCAATATCACCTTCGGCTACCTGGACATCATGCTGCCGAACCCGTCATCGGACGTGACGTTCCCGTACTGCATCCAGACCTCCGGGCAGATCAACGCGAACAACGTCACCATCGCGGCCCCGTCCGGAAGTCTTGCCACGCTGATCCGCACCGAAGCGGGCTTCCACTCCTCGTTCTACTTCAGCGGGTCGCTCGGCGCGAACGCCGCGGGCCGGGTCTTTTCCGGCGTGGCGGCCGGCGCCAACCCGAACAACTACAGCGTTTACACGTCGAGCCTCACGGCGGCGTAAGCCCCCGCCCTCGCCCTCCGACAGGATCCCGCGCTCATGCCGCAGACCTCCGCCGATGTCCTCGCCGCGCTCAGTCTCGATCACGGGGCCGAGAGCTTCCGCGACGCACCCGTCGCCTTTCTGCGCGCCCGCGGCGTGCCCGACGCCGTGATCGTCCCGGCCGTGCGCGCCAAGCTCGCCGCGCTGGTCGACGCCAAGGCGGAGGCCCTGCGGCTCGCCCTGGTCACGCCCGGCGCCGGGCAGGCCATGGAATATCAGGAGACGCTGGCCCAGGCCCGCGCGGCGCTCGCCATGTCCGGGACTCCCGTCCCGGGCGACTACCCGCTCCTGGCCGCCACGGTCGGCCTCGACGTCGACCCGCAGACCGGCGCGCCAGCCTCGGACGTCAAGGGCGTCGCCCGCGCGGTCGTCGCCGCGGCCGCGGCCTGGATCGCGGCCGCGGCCGCGATCCGGGGCGCCCGCCTGACCGCGAAGGCCGCGATCGCCGCGGCGGCGACACCCGAGGCGGCGGTGGCCGCCTTCGAGGCGGCGAGCTGGCCCGCCCTCTGAGCCTCCCCCTGCCCGGGTGATCCGGGCGCCCCTCCCACCCCGCACGCCGCCTCCATGGCGGCGTTTCTGTTTGGAGCACGCCCGTGACCGCACCCACCCTCGGCTACATCGCGACCCGGCCGGACGACGATCCGATCGTCGTCGCGGGGACCGACTTCTCGAAGGTCGGCATCCTCTCGACCTCGGCGGACGCCGACGCCGATGTCTTCCCGCTCAACACGCCCATCCGCTTCAGCAGCACGGACCCCGCGTACCTCTCGAAGATCGGGACCGGCTACCTCGCTGACGCCCTTCAGCTGCTCAACGCGCAGCTGAAGGGGCTCGCCGCCGACGTGATCGTGGTCCGCGTGGCCGAGGGCGCCAGCTCCGACCCGACGACCAAGCTCTCCCAGACGCTCGCGAACTGCGTCGGCAGCGCTGGCAGCAACACCGGCCTCTACGCCTTCCTGACCGCCGCCGAGGTGGTCAAGGCGGTCCCGCGGCTGATCATCGTCCCGGGCTACACCGCCCAGCAGCCGGACGGCACGGGCGTCGCCAACCCGGTCATGGCGGCGATCGGGCCGGTGCTCGACACCCTCCGGGCGTTCATGCCCTACGACGTCGCCCCGGGCTCCGCGGACGCGGCGATCGCCGGGCGCGAAACCATGTCGTCCATGCGGATGATGCCGGTGGGCGTGGCGGTCCGCGCGTACAAGACCGTGAGCAACGTCACGACCCTGACCACGATGCCGGCGAGCCCGATCGTGGCGGGCCTGTTCGTGCGCCAGGACAACAACCTGGGCGGCAAGCCCTTCGACACGATCTGCAACCAGCCGGTCTACGGCATCGCCGACGTCAGCCGCCCGATCGCGTTCAGCCTCATCGACGGCTCGACCGAGGGCCAGACGATGCTGGCCTCCGACGTCTCGATCATCGTCTCGGGCCAGTCCGCGAACGTCGATGCCATCGCGGAAGGCGGCTTCGTCTTCCTCGGCTGGGAGACGTGCGACATCAGCGAGAACTGGCGGCAGGCCCATCAGGTCCGCGGCCAGGACTATATCGATGTCGAGGAGCAGAAGATCACTCGCAAGTACCTCGGCAAGCGCATCACCCCGCGCGTGGTCGAGAGCTGGCTGAAGTCCCTCGACTTCGCCATGCTCGACCACGTCAAGGCGGATCCGCCGGACATCCTCGGGTACAAGATCGTGTTCTCGAAGGATCTTAACTCGGCCAATCAGGTCGAGCTGGGGATGCTTCACATCCAGAGCTATATCCAGCAGGCGCCGATCTTCCTCGTCGCGCAGAACGACGTGCGGAAGTACCGCCCAGCGCTGGACGCCCTGGTGGCGACCGTCATCGCCAATACCGGGAACCTGACCGCCACGGTCTGACCCCAGCAACCCGCGCCGCGGCCCGGCGCGGGTCCCCGCCCCCTCTCGACAGAAGGATAGCCCGCCGTGGCCCAGGACATTCTCATCATGGAGGAGGTCGACGTTCGTCGTGCGGACGACAGCGACGACACCCGCGTCTTCACGATCAACAAGATGGCGCTGCCCGGGATCAAGCGCAAAACCTCCGAGCACACCCCGGGCGGTGGTACCGGCACGGTCAACTTCGCGCTACCGATGATCGACGCGCTGGAGCCGAAGTTCTCGGTGAAGGGCGTCGACCTGGACGTGCTGAGGAAATTCGGCTTCTCGGCCGGCACGAACGACAAGTGGACGTACGCCTCGACGCTCCGCAACAAGAAGACCAATCGTCTTCTGCCGGTCCGCGCCACGATCCAGGGCGTCGTCTGCGAGTGGTCGCCGGGTGAGCACACCCCGGGCGAGCTGATCGACTGCGATCACTCGCTGATGGAAGTGACTTACTATGAGCTGGTCGTGAACAACGAGCAGATCTTCAAGTGGTCGTTCTACACCCGCGAGTGGATCCACGGCGGGACGGACGTGTTCGCCGAGTACCGCGCGGCCCTCGGCGTCTGATCGGGCGGGCGGCGCCTCCGGGGCGCCGCCCGCCTCAACGGAACAGGTGGACCAGATGGAAAGCTTCGAGACGCTCGTCCGCGACTACGAGCCGGCCGGCAAGGCCGCGCCCGCGCCCCAGGCAGCCCCGCAGGCAGCCGTTTCGGCCCCGGAGGCGGGGAAGGGCCGGCGCCGGGGCAAACGCCCGCTGGCGGTCAAACCTCGGGCCGCGGAGCCCGCCCCGCCCCCGGCGGAGCCGGATGAGGAGCCGGTGTTCGTGGGCGGCAAGCCCCGCTCGGCCGAGTTCCCGCTGGAGTGCCCGATCGCCTACCAGGGCCGGGTCTACGACACCGTGGTCCTGCGCCGCCCGACCGCGGCGGAGGTCGCGGCGTTCTTCGACGCCCTGGCCGAGAGCGGCTTCCGGGGCTTCCCGGTGTTCTACACCCCGGACGGAACACCGATCCCCTACAAGGTGATCGAGCGCCTGGACCCGGACGACGACGACAGGATCGGCGCGCGGATCATGGATTTTTTGCCGCGCCGGATGCTGCCGCCCGCCGTGACCGACGGCAGCGAGTCGACCCCCGCCTCTGGCGAGACTACCGGGCCGACATCCTCCGCGTGATCGGCGGGACGCGCGCCGAATTGGACGCGCTGCCTTGGGACGACTTCGTCCGCGAGTGGCGCTGCGCCCAGCGCATGGCGCGCCTATAGCATGAGAGAGCCCCCAGATGGCCAGCAAGACCGCCTCGCTCATCATCCGCTTGACCGATCAGGTCACGGGTCCGGCCGGGCAGGCGTCGAAGGCGCTCCAGGGGCTCTCCAAGGCCGGCGACGGCCTCAACAAGCTGAAGAACGCGGCCTCGGGCCTGGACGAGCTGGGCGGCAAGCTCCGGCGCGCTAAGGGCGAGGTCGAGCGCGCGTCGCGGGAGCTGGCCGCGGCCGAGAGGAAGGTCGCCTTCTTCGCGCGCTCCAAGGCGTCGGGCAGCTCGAACTACGCGGCCTTCAAGGCCAGCGGCGAGGTCGACGCGGCCCAGGCGCGGCTGCGCGCCGCGAAGGCGCAGTTCGCGGCCTCCCAGCGCACCCTCGAAGGGCTCAAGACCACCTTCGACGGCCAGAAGGCCGTGGTCCGCGGGCTCACCGCCACCCTGGCCTCCGCGGCCGGGGGGCTGAAGCAGGTCACGTCGGCCGAGGGCGCGATCGCCGGCGCGACCAACGGCGCCAACGCGGCGCTGCGGACGCAGGGCAACCTGTTCTCGACCATCTCCCAGCGCGCGGCCAGCGCCGCCAAGGCGTACAGGGACGTCGCGGCCGGGATGGCCGCGGCCGGGCGGCAGTCGGCGGCCCAGCAGGCCGCCAGCCGCCGCATGATCGACGGCATGAGCTCCCCCGCGCGCGCCGCTCGGGCGCAGAAGGCGGCCCAGAGGCAGGCCGAGCTGGCCGCGACCTATCAGGCGGGCCGGCGCTACTCGACCGGCTCGATGGCGGGCGGCGCGGCCCGGAAGGGCGGCGCGGAGGGCGGCACCTCCATCGCCGGGGGCGCGGTCGAGGCCCTGGAGGGGCTGGGCGCCGCCGAGCTGGCGAAGCGGACCTACGAGAAGGCCCGGGATGTCTACCTGGACTTCGACGAGGCGACGCGCCGGCAGCGCGCGGTCATGGGAATCAGCGAGGACACGCAGAGGCCGCTGACCACGCAGGCGCTCCAGATCGGCAAGGACACCCGGTTCACGAACTCGGACGTCGTGAAGGCGCAGACCCTCGTCGCGTCCTCGCTGCCGGATCACCTCAAGACCGTGGCGGTCATCTCGGCCATCACCGAGAACACCAAGGACTACGCGCTCGCCATGGGAACCACCATGGACGAGGGCGCCGAGGCGATCATCTCGCGGATCAAGGGCCGGCAGTACGACCTGTCCTCCCCGGATGCTGCGGCGACGAGCGCCAAGCACGCGGCGAACCGGCTGGTCCAGTTCGGCAAGTCCTCGGGCGCGAGCCACCACGACATCATGGGCTACACCAAGTTCGGCGCCGCGCCCGGGCAGGTGATGGGCTTCTCCGAGGAGTTCTCGGACTCGCTGGCCGCCCAGCTCAAGCGCCTGGGCTACGACGGCGCGATGGCCGGCACTTTCGTCCGGGCGGCGGCGACCAAGCTGACCGTGCCGACGAACAAGGGCCGCAACGCCCTGGCGGCGGCCGGCTTCGACCACGACGACTACGTCTCCCCCGGCAAGAAGATGTCGGCGGACAACCTCGACAATCTGGTCCGCCTCCAGTTCGGCAAGGGCCTGAACGCCTCTCAGCTGAAGCGCATCGGCGAGCTGCTGAACGACGAGGACGTGGTCGGGGACCGGGCGGAGTTCGTGCCGCAAGTCTCCGAGATCCTTCAGGAGACGCTGGCGAAGAAGGGGAAGAAGGGCAAGGTCAACGCCCAGGACGCCCAGAAGATCGCCAAGGCGGTCAACGACTACATGAACATGACCTCTGGCGCGGTCGACAGCGAGCGCCTGCTCATGGACATCCTGAAGCAGGGGCTGACGCCCGCGCTCGCCAAGTACCTGTTCGGCCAGGAGCACGGCGGCCGGGCGCTCGGCCTGCGCCCCGAGATGCTGGAGAAGGACCGCAAGGCGTTCGAGCACACGCCGAAGGACCGCGCCTCGCAGTTCGGCAAGGACGTCAACGCGGGCGCCTACGGCGAGTACAACCAGATGAAGGGGTCCTTCGAGACCGCCTACATGCGCGCCGCCCAGGCGAACGACGAGCGACTGCGCGGGATGTGGAAGGCCATCGGCGATCTGGCCGACAAGTTCTCGGACCTCTCCGACAGCTCGATCCGCACGGCGACCGACCTCGCGACCGCGACGACGGCGTTCCTGACCCTGAAGGGGACGCTCTCCGCGCTCGGCATGTTCGGGGTCAGGGCGGCCGAGGGGCTGGGCGCGATCCTGAGCAAGATCACCCCCTTCATCGCGGCGGCCTACGCGGGCGCCAAGACCGGGCAGGCGATCGGCGAGGGGATCAACGAGGTCGGCGCCATCGCGGGGGGCAAGTACTGGACCCCCAAGGACGAGGAGGAGCTGGCCGACCTCCGGCGGCAGCGCGACGAGAAGCGCGGCCAGATCGAGGCGCGGCAGGCGAAGTTCCACCCCTCACGGCGCGGGGAGTTCGACCCCGAGAGCGACCGGCTCCAGAAGGACATCAGCGTCCTGGAGAACCGCATCCGGTCGGGCGAGGAGACGAAGCGCGCCGGGCTGCCGATCGGCGAGGCCGCCCGGGAGGCCCTGGACGCCCGCGCAGCGGCCAAGGCCGCCCCCGCGGCTCCACCGGTCAAGCCCCCGGAGGTCAAGGTCCCCGACGCCGCCAGCGCCGGCCAGGACGCCGGCAAGGCGGTCGCCAAGGGGGTCGAGAAGGGCGCGGACAAGGCGGGTGAGCAGGCCGGGCAGGCCATCGCGGACGGCGTTCGGGCCAAGGCCCCGGAGGCCAAGCGCGGCTGGGAAATGCTGCGGCGCGACGCGGCCGAGGCCGGCAGCGATGCCGGCCAGAGCGCGGGCGAGCGGATCGCCGAGGGGATCAACGAGGTCGGCGCCATCGCGGCCGGCAAGCACTGGACCCCGAAGGACAGCGAGGAGGTGGCCGAGCTGCGCCAGCAGCGCGACGCCAAGCGGGCCGAGATGACCGGCATCGAGGGGTGGATCCGCCCCTCGATGCGCGGCCAGCCGAACGCGGACCTCGACCGCCTCCAGCGCGAGGTCCAGACGCTCGACAACCGGATCAGGGCCGGCGAGGAGCGCCAGCGGGCGGGCCTGAAGCTCGGCGAGGCGGCCCGGGAGGCCTTGGCATCCAAGGCGGCGGCCGGGAGCGCGGAGTCGGGCGCCAAGGCGGGCCAGGAGGCTGGGCAGGCCATCGCGGACGGCATCCGGGCCAAGGCCCCTGAGGCCGGCAGCGCGGGCCAGGAGGCCGGCAGCAGCGCCGGGCAGGGCGTCGCCAAGGGGGGCGCGAAGGAGGCCCCCAAGATCGAGGAGAAGGCCAAGAGCCTCTGGGAGAAGATCAAGGAGATTTTCTCCGAGCCCATCAAAATTTCCTTCGACCTCGACACCGGGGCGGCGACCGGCCGGGCCCGCTCGACCTACGTCTCTTTGTCGGGCGGCGGCGGCGGCTCCTTCTTCGGGCGGGCGCTCGCGGTCGGGGGCGGCGCCGGGATCGGGCACGTCGCCTCGAAGGCCGACCGGGCCGCCTACATCCGCGAGGCGGCGCGCCGGAACGGGATCGACCCGGAGGTCGCGCTGCGCGTCGCGCAGAGCGAGGGCTTCAACGAGTACACGGGCGACCAGGGCCGGTCGTTCGGGGACTTCCAGCTCTTTACGGGCGGGGGCCTCGGCAACAAGGCCCTGCGCGAGGGCATCAACGTCCGCGACCCGAACACCTGGAGGGAGCAGATCGACTTCGCGATGCGCGAGGCGGCCAAGGGGGGCTGGACCCCGTGGCACGGGGCCAAGCGGGTCGGGATCGGCCCCTGGCAGGGGATCGGGCGCCCCCGCACCTCCGCCCCGGCGGCATCGGGCGACCTGACGCCCGCCCAGATCGAGGCGGCGCGCCAGCGCATCCAATCCCGGTACACGCCCAGGCCTGCCTCGCCGGAGGCGCAGCCCGGACTGACCGGCTCGGGCGTGCCGGCGATCGCCCCCAAGGGCGACACGTCCGGCCTCGACAGCCTGGGGACCAAGGCGGACGCGGCGAAGGACAAGCTCTCGGGCCTGTCCGGCGTCACCGTCTCCCCTCAGGTGTCGACCGGCGGGCTCGACGGCCTGATCGCCAAGGCCAACCAGGCCCTCGCGGCGCTCCAGCGCATCCCCGGCGCGGTGGCCTCGGCCAACGCCTCGCTCGGGAGCGTCAACGCGGCGGCCGGCGGCAAGGGCGGCGGCGAGAGTGGATCGGGCTCAGTCAACGTGCGCGGCGCGCTCTCTGACAACTTCGCTTAACGGAGGCGCGCCGTGCAGTATATGGTGGGCAGCCTGATCTTCGACACGTTCCCGTTCAGCGTGACTGGCGTCGAGCGGGAAGATGCCTACGATTACGCCAAGCATGACCTAATGTCCCGGCGGAAAGGCTACGAGCGCGCGGGGGCCGGGGACGACACCCTGACCCTCTCGGGCGAGTTCCTGCCCTTCCATATCGGGGGCCTCTCGCAGCTCGAAACCGCCCGCGCCCTGAAGGACAGCGGCTCCGAACAGTTCGTGATGCGCGGCGACGGCTACGTCGTCGGCTGGTTCGTGATCACCTCCGTCAAGGAGAGCCACGCGGACGCCGTCGCGCCGAACGGCATCGCCTACAAGGTCAAGCACGACCTCAAGCTGGAGCGGGTCGATGACCCGGGCCAGTCGACCGGCGCCGACCTGATCGACGCCGTGCTCTCGCTGTTCGGGTGAGCCCATGTCCCAGACCGTCATCGTCAAGGACCGCCGGGCGGTCCTGGACCTCCTGCTGTGGCGCGAGCACGGCCGGGCCGGGGACACCTCGGCCATGCTCGCCGCCGCCCTGAAGCTGAACCCGGGCCTCGCCGCCCGGGGCCCGGAGATCCCGCTGCTGACGCCCGTCGTCCTGCCGGACCTCCCCGCGGCCTCCGCCGCCACGACCCGCAAGGTCGTGAACCTCTTCGACGACTGACCGGAGCGCACCGATGGTGCTGGCAACCGCGTGGCGGGTGACCGTCAACGGAAACGACGCCTCGGACGCGATGAACCCCTACATCACGGCGATCGAGGTCGTGGACAAGGCGGGGGGCTCGTCCGACAGCGCGACCCTCGAATTCGATGACACGGACGGGCAGGTGCGCCTCCCGTCCAAGGGCAACCCGGTCGAGATCGCGCTTCAGGGCGTGATCGTGTTCAAGGGCGTGGTGGACGAGGCCGAGTCGAGCGGCGCGCGCGGCGGCGGCATGACTCTGTCCGTCTCCTGCAAGTCGGTCGACAAGCGCGGCAAGACCAAGCAGAAGCAGCACAAGCACAAGGACGACGCAACCTTAAAGGAGTTTTTGGAGCAGGCGGCGAAGGACGCCGGCCTCTCCGGGATCAAGGCCGACAAGACTTTGGGCGCGATCAAGCGCCCCTACTGGTCAACCGAGGGGCGCTCCTTCCTCCAGCTCGGGCAGGAGCTGGCCGAGGAGTTCGGCGCGACCTTCAAGATCCAAGGCAACCAGGCGGTCTTCGCCGCCCGCGGGGGCGGCGCGACGCCCGGCGGCGGCACGATGCCGAGCGTCGAGGCGACCCGGCCCGGGAACCTCATCTCCTGGAAGATCACCCCGAAGGAGACGAGGCCCCGCTACGCGAAGGCCCGCGTCCGCTGGTACGACCGGAAGGAAGGCAAGTGGAAGCAGGAGGACGTGGAGATCGGGGCCTCGCCCGGCGCTCCCGAGGTCTTCGATTTGCCGACGGCGCCCCGGGCGACCAAGGATCACGCGACCGACGCGGGCAAGGGCCGCAAGGCCGAGAGCGAGCGCGAGGGCGGGTCGGGCGAGGTCACGATCCTGCTGGAGGTCGCCGCCAAGGCCGAGGGCACCTGCGTCGTGAGCGGCTGCCGCTCCGGGGTCGACGGCACCTACCGGATCGAGAGCGTGACCCACAAGGTCAGCCGGTCCGGCGCCGAGACGACCCTCTCCCTGAAGCAACCGCAGGGCTCGGCCGGGAGCGACGAGCGCTCGTCGGACGGGGAGTCCGACAGCTCGTCCTCGGGGAACACCGGCTCCGGCTCGCCGTAGGGCGCGCCGGGCGCCTCTCTGCCTCTTACCTGACGGGTTTCCGATGGCGACGATGCTTTACACTGTTCTGGCGGCCTCGGGCGGCTGGGTCGCGGGCCAGGAGGTAGTGATCGGCTCGGAGATCGCGCTGACCGACGAGGAGGCGCGGTACGAGGTCGACTTCGGGGCGGTGGCGCCCACCGGGCGCGAGCCGCCCCAGCCGCCGCCCGTCCCGGTCATGCAGGACGGCGACCTGATCCGCACCATCCGGGGCGCGAACAACCGGGACGTGGTGGCCACCTCCTTCGAGAACTGGCTGGTGCGGCCCGGAGGCGCGCTCGCCGCGGCGCTGGCCGTCTTCGAGGCGGGTCTGGCCCAGGCCCTCGCCAACCAGATGCCGCCGATCATCAAGGTCCTCGCCAAGACCGCGCCCCCGGCCCCCGCGGACCTCGCGGACGGGCAGTGGGCGCTGATCGCGGACAGCTCGACCACCCCGGCGACCTTCACGCTCGCCGCCCGGAGCGGCGGCGTCCTGACCACCTTCGTCCTGAACCCCCCGGCCATCTGAGGGCTCCATGCTCCGTCGTCTTCTCCTGGCGCTCGTCGCGCTCGCGGCGGGCCTGCCCGCGCACGCGGCCGATCTGCGGCGCTACACGGCCCCGGGCGCGATCCCGGCCCTGACCGGGGCCTATCCGCTCGGGACGGCCGAGGTCGCGATCAACGTCGCGGACCGGAAGCTTTATTATCGCAACGCGGACGGCTCCCTCGCGGACGGGACCCTGCTGCGCCCGATCGCGCCCGCCAAGACCTGCATCGAGACGGGCGACTGCTCGGGCCTCTCCGCCAAGCCGGCCGGCGCCACCGCGATCAACACCATCGAGACGCTGCTGGGCCGGGCGACCTACATCTCCGACTTCATCCTCCCGGGCGAGACGACGATCGACAATGCGCTCGCCCGCGCGGTCGCCAAGTTCAGCAACAACGGCGGGCGGATCATCTTCCCGTCCCAGACGAACTGCTACGCGCTATCCGCGCCGTTCTCGATCCTCAAGAGCAATATCACGCTAGATGGCGAGGGAATGAACCCTTCGTGCATCAATTCGACCTTCGACGGCGATGTCATTAAGGTGGGGGATGGCACTCCATCGATCGTTCCCGCGCATACGCGGATCAGGAATATCAACTTCACGTCGTCCATTGCTCGGACGAGCGGCGCGAACATTGCTCTCCGTAACAGCTACAACACGCAGATCGAGAACGTGGCCTGCGCGGTCAACGTCTACGTCTGTGTGGACATCTACGGCGGCCCGAACGCCTTCCTGACCCGCATCACGGACCTCGTGGCGGGCGGCGGCTACGTCGGCATTCGGATCGGATACAACGACCTCGGCACCTACGCCGCCGACGTAATGGTCACCCGGCCGACCATCGGGTCGATGTCCCGGGCCGGCGTCGAGATCCGCCACAGCGGCGGGGTCCAGATCACGGGCGGCGATGTTCTGTCCAACGGGCGGGGCATCCTCATTACCCCACAGAACGGGCAGAACATACAGGCCGTTCATGTCGTCAATACGTACATCGACACCAATTCCTACGAAGGTATCCTGATCGACCCACAGGGAACCGGGGTCGCCGCCACCTTCATGTTCAACGGCGTCTGGGTGGCGACCAACGGTCAGCAGACCGGATACCCCGGCATCAGGGTCAAGGGGACCGCGCAACAGACGAGCGGGATCAGCTTCTTCGGCGGGCGCTCGATCAATAACGGCGGCGAAGGGTTCCGCCTCGAAGGCGGTATCTACGTCGACGTGGCTAGTATGCAGATCGGCTTCAACTCAAGGAAGACGGAGAACACTTACTCCGGTTTCTACGTCGCCCCCGGCGTCTCCAATTGGAGCCTGAAGGGCGGCCGCGTCGGGCCGGTCTACGGCATGAGCGCGAACGTCGAGACGCAGAAATACGGGGTCGAAATCGCTCCGGGAGCGAGCGATTTCTTCTCGGTCGAAGCCGACCTCTCGGGCAACGTGACCGGACCGATCTCCAATCAGGCCACGGGCTCGCACCAGATCGTCAACGCCATGGGGGCGCACTGGACGTACATGGGCGGCAACGCGGGCTTCGGCACCCGGAGCCCGGCGAACAACCTGACGGTCGCCTGCTCGCCCCGTCCCTTCTCCGACGCGCAGGCCGGCGGGGCCTGCGCGCAGTTCGGGGTCGGGTCCGGGGCGAGCACCGACGACGCGATCTTCGCGGGCGTCCTCTCCGGCTCGTATGCCTGGATCCAGGCCGCCAAGCCCGGGACCGGGACGCGCCCCCTGATGGTCAACCCCAACGGCGGCGCGGTCGCCCTCGGGCGCTCGGGCATGTCCCCGGCCTCGACGGACGGCTGGCCGGCGATCCCGGTCACCGCCGGGGCACCCGTTGGCACGCCTACCGGCATCCCGGCCGGGTTCGCGCCCATCCAGGCCGACAGCTCCGGCAACAAGCTCTGGATCTACCTCAACGGAACGTGGCTCTACGTCGGCACCGCCGCGCCCTGACCCCGCCATGACCGCCACCGCACCCCGCGCGCCGCCCCTCGGGCGGCGCGCCCATCCGCACGCGACGAGGCCAGCATGACGACCCGCATCCTTGAGCTGCCGCTTCTGACCACGAAGATCACGACGGCGCTCAACGAGGACTGGCGGGACGCGCTTCAGTTCCCCGACGCCGACAACACCCCGATCCCGCTCGCCGGGATGGCCTTCCGCGGGACCTTGCGCGAGTCGGTCGACGGGGCCGCCTACTTCTACCTTGCCAGCTCGGGCGTCCCGACCCCGACCGGCGTGCCGCGGGTCGACCTCCTGGTCGTCGGGGACGGGACCGTGCTCGGGATCGTCTGCCCCGTCACGCGGATGCGCTCGGGCCGGGCCGGGACCTACATCTTCGACATTCGCGCCTTCGCCGACGGGGTGACCCGCCGCTGCGTCAACGGCACTGCCACGATCGAGCGGGGCGTCGACAGGTGATCACCGAGATCATTGTCACGCGCCCGGCTCCCGGCCGGGCGGCGGGGCAGCCGTTCGCGCCCGGCTTCGTCGGCCCGGTCGGGCCACAGGGGGAGCAGGGCCCGATCGGCCCGCCCGGCGCTCCTGGCGAGCGGGGCGAGAAGGGCGACACGGGCGAGCGCGGGCCGATCGGCCCGCCCGGCATGACCCGCGCGGCCGACATCGCGGACGCCTCTCCGTCCGGCCTCGCGGTCCTGACCGGGGACGCGGCGGCCGGCGCGGCGGCCCTCGGCCTGGGCCCGGAGGACGCGCCCGCATTCCGGGGCGCCTACCTCTCGGGCCCCCTGGTGTCGTCCTACGTCGACGGCTTCGAGTTCGACGCGCGGACCGGAGAGCGTCACCCCTGGGTCGCGCAGACCGGAACCGGGCGGAACATCTATGCCTGGGTCGCCTCGACCGGGACGGGCGTCTACGACAGCCTCGCGGGCAACGTCTACGCCTGGGACGGCTCGACCTTCGCGGTCACGGGCTCCCTCACGACGCCCGCGGTCAACGTCCTCTCGATCGACGCCAGCGCGCTCGCGAAGAACCCCTGGCTCGCCACCGTCGCGGCCGGGCGGAATACCTACCAGTACGTTGGCGCGAGCGGCGTCGGGATCTACGACAGCCTCCAGGGCAACGTCTGGGGCTGGAACGGGACCCAGTTCATCGTCGGCGGCGTCCTGACCGCGAACGCGGTCAGCGCGGCCGGCCCGCTCACTTCGAGTGCGGTCGACATCATCCGCGCGGACGCGACCGCGCACGAGGTCCACCCCTGGGTCGTCACCGTCGCGGCGGGCCGGGACACCTACGCCTTCGCCAGCGCGGCATCGGTCGGGGTCTACGACTCGACCTACGGCGACGTCTGGTACTGGACCCCGGCGACCGGGTTCCACGTCGGCGCGACCATCGTCTCTCCCGCCGTCGACGTGCTGAAGGCGGACGCGCAGGGCCGGACGGTCAACCTGTGGCTCGCCCAGACCGCGACGGGTCGACAGGTCTACCAGTATGCCGGCCCGGCCGGGGTCGGCGTCTACGACTCCCTGACCGGCAGCGTCTGGGGCTGGAACGGCTCCACCTTCGCGCTCGCGGGAACCGTCTCGGTCGTCAACCTCGTCGCGTCCGGGACGATCAGCGGGAGCTTCTCCGGGTCGCTCGCCGGAAACGCGAACACCGCGACCAAGCTCGCCACCGCGCGCACGATCAGTGCCACCGGGCATGTCTCCTGGTCCATCTCCTTCGACGGGGCCGGGAACGCCACCGCCGCGGCCACGGTCGCGATCCCGGCGGTGCAGGTGACGGACAGCACGGCCCCGGGCCGGGCTGTCCTGACCGCGGCCAGCGCGGCCGCGGGGGCCTCTGCGCTCGGCCTGGGGGCCACGGACGCGCCCTCCTTCCAGGGGGCCTACCTGTCCGGGCCGCTGGTCAGCAGCTACGTGGACGGGCTCCAAATGGACGCCCGGAGCGCGGAGCGGCATCCCTGGACGGCCCAGATCGCCACCGGCCGGGACATCTACGCGACCGTCAGCTCCGCCGGCACGGGCGTCTACGACAGCCTTGCCGGGGCGGTCTGGTTCTGGAACGGCTCGACCTTCACGGTCAACGGCACGCTGACCACGAGCGCGGTCAATGTCCTGTCCGTGGACGCCTCCGCGACCGCGAAGAATCTCTGGCTCGCCACCACGGGCACGGGTCGACAGGTCTACCAGTACGCCTCGGCCTCGGGCGTCGGCGTTTTCGACAGCGCCTCCGGCAACGTCTGGGGCTACGACGGGACCACCTTCACGCTCGCCGGGACGGTGTCAGTCACGAGCCTGACCGCGAGCGGCGCGATCACCGGCAGCCTCTCGGGCAACGCCAGCACCGCCTCGAAGCTCGCCACCCCGCGCTCGATCGCGGCCTCGGGGGACCTCTCCTGGTCCGTGTCGTTCGACGGGTCGGCCGCCGCCTCCGCGGCGGCGACCCTCGCGACGGTCAACAGCGCCCCGGGGAGCTTCGGCTCGGCCTCGACCTCCGTCGCCCTGACCGTGAACGGCAAGGGCTTGGTCACGGCCGCGAGCGCCACCGCCATCGCCATCGGCTCGACGGCGATCACGGATAGCAGCACGCCCGGGCGGGCCGTCCTGACCGCCGCCTCCGCGGCGGCCGGCGCGACGGTCCTGGGGCTGGGCACCGGCAACAGCCCGACCTTCACGGGCCTGTCCCTGTCCGCCTCGATCGCGACCACGGCGGTCGACCTGATGACCCTCGACGCCCGGAGCGCCGAGAAGCACCCCTGGGTCGCGCAGACCGGCACCTCGCGCAACGTCTATGCCTTCGTGTCCTCGTCGGGGACCGGGGTCTACGACTCTCTGGCCGGGACCGTGTGGGCCTGGAACGGGAGCACGTTCACGGTCGGCGCGACCCTGACGACGGCGGCCACGAACGTCCTCTCGGTCGACGCCTCCGCGGCGGCCAAGAACCTCTGGCTCGCGACCACCGCGGCCGGCAGGCAGGTCTACCAGTACGCTTCCGCGAGCGGGGTCGGCGTCTACGACTCGACCTCGGGGAACATCTGGTCCTGGGACGGCAGCCTGTTCACGGTCGCCGGAACGCTGGTCGCCACCCTCTCGGGCAACGCCGCGACGGCGACCAAGCTGGCCGCGGCCCGGTCCATCTCCGCGACCGGGGACCTCTCCTGGTCGGTCAGCTTCGACGGCTCCGCGAACGCGACCGCCGCCACGACCCTGGCGACCGTCAACAGCAACGTCGGCTCGTTCGGCTCAACGACCGTCGTGCCGGTCATCACGGCCAACGCCAAGGGCTTGGTGACGGCGGTCGGGACCGCCTCGATCGCCTTCCCGGTCACGTCCGTGGCCGGGAAGACTGGAGCGGTCGCCCTGGCCCAGGCCGACATCTCCGGCCTGACCACCGGGAGCAGCCCGACCTTCACCGGGCTCACGCTCTCCGCGGCGATCTCGTCCAGCGCGTCGGACATCATCGCTCTCGATGCGCGCTCCGCGGAGAAACACCCGTGGAACGCCCAGGTTGGCACCTCGCGGATTATCTACCAGTACGCGACCGCGACTGCCGTAGGTGTCTGGGATACCACCAACGGAAGCGTCTGGTCCTGGAACGGCTCGACGTTCGCTGTCCCGGCGTTGTCGGCGGCGGTGGCCTCGTTCTCCGGCCTCGTGACCTTCAGCACGTCCGCCAACTTCACGGGCGGCACGGCGAGCTTCCAGGGCACGACCGGCGCGATGGCGACTTCGAGCGGGAGCCTCGCCCGCCTTGAAATCAAGAGCAACGGCGCATCGACCGATGCGGCGTATATGCAGTTTCACCGCTCCGGTTACTATGCCGCTTACTTCGGGATCGACGCCGATAACTATTGGAAAGTCGGAGGATGGTCCGCGGGTGCCGTCGCTTACAAGGTATTTCACGAGGGTTATCGCGACCCGACGAAGGCTGATCTTACGGGCGCGTCGTTTGCCGGCGCGGTCAGCGCGACCGGCCTGCTCTCGGCACTCGGCACGACGGCCGGCGTCTACCTGCAGGACCGCGGCGGCGGCTCGATCAATTGGACGCAGTACGGCAGCAGCGGGATTTTCCGCTGGTACGACGGGTCCCAGGACCGGCTGTGGCTCTCCACGACCGCCCTGACCCCGAACACTGCCGGGGGGCTGACCCTCGGCAGCAGCGCGAACCCCTGGAGCACGGTCTACGCCCAGGTCGGGTCGATCAACACGTCCGACGCCCGGGAAAAGACCGAGGTCGCCCCGCTCGCCCCGGCCGAGGTCGCGTGGGCGCAGGATCTCGCGTCCGAGATCGGAACCTTCCGCTTCCTCTCCTCCGTCGCAGAGAAGGGGGGCGGGGCGCGCCATCACGTCGGCCTGACCGTCCAGAGGGCGATCGCGCTGGCGGAGGCCCGCGGGCTCGACCCGCGGGCCTACGGCCTCGTCTGTCACGACGAATGGGAGGGCGGGGACCGCTTCGGCTTCCGCCCCGACCAGCTCGCCCTGCTCCTCATCGGGGGGCAGGTGGCGCACATCGCAGCCCTCGAAGCGCGCCTCGCCGCCCTCGAAACCCGCCAACCTAAGGAGAGAGGACCATGACCAAGTTCGAGCAGGCGACCGCCATCCAGCAGCGGGCGCAGCAGATCATCTCCGGCCTGACCGTGGTCAAGGCCACGGCGGGCTACCCCGGCCCCGGCGTCACGGACGTCCCGATCGAGGTCCGCGTCGGCGGGATGGGGACGCTCGCCGTCTACCAGCCGGCCGAGGCGGCCAAGGCCGACGCCCTCTTCGCCCAGGTCGAGGCGGCCCTGGCGCCGATCCGCGCCCGGGTGGCGTCCGACGCCGAGGCTGACCTCGCCGCCCTCTTCGCGAGCTAACCGCCCGTCCCATCCCCCCGCCCTCACAGCCGCCTCCGGGCGGCTTTTTGCTGCCCGCTGCCCGGAGGTCCCCATGCCGTCAGCCCTTCTTCTGGTCGCCCTGGTCTGCGCGGCCGGGACGCCGATCGATGCCTGCACCCCCGAGGTCGCCCTTGACCAGCTCTCCCGTCCCTGCGGGGCCGCGAGCCCGGCCGTCTGCCTGGGCGAGGGGGAGACGCTGCTGGCGAGCGCGGACCCCAAGGCCCTGAGGGGCCTGACCGTCCGCTTCGTGACCGTCCAGCGCGGCAAGGGCGCCCGGTGATGACCGCGCCCGCCCTGGCGCTCGCGGTGCTGCTGGCGGGCGCCCCCTTTCGATCGGCCCGGCGCTCTCGGCCGGGCCTCCCCGCCCTCCCGGCCCCCTGATCCCGAGGCTGTCCATGGACCAGTCCATCCCCGCCCCCGCGGCGCGCCTGCTCGACTTCATCGCCTCGAAGGAGGCGCCGGAGGGGTACGGCACCATCTACGGCAATAACCAGCGCAAACTCCCGACGCCGCTGGTTCAGATGACGATCGCGGACGTGATCGCGAGCGGAACGGCCTGGACGAACCGCTTCGGCTCCAGTGCAGCCGGCAGATACCAGTTCATGAAGGCGACCCTTCAGGGGCTCGTCAGGGAACTTGGCCTCTCCGGCAAGGAACAGTTCTCGCCTGATCTTCAGGATCAGCTGGGGTTCCACTTGCTGAAGCGGCGCGGCTACGAGAAGTGGGCGGCCGGCAAGCTGACCGACGTCGCCTTCGGGCTGGCGCTCGCCCAGGAGTGGGCGAGCTTCCCGGTCCTCGCCCCGACGACCGGCTTCAAGCGCGACGTTGCACGCGGCCAGTCCTTCTACGCGGGGGACGGGCTGAACAAGGCGCTCATCTCCGCCGAGGCGGTCGAGGCTGCGCTGGTCGCCGCCCGTGCGGCGCCGAAGCCGGGCGCGACCGACGCCCGGGTCACGCCGAACCTCTGCCCCGCGTGCGGCAAGGCCTTGGCGGGCTGAGATCCCGCGAGCGCGCCCCGGCATCGAAGTACGTCTACACTATGTCATTGGTCGATTGTCGTGCGGGCCGCAGATGGGGCTCTGCAGTACGGTTTTCACGCCTTGCTCGCGGAAGGAAGACGGCGTCGAGGTCACGGTGACTTCGCCGATCCGGCCGACAGCCCCGGAGGCGGACCGCGGCACCGCCAACGAGCAGGCGGGCGCGGCGCTACCTGCCCTCGCTGCTCGCGGGGCGGCGAGACTGGCCGAGGGCGAGGCTCTTGGCGAGTTCAGAGCGCTTAGCGGCGTAGTTCGCGGCTACCATCGGGTAGCCGTGCGGAAGGCCCCACTTCTTCCGGTATTCGTCCGGGGTTAGACCGCGGATGCCGAGGTGTCGCTTGAGCGACTTGTAGGGTTTACCGTCCTCAAGGCTGATGATGTAGTCCGGCGTCACCGTCTTCTTGATCGGCACCGGCGGGACCAGCGGCGCGGGCTCAGCGGCTGGCGGCGCGGAGAGCTGGTTTAGCGCGCCGTTCACGGAGGCGATCAGCCCCGGCAGGTCGGCGACCGGGGTCGCGTTTTTCGACACGTAGGCGGCGACGATCGCAGCTGTCAGCTCGACCGCGTCAGCGCCGCAAACCTTCTCTCTCATATCGGCTACCTCTGTTGTAGCTTTGAACGGCATGTAAGCGCGCTGGATCGGCAATCGAGTTGGAAAAGTCAAGTGCGATAGCAATCGTTGCCACACGACTGCGGCATGTAGCCGTTATGTTCTCTCTCTATCTTTGGACTTCTTTTGGTACGCAGAGCAGGGATCGATCACTCTCGGCCATCTTTCTCCTCCCGCGCTCGCGCTGGCGGGAGGGGCGAGCGTATCGGGGTGCACGAACTACTTAGGCTTATCCTTTGCTCCTCCTCGACGACGGACCCCAAGGCCTATGCTCTTGGCGAGTTCAGAGCGCTGGGCCGCGTAATTTGGCGCTACCATTGGGTAGTCTCTGGGCAAATCGTACCTCTGTCGATACTCGGCTGACGTCAAACCTTGCCTCGTGAGGTGCTGCTTCATCGATTTGTACGACTTTGCGTCGATGAAGCTGATCAGAGCGTCCGGCGTGATGGACCTTCTGACCTGGGCCGGGGTCACCTTCGGCGTCTCCTCAACTGGGGGCGCCTCAGGCTTTCCGAGATCACCGAGAGTGGCCCCGACGGAAGCGATTAGGTTTGGCAGATCGTCTGGTCAAACCAAATTGTTAGACCCACAGGCAATTACAATACCAACAACTACAATTATAGTTTCTTTGACTCCAGCATCGGCAGACTCCGAGTTGACGTTCATGTAATTGTCCTGAATTCTTTCCACTGGCTTTCTCCGCAGCGCGTCATCAAGGACGTTAGCGTCAAGTCGTTCCGCAAGGACTGGACCGAGGTCGACGGGGTCGTCGAGAGGGTCGTTGGCACCTTCAGCGCCTTCGTGCCGCCGCTCTCCGGCGTCAGCGCCAGCTCGCTCTGGGCGGTCGGCCGTAGAACAACCTTCCATGTCGGGCGTGTTACAATGGCGCTGAAGGCAGAAAAGTGGCCTGTGATCGGCGGGCGACAACCGATTCGAAAAATAACATCCTATGATGATCCGAATCTTCGGCGTATTCACCGGGCTCTGCTCGAAAGCGGCCCCTAGAATGACCAAGTCCATTGAATTTTGACCCACGATGGGCATGAAGAGACGAGGCAGTCAGGCCGATAAACTCAGGATCAACTCAGCTAGACCTGCTCGATCCTGACCTTCTGGCATCCCGCGCCGCCGGGTGATGCGGCACACCCCTCCAGCCCAGAGATCCCCCATGATCCGCCTGCCCCTGCTCGCGGCGCTGTTCGCGCTCGCCCTCACCGCCCCGGCCCTGGCGGCCGACACGACCGTCAGCTTCGACGTGTCCAGCTGGATCAAGGCCGGCAGCGACATCGCGACCGCCTTCCTGGTCCCGATCCTGACCGGCGTCCTGGCCAAGGCCATCGCGCAGTACGCGCCGGTCCTGGGCCTGATCTTCACCCAGGCGCGGATCGAGACGATGGTTCGGAACGGGATCGCCTACGGGACCAACGCCGTCGCGGGCGCCGCCCCAAGCAAGCCCCTGACGGTCGACCTCGGCTCCCAGGTCATCGCATCCGGCGTCCGCTACCTCCAGGCCCACGCGCCCGCGGCGATCATCAGGGCGGCGGGCGGGCCCGACGCCCTCGTGCCTCTCCTGTTCCGCGCCCTGCCCTTCGACGCCTCGGCCAGCGAGGCGGCGGTGCTCGACGCCGTGAAGCGGCAGCTCTCGGCGGCATGATCGAGATGCCCTGGCAGATCCCCCCGGCGGCTCCGCTCCCCGGTGGGATCGCCGCGCGCCCGTCCCGTCGCGAGACGGAGCGGGCGGTGATCCGGGCGCTGTCCCAGCTCGACCCGTCGCTCGCCCGCTGGGCGCGCGCGGAACGGCGCCGGGCGGCGCTGCTCCGGTTCCTGGTCGGGATCTGGGGGCATTTCCGGCTCCGGGCGACGGAGTGGTTCGCCGCGGCCCTGCTGCTTCAGCTCGGCTGGACGTTCGGGACGCCGCCCGACATCTTCCCGTGCCAGCCGACTTGGGCGCTCCTCGCCCGCCTCGCCCCCGAGGGAACCTGGGGGGCTCTCATGCTGGCGGTCGCCGGCCTGCGGATCGCAGCCCTGACGGTGAACGGGACCTACCGAGGGTTCCGGTTCTCGCCCCACATCCGCGCGCTGACAGCGTTCCTCGCCTGCGGTCTCTGGCTTCAGGTCACGCTCTCGGCGTGGAGTTCCCCGGTCCCCGGCGCCGCCTGCGGGATCTACAGGCTGATCCTGCTCATGGAGCTGTGGAACGTCTGGAGTTCCGGACTCGACGTTGGCTATGCCGAGCGGAGACGCGCACTCGATGCCGCCTGAAGTCCAGACTGCCATCGCGGCGCTGCCGCCCTGGCTCCAGGGGATCGCCAGCGCCGTGATGTTCGTCGTCGTGATCGCCATCTGGCTCTCCGCTTACCGGCGCGGGGGCAAGGAGGCGGACGTCCCCCCCCACCCGATCGACCCGGCCGAGCTGCTGGCCGCGGCGCCCGTCAAGGCGCTGGTCGAGGCGCTGGTCGCGATTGCCGAGAGCACCAAGACCCAGGCGGAAGCCGTCGAAGCGCTGCTGGCCCTGATCCGGGCCGACTACGAGGATCGCAAGCTCGAGCGTCGATTTCGGGAGATGCAGGGCCGCAATGGCGGGGGCCAGCCGTCCGGCGGCTGGGGCGCCCCTTAAGGGGCGCCCAGGCCCTTCTCTGGCTCATCCGCGGCCGCCCTGGGCCAAATCTGGGCCGTCCAAGGGCATCCTGGCGAACGGGAAAGGGGCGCCCCGTAAGGGGGCGCCCCGTGCGACATCTGGCCTTCGAGGCCCCTGGCCCCCTGCCCTGACCGGCAGGGGGCTTTTCGGGCGTTTCAGGGCTGCGCCCGGAGGTGACTCCGGGCCAGCTCGCGCTGGTCGTCGTCCACGACCCAGGCGGTGTCGTACAGGCAGTGTGGCATCTTCTTCTCCCTTGCGATCCTTGCCGGCAGTGCCATGATGCGGCTCGTTCTCCCCCGCCAGCGCGGGGATCGCCCTCCGGGGCGCGGATTGAAACGGCGGCTGCGCTCGCAGCGGAGACGGGATCGGCCCTGGCGCAAGCCGGGGCCTTTCTCCTGGGCGGAACCGCCTCCGCCTCACCCGATTGCGTGGAAGCAACCGGCGTGCTGCCACAGCTCCACGAGATGGCAGCCGCCCTCCTGCTTGTGCCGGCGGATCGCACCGTCAACCTGATCAGGGGTCAAAGCGGCGTCGATCACCTGCCACTTCTTGCCGTGCTCATCGGCGTAGAAGGCATGCGCGAGCCACATCTCATCCTCCGTCCCACTGTCCGGGCCGCTGCGATCAGTCGTCCGTAAAGTACGAGTCTTTCACCGCGAACCCGCGCCGCCGCGAAGGCGGATCCACGGCGGCGCGGCCAAGGATCGCCGTCCGGTTCTCGGTGATCTGCGCCGAGATCTCCGCATCGTCGGGCTTCTCGTGCAGCATGGCCGCCAGGAGGGCGTTGCTGTTCTCCAGCGCCCCCCGCAGCCTGTTGCGCTCGGCCTCCGCAGCTTCGGCCCGCTCGCGCCACGCATTCGAGCGTTCCAGGGCACTCGTGACGCGGCGGTGATCTGCGGCGCGCTCGGCCTCGGCGCGCACGAGGCGGGTGCAGATCGTCAACAGTGCCTCGTGCTCGTCGCTCGGGATGCAATCGAGCCCATGACCGTCAACGATCTTCCAAAATGCTTCGCTCATCACTTCCTCTTGTCTGTTTTACTCGGCCACCAATCAGATCGTCCGGCTTGCCGTCCGTAATCTCGGGGCGGCCGAGGAACCTGTGCCGATCCGTCAAACGCTGGATTGGCGGCCTACTGGCAGCCCGGCGTTAGACCATGGGCCGGCAGCGACGCCTCCGGCCCGTTCGGCTCGGCCGCGCGCATCGCGAGGTACACGCGGGCGCAGATGCAGCCGATTGCGACATTGCCGGTCTTGTCCGCGTCCGCGATCGCGACCTGCGCGCGCTTGAATTCCTCGACGCCGGCCGCCAGCATCTCAAAGGTCAAGATCTCCGCCAGCGCCTGATCGCGCGCGTCGCGTTCCGCGTCGGTCATCGTCACGTCCCGCTCAGTCGGCACGCGGGGCGGCGTCGGCCTTGAGGATCTCGGCCAGGATCCAGGCCGCCTTCCACTCGGGCGTGGATATCAGCTCGATCAGGCCTCGCTCGTAGGTCAGCGGGTACTTCTGGCGGATGAAGGTGCGGGCGCGGTGGCGCAGCTCCTCGATCAGCTCGGGGGTGATCGGCGGTGGCTTGTCCCAATGGCTCGCCGGAGGGACAGGGGCGGCCTCCCGGTCGTCGCCGGTCGCGGCCGTCGCCCGCGCGGTGCCGGAGCACGGCGCGCTCGGCTTGGGCTGAGGCGGCATGCTGGTGAGCAAGATGCCGGTCGTGTCGCCTGTGCCGTCGCAGTCCGAGCAGGGTACGGTAGGGTTCACGCGAATCTCCTTGGGTAGCGCGGGGTCAGACGGGGCTGGCTTTAGCTTGGCAGTTGCCCGGGCGGAAGCCTGGGAGGGAATTTCGCCGCCTCGCGGGCAGCCTGCCGGCGGGCCAGCATCGCCTCCTCAGCAACGGCCGCCCGCGCCTTGGCGAGCAGCTCCTCCGGGTCGGCGGCGAACACGACGATGGCGGACGGCGCGAACGCCCTGCCGGCCACCGCCGGGATCTCCTTCCCCAGCCGGGCGATCCACCGGCGCTCCGGCGGGCAGTCCTCGTCCATGCCGGCGCAGGTGCGGATCGTCGTCATCTCACAGCTCCTCCAGGCTCGCGCGGCGGCGGATCGGCCGCCCATCGACTTCCAGGCAGCGATTCCCTCGGCTCGGTGCTCACGGCAGAACCAGCGCCGAGGCTCGTGGAGCTGGTCGGGGCCGGGCGGGCCGTAGCCGAAGGGCGCTGGCGCGCGGCACTCCTCACAGACGGGCTCGCGGATCACCCGGGATGAGGACTTCCCCCGCAGCGCCTCCTGGGGACGCCGAGCGTCTCGAACAGGATGCCCTCGCGGGCCATCAGGCGGCGTCGGCGGGGCTCGTGGCCGGAGCCGTGGGGCCGCCTCGCGGCCTCTGGGGGGCGATCTCGGCCGCGGCATCGGGGGAATAGTCCTGCTTACCGACGTCGGCCGTGTCGCCGCACTCGCCGCGGACGACGCGGTAGGTCTGGTGGCTCGGCGGCCGGTCCCCGCCGATCGCGACGCGCTTCCGGGCGCGGGACATGGCTACGTCCTCCCCGCGGCTGGGCCGCGCGCGAGCATCGCGCCGCGGCTGCGCTCCATGACCTCCGCGACCGTCGCGGAGGATTCGATGGTCCAGTCGCCCAGAGCCGCGGCCATCAGCGGCACGCGGGCGAAGATCCGCCCCTGGGCGTCTCCGAGCAGGAAGTACATCTGCCGGCAGGCCGGCTCCTTTCAGCCGCAGACGGCCAGCTCCAGCGTGTGCGCGTCATAGACCTGTCGGGGGTCGAGCTGGTGATGGGTAGACCCGTCATCGGATCAGCCCTCGGCCGGGTCGGCGGGGGCGTCCCCGACGAGGCTGGCCGCAAGGGCGCCGACGGCCAGCTCTACGGCGGTCTTAAGCCTGACCACGCGGTCGGTGGTGACGATCGTGTCCGGCTCGTGATCGCGCCAGGACACCCACGCCTGCCGGCCGTAGACGCCCCGGATGATCCCCTCGGCGGGGTGGTCGAGGTGCCGGACCAGATCACCGTCCCGGAGGGCGGGGCGGACGCCGACGATGGCGCTCCGGTTGATGTAGTTGGCCTGCCCGCCGAGCCTGACGGCGATCTGGTTCTGATCCGCCTGGTGCAGCCAGCGGACTTCAGCCTCGATGGTGATAATGTCCCCTTCGACCAGGGTCGAGGTCGTCGCGTTGCTCATAGGTCAGTGCTCCTCTCCACCGGCCAGCTCGGCCTAGGTCGCGTCGGATTCGTCGAGGTAGGCGGTCACCAGCTCCGGGTGCCCGTTCGGGCTCTCGGGCCGGTAGGAGACGGGGACCGCCATGCGGAGCTTGCCCTTGCGCGCCGCGTCCGCGCCCCGCAGGCGGGCGGTTTCGATCGCGGCGGCCTCCGGGGCCGGCTTGGCCTGCCGGGACGACCACCGCGGGGCGGATCGCCAGCGCGAGGTCCGAGAAGCCAAGGCCGAACCGCGCGAGCTTGCGCCCGATCGCCCGGGCGGCGCCCAGCGCCTCGCCGTCATGGTCCGAGCCCAGGAGAGAGATCAGCTTCGCGATGTCGGCGCGGGCCTCGGGGCACATCAACGCGGCCCCCCGTCGTCCAGCATCCCCTCGCGCCGGGCGAGCCGGAAAAGGTACTGGCGGCGCTTCTCAGCGACGGCCGTGCTCTGACCGGCGAACTCGACCCTCACGTGCGCGAAGAGGATCGCCCTCACGATCCCCCGCAGGCTCTCGCCGCGACGGCGCTGGGAAAGGGCGGCACGGATCCGGTCCCAAAGTTCAGGCGGGGCTTCGGTGGTGGCCGGGTCGAGGACGGGAGCGGCCGCAGGCTCACGAGGAGCCTGCGGCACCCCCTGCCCTGCCGGCGCGCGAGCGAGGGCGGCTTCTGTCTCCGCGAGACGCTCGGCGCCTTCCTGGGCCTTACGGGCATCTATCACGTGGGCGGGGATCGGCACGTCGTCGCGACACAGGCCGGCGGCAATCAGCAGCGAGCCCCGACGACGGCGCGTCTTCTCGGTATTGATGTTCCGCCCAAGGCGTTTGCAGGCGCCGCTGAAGCTCCGGCGCTGCTCGACGCACTCGCACCAAAGCTGCAGCGCCCGGGCCTCGGGCTCCCTGTCGACGTAGAGCGACAGCCACGAGAGCGCGGCCTCGACGAACGATACCTGCTCCGCTGTCACCCGACCGCGGGCGACGGCATCGGAGCTCATCACCGGCCAGAACCCACGGTCGCTGCGTGGGCCGATCCGGCCGCCGATCGCGCGCAGGATTTCGTGCGCGTGCTCCAGCGCGAAATCGACATCGGCACTGTCCCACCCGCGGGTCGGGTGATCCAGCATGTGGACGGCGAGCCATGCCCGGCCGATCGGATCCTCAAGCAGGTGCTGGGGCACGCGGCGGGCCGCCACAAGGGCGGCCCTGGCGTCGAGGGGGAGCGCAAGGCGGGTCACGGCATGCTTCATGACCGCCCCCGGGTCGCGGCCCGCGCCTCAAGGAGCGACAGGTAACCGGGCAGGTCTGAGCCCGCCGGGTTCGGTTCGTAGAGGATGGTGGCGCCGAGCCCCTGCAGGACGGCGCGCGTCTCGTGGAGGATCCGGCGGAAATAGTCGGTGCGATCCTGCAAGCGCCGCCCCTTGAACAACAGTTCGATGGCCCGGCTACGGTCAACCGGGCGTGGGGAAGCTTTGATCAGGATCACGAGGAGCTTGGCCTGGAGAGGGGAGACACGCGCGGCCTCAGCGCCGACCGAGACGAGGCCGGACCGCGTGTCGACGGTGATGCGCCGGCCGGACGGCATTTTCGCCCGGCGGACGAGGCGGCGGGACGGTCGCGCGGTGCCGGCCCCTGCCGGCCCGGACCGGTCCGGGGCTTCACGTGCGGCGCACGTCAAGGGCATGGCGGCCGGTGCGTTCACCGTGAGCGCCTCCGCAGCACCCGTGCTTCGGTGATCGCGTTCGCAACGATTGTTTCGGCCGCGAACACGACTCGCCCATTGCCGCCGCACTCGTTGCGGCCCCGGCGAAAGCGCTCGAGATCGAGAATCGGCGGTGGTTTGCCCTCACAGTAGGACGAGCACCACGCACCGTTGCCGACGAGACAGGGGTCGTGGAGGGCGGTCCCGCGCTGGCGGGTCCTCTCAGTGTGGGCCTTCACGCCACCCTCCCCTGCACTTCAAGGAAGGTCGGGTCGGCGATCTGCGCCGCGCGCTCGGCCGGCTCCAGGGCCTTGCGCTGGGCCGCCGTCTCGATCTCCTCGGGTCGGATCAGTCCCTCCGGCACGGCCTTCCGGTCGTCCTTGCGGTGCTTCTTCGCCCGGGTCCGCTGCTTGCGTGAGGGTCGGCTCATGTCGCATCCCGCCAGGTGGATCAAGGCCGGCACCGCAGCGCCGGCCGGGTTCGTTACGCCGCCTCGGTCCCATCCACGAGCCGCGGCGCCGCCTTGCGTCCGAGCCCAAGCACTTTGGCGAGCTCGGACCGGGCCGCCGAGTAGGACGCGCAGGTCATCGGGTAGTCGGCCGGCAGGCCCCATTTCGCGCGGTAGGCCTCGGGGGTCAGCCCGCGCGAATTCAGGTGCCGTTTCAGCGACTTGTAGGGCTTGCCGTCCTCCAGGCTGAAGATCGCGTCCGGGGTCACGGTCTTGCGGATCGGCACCGGCGGGACGGGCCTCCCGGCCTCGGGTGCCGGCGCCGGGGCCGTGAGCGCTACCAGCGCCGCGTGGGTGTCGCGGATCAGCCCCGGCAGGTCGGCCGGCCGGATGGGGTTGTGGGCGACGTAGGCGGCGACCGTCTGGGCGGTCAGGGCGACGAGGTCTCGGGTCTTGAGGTCGGGCATCGGGGATCTCCGGGTGGGGCGGCACGGCGGCCGCGGGTGGCCCGCGGGGCGGGATTCGGGATCAGGCGGCCTCGGTGAGCAGCAGGCGGGCGGGGATGCGGCAGCCGGGGCGGCCAGGCGCCGGGCCGACGAGGTGCTCGATCCAGGCTGTCGGGTCGGCTCGAAACTTCTCGACGAACACCCTCAGCACGGCCTCGCCGTAGGCGCCGTAGGGCGAACCGAGGTCGATCATCTCCTCCGGCCTCGGCGGCGCGGGCGGCTTCGGCGAAAGGCCCTGCGCAGTGCGGGCGGAGCGCTGCGCCATCACCCGCTCGGCGACGGCGTTGGCGAGCAGCGGCCAGGTGCGGATTGGCGTGCGGCGGCAGGCGACTTCGCGCAGTGCCGGCACGATCTCGGACTCGAGGTCGAGGCCCTCCCGGACGAGCTGCACTACGGGCCGGGCGTCGGCCTCGACGCGCAGACCCCAGGTCTCGGGCAGCACCTCGCGGCAGCGGCCGGCGATCCGGTCGAAGCCCGCGGCGGTGTCGCACTCTCGGGTCGGCGTGGCCGGCCGGCTGGCGGGTGGCGGGGCGGCGTGACCGTGATCGGGCTCGGCAGGCGGCTGGCGCCGCGCATCGGCGGGTTGCGGGCCCGGCACCGGGGGTGCCACGGCGTTGAGCGTCCGACCCTCGCGCGGGGGGTGTGCGCCATTGGCCGCCGCCTTAAGATCCTTTCCCTTCCTATCCTCTCCCTTCCCTTCCCTTCCTACGCCGAACGTTCGACGTCCATTCGGCGAATGACCGTCTGGCGGTTCGGGCGTTCGGGGATCCTGCGGCCGATCGATCTTCTGATGATGCCACCCCGTGATGGCTAGAAACTCTTCATCGTCAACAACATAGACGCTGACGAGGTCGTTCGCCGCCAATTCGTCGATCATTCGACGAACGTCCGCAGCCGTGAAATCGTCGGACGGGTAGATCTGCGCCTTGATGCGCTTCGGCGAGAGCGCCATCCGGCCGGCGTCGTCGGCGAAGTTCCAGAGGCCGATGAACAGGAGGCGAGCGTTCGGCGAACACTCCATCACCTGGGCGGAGGTCCAGAACTCCGGCTTGATCGTGCGAATGCGAGCCATCAGGCCGGCCCCCTGGCGTGAGATGCGATGGTGGAGGAGGCGACGTCGACCCACAGGTCGAGCGTGGGCGTCGGCCCCATGCGGTTCTTACCCAGCGCCATCTCGAGCGCGTTGCGCTTCTCGATGAATCGGGCGCCGATCTCGGGATCGGAGGAGGCCTTGAGCTTCTTCTCGAGGTAGTAGGCCTCGCGGTAGAGGAAGAGGACGACGTCGGCATCCTGTTCGAGCTCGCCGGAATCGCGCAGGTCGGCGAGCGACGGGCGGCGATCGGCGCGTCCCTCAGCCTCGACGCCGCGGTTCAGCTGCGTGAGCAGCACCACGCAGATGTCCTCGGCCTTGGCGAGCGTTTTCAGGCCGCCGGAGATCTCGCCGATCTCGAGCACGCGGTTGCTCTTGTAGCGGTCGGTCGTCTTGATGAACTTGAGATAGTCGATGAACACCACGCCGAGCCGCTGGCCGACACGCTCCAGGCGCTTCTTCTGCGCCTTCACCGAGGCGGCGATCTGAGCGAGCGATATGCTGGGCTCGCACTCGATCCGCAGGTGCAGCCGGTCCAACCGCTTCTGCGCATCGCGCAACCGCCACATGTCCTCGTCGTCGAGGTCGACGGCGTGCATGATCGCGCCGAAGGTCAGCGGCTTGTGCGAGGCGTAGGCGAGGTCCGCGAAGTACCGCGCCATCATCTGGTCGCGGGTGACCTCCAGCTGGAACACCAGCACCCCGTCGTTGCGCGCGGCGTAGCGCGACAGCGCGGTCATCGAGACCGTCTTGCCCATGCCCGGGCGACCAGCGAGGAGCCAGAGCTGGCCGCGTCCGAAGCCGCCCGCCGTGGCGCGGTCGAGGTCTGGGATCCCGGTCGAGATGGCCGGAACCGCCAGCTGGCCGGCCCGCATTGCCTCGATGCGCTCCAGCATCCACGCGGCGCCCTCCCCGGCCGACATGCCGGCGAGGTGGGCCTTCGGCGATGCGGCGCGCGCGTCGAGAAGGTCGCCCTCGATCCCGTCGATGATCTCGTCGGAGGTGACCTCGGCGCCGCTGAAGCGGGCGCGCTCCTGCAGCCGATGCGCGGCCCTGATTAGGTCGCGACGCGTGGCGAGCGAGCGGATGATCTGCGCGTAGCCGGGCGCACCCGATACTGTGGTCGCTTCCGCGGCGAGCCGGGCGAGGTACTCGCCCACCGTCAGTCCGCCGAGGTCGGCGTCGCCTAGGTAGGGCTTCAGCGTGATCGGGCTGGCCTGCAGCCCTGCGCCGACCATCGCCGCGATCTGCTGGAAGATCGTGGCGTGCTCCGGCACGAAGAAGTGCTCGGGGGCGACGAGCGCCGTGACGAGCGACAGCGCATCGTTGTTGTTCAAGATGGCGCCGAGCAGGGCCTGCTCGGTCTCCACGCTGTGCGGCAGCGTCTCATCGAGGGCCGGCGCCGCGAAGGGAACGACGCGTCCGCTCATCGGCGCCCCCGCTCGCACTCAAGCTGCCGGCTCAGCGCCACCCAGGCGTCGTAGGCCTCGACGGCGGTGCGCATGTCGCTGAGGCGCCCCGTGCCGCGCGCGATCAGGAGCGCGGACCGGAAGGCCTCGAACGCAACGATCTCGCGTTGGTCGGGTGGGGGACGGAGGTGGACCAGGTCACCCATGATCAGCGAGCCTCCCGGTCGTAGGCGGCCAGGATCCGCTCCTGCTGGCGCGGCTGCAGGCCTTCGAGGAATGCGAGCGCCTGGGCGTGCCGCTCGCGATTGAAGGGATCGCCGAGCGCCCGCGCGGCGGCCGCCGCGTCCGGCACGGCGCCGATCGCGTGCGTCAGCCGGAAGGCGTCCTCGCCGCGGCGGAACACGCCGATGATCGCGGGAGAGAAGACGGGGAGGCTGCGGAAGCTCGCCATGGCGCTACTCCGCGGCCTGCACGGCCGGCGGGTCGAAGAGTCCTGCCTCCGCGCCCCAGGCCTCCCATCCGGCCCGCGTCTCCCGGGAGAACAGGTCTGCCCGCCGCGTCGCGCCGGTCGCCAGCGCCTCGGCCGCTTCGTACGGCTGGTCGGGCTTGCGGCTTTGCTCCCGGGCAGGCGCCACGATGACGGTGCGGACATCGCGCGCCGTGCGGGGCCGCCCGAACTTGCCGATCAGGAAGGGCTCGGAGGCCGAGCGCAGCACGTAGCCGGTGCCAAACGCGAGCTTGCCGCCGGGGGTGGTCTTCACCCACACGCCGGAGGTGGTGAAGGAGAAGCCCCAGGCCGCCATGACGGCGAGAGCTTGCGGCAGCATCGGATGCGTCGCCCAGAGCCACAGAAGCGCGTCCTGCCGGGCGAGGTGCGCCACCGGCAGAGCCTTGATCGCGTCGAGCGACATGCAGCCGTACTGCGCCTGCGCGCTCTTCGCCTCGCCCTTCGCCGACCGCAGGGAGAAGGCCCAAGGCGGATCGCCCATGATCAGGTCGAACGACAGGGGCGGCAGAGGGTCGAACGGCCAGCTCATGACCGCCCCCGCGCCCGCCACGCCGGCACCGGCTGCGGCCCGAGCAGATCCGCGCCCATCATGACCGTGCACGGCACGATGACGCCCGCCGCCTCCGCCGCCTGCACCCGCTCGATCGACACGGCGCGCTCGGCCGGCACGCCGGGCGGCGGCTCGGGCGGGGACGGCCACACGAAGCCGATTCCGGCGCGCCCGGCCTTCGCGACGAGCAGGTAGCCCGCGGCCGCCAGGCGCCGCAGGCAGGGCCCCTCCTCGGCCGGGGTGAGCGGGTGGAGGCGGGCGGCGATCATGCGGCCCTCCCCGCCCCGAGCGGACCGAGCTGGAAGCGACCAGCATGCTGCGGCGCGAGCTGGTGCACTGCGCAGGCCCACAGACCCAGCGCGTCAGCCGCGTTGTCGTCCTTCGGCGCCCAGCCCTGTCGCTCCGCCGCGGCGATCATCGCCGCCTTGTCGGCGCGGCCGCTGCCGGCGAAGAACTTCTTCACCGACTGCAGGTGGTGCTCCATCACGCGCACCTGCCGCAGCCGGCAGGCGAACTCGGTGTGCCAGGCGAGGCCGTAGAGCTTGCGCGCCGCCGCGAGCGAGGTGGTGCCGCTCATCACCGGCGCCTCGAAGACGACCACGCCGGGATCCTCCAGCGTGATCATGTCGAGGAGCCAGGTGTTGAAGGCGTCGGCGAAGCGGCCGATGTCCTCGCCCGTCGAGGGAAGGACCTTCGTCCCGTAGGTCGGCTCGGACCCGGGCGCGCCGCAGGCCCAGCCGCAGCGCGTCGCGAGGTCGAGGGCCAGGATCTTGCGCATCGGCCGGCCTCAGTGCACCGGCTCGGCCGTTTTCATCCCCTTAAGCCGCTCGACGTTCTCGGCGGCCTGCTTCGCGCCCGGATCCGCCGAAGCCCGCGGCGGCTCGTCGAACATGTCGGCCTGGGCGTTCAGCCCGAGCTTCTCGCGGTAGTCGTCGAACGCGCGCAGGTAGTCGGCCCGGGCGGCCTCGTCCATCTTCCGCAGAGCGATCATCTGCTTGAAGGCCTTGCGGTGGACGCCGTGCGCCTCCTCCGCATCCTTGATGGCGGCGCCGAGCTCGCCCCGGCACTCGTCCATCTCGCCCTTGATGCCCTCGCACTTGCGCACGAGCGAATCGAGGACCTTCGGATTGATGCCGGTGTCCCCCCGACTCGCCTTGCCCATCTTCTCGGCCACAGCACTGCTCCACGTTGGGCGGCGCCGGGCCGCCGAGGTTAGTCAGGGATCGGTGAGGGCATCGACGGGCAGGGCCGCGCAGCCGGCCGCCATTTCGGCGGCTTCCGCCCGCGCCCGCGCGCACTGCTGCGCGAGGTGCTCGACGGCCCAGAGCGGAAGGCGCCAGTCCTCGCCGAGCCGCGGGGCGGCCACCGCCAGCACGACGGCGCCGGCCTCGGCTCCGAGCGACACGGTCGCGGTGCCGCCGGCGGTGGTGATCCTCAGGCCGGCGCCGACGGCCCCGACATCGGCGAGCGGGATGGCGGCGAGGTCAGTCACGGCTCATCGCCCCCGCGGGTCGACGCGGTCCGGCCGCCTCTCGCGCTCCCAGAGCCTCGGCCACCACTCCCGCGGGATCGGGATCAGCCGCACCAGCAGCAGAGCGAGCCGCCACAACAACAGGGTGGCGAGGCCCGGTGATCGCCGCGGTGATCTCGATGTCATGCTGGAGCGCCTGAAGCTGACGGTGCCGGGCGGTCTCGTAGGCGGCGGCGAGCGACACGTAGACGTCCGCCCAGATCCGCTTCGGGGCGCGGTAGCGGAGCGACCACACCGAGCCGTAGTTGACGCCCGCAAGCCGCGCGACGCGGCGGAGGGCGTTGTCCGTGTCGCCCGGCCCGCGGCTCTCCCACTGGACCATGCGGTCCAGCCAAGTCCGGGCTTCTGCGACCTGCGCAGTCGACATTGGCCTAACCCGTGAACATGTTTTGCACATCTGCAAATCCGTTCCTGTTCATCTTGGAACAGGTGAGAGGAGCTTGTAGATGGAGGTGGATCGGATACGCAGATACTACGGCGCGACCGGCTTTGCTTGCCGGCTGATGACGGTCGCGCAGGAACAGCAGATCCCGCTGGGAGACATGCAGGCTCGACCAGCGGGGCGCCTCGGCCGCGCTTCGGGCCGGCCGGAGCGGGCGAGCGTGGAAATCGGTCCCAAGAAGCCCCCTCTCCCGGTTGAGAGAGGGGGCAGTCGCTGGGACGACGCCCAAGGAGGGCAGTGCTCCGCCCGGGGAGTTGCATGCCGGGCAGGGCTTCGCAGCGCCGGCCATGCCAGCGCGAAAGGTCGAACCAAGATCGCAGGAGTCGGCGGTGTTGCGCCCGGTCCGGAGCGGATAGGGGCCGGTCGCTGCCGGACCGGGCGCACCGCCGGATGGGCCAGGATTGCTGGACCGGCGATTCATGGTGGCGACGGCAATGCCCGCCACGCCGCGGACGCGCAGGTGCGCATATCCAGCTGGCGTGAGGCTGGCCCCATTGTGAGCGGCGGCAGTCATGGCGCCACCCGGAACAGGATCACGCTCGGCCCGTGCCGCTCGACCGGGACGACCATCTCGGGCCGGACGGCCATGACGAACCAGCCGAGCGCAGCGAACACGACGATGTGGGCGGCGAGGATGGGCGGGAGGTCGGAGGCGCGCATGTCAGGGCACCTCGACGAGGCGCGGGCGGTCGCCGTCGGCGGAGAGCCTCCGCTCGCCGGGCGCGTGGACGGCGGCCATGCCGCGGAGCGGACGGGGACCGGGACGGATGCCGTGCGAGAGCGGCGCGCCGTCGCCGGGGCCGGTCGCGAGCGCGGCGATCAGCTGCGCCTTCTGCTCAGGCGTGAGCACGACCGTGGCGGCGGGGCCTGCCTCGGGGATGGCGAGGACCGGCGTGTTGCCGGCCCAGGAGAGTCGGATGGGTCCGATGTCCTGCACTGGGCGGGTCATGCGGCGTCTCCCTTGCGGGTGGCCTGAGATGACGCGAGCATAGTCAGGTGAGGGGCCGGGTAGCGGCCCGGCCCCTCTCGCAACTGCCCATGCCGAGGGAGGCGATCATGAGCGGCCGCGAAGTGGATTCGGAGATGGCGCGAGGATCGCTCATCGCGATCCGCAGTCTTCTGCAGACACTTCTTTCCAAGATAGGACGCGAGCAGGGCGAGGCGGCCCTGAGGCGCCTCCGCACTGCAACGGACGAGCGAGTAGACGCCGCAATTCATCGGATGTCCTGCGAGGATCGCGACTGGCGGGAGGCCGAGGTCACCAAACAGGTCTCGTCGGACGCCGAGGGGTTCCTCGACGACACGTTCGGGGCGGCGTTCGATTCCTTGCTGTAGCGCCGGGGCCCGAGGTCGCGGACACGGCCAGTCTCCAGGCAGGTGCCTGGGCGCCCGCCGGCGGAGCGAATTCGGTCGATCTCTGCGATCATGAACGACCGGGTGGCATCGGCGGCAGCCTGACGCTCGGCCTTGCGCGCCTCAATGCGCGCATCGATCCGCCGGTCCAGCCAAGCGAGTAGGAGGCGAGCGATCACGGCCGCGCCTCCGCCAGTTCGGGGGTGGTGGGAGCTGCGCGAACGCGCCTCTGTGCGGCAATGCTCGCGAGGCGTTCCAGCGTCACCCCGCCGACCCCACGAACGCGGGCGCCACGCACCCACGCATCCCAGTACTCGGGAGCCACGGAATCCCGCTTCCGCATCTGCTTAGCGGTGTTCTCGTGAACGCCAATGTCAGCAGCAAACTCGCTGAGGCCATAAGCGACGATGAGGGCACGGAAGCTATCCATGCTCACTGGGTACCATAAGTACCCATTCGATAGCAAGACGAAACGTACCCAGCATCCAGGGTACGAGTTGTTCATGGATGCAACCGACCGAGCCTCCCGACTCAAATCAGCACGCGAGCGCGCTGGGTTCGACAGCCCTCGAGCTGCCGCAAAGCACTTCCGCTGGAATGAAAACACATATAAGTCACGGGAGGGCGGTATTCGCGACTACGGAGTCGAAGAGGCGAAAGAATACGGTCGCGCCTTCAATATTTCCTGGATATGGCTTGTCAGCGGCGAAGGCGGCCTGCAACGCACCAGTCGAGTGCGCATTGAAGGCATGATCGGAGCCGGCGGTGAGATCGACACCAACGTGGCGCAGTACTTCAACGACGAGCTAGCGGTTGTAGAGGTTGACTATCCATTGCCTGACGACGTGGCGGCTTACGAGGTGCTCGGCAACTCTATGCTGCCAAAGTACGACCCAGGCGACGTGATCTTGGTACGGAAGATGGCTGTGCCCGTCGAGATGGTGCTCGGCGACGTGGCGCTCGTCGTAACGGCGGACTGGAAGCGGTACCTGAAACGGGTACTGCGCGGCAGTACGACAGACACCTATGATCTGGAGAGCTTTAACGCGCCGACTATGAAAGACGTCCGCATCCGCGAAGTCGGGATGATTCACCTTATAGTACCGGGAAAGCAAGTTCAGCGCGTGCCTAATGGCAAAGAAATAGAAAGAAGGACAAAGCAGAAGCCAATGAGGGCAGCCGAATGAATAGAAAATTCTTGAATGGGAATTGGGCATCCAGACAACCCGGGCGTAGTGCTTTCCGAGGCGGCATTATGCCGAATTTAGAATGGATTTTGAGAGCCCAGAGCACTCCTATCGTTATGTAGCATTCATAGATGAGGCCGGCGACGATGGGTTGAGATCAGTCCGACCTATTGATCCCGACGGTGGCACAGAGTGGTTCATATTATCGGCGGTTCTGATCCGTGCCGACTGTGAAGCTTCACCTCCGCTTTGGGTCCGCCATATTCTAAGTCAGCTTGATTTTACCGGGCAAAGAGACCTGCATTTTAACCGACTGCGCTCGGATAGGGATAGAGAAACCGTTTGTAAGAACATTGCTGATTTGCCGGCGCGCTTGTTTATAGTTGCATGCAACAAGAAAAACATACGCCAGCATACAAATCAAAGGGCTGGAAAAATCCCTTCCAGGAACTGGTTCTATTGCTGGGCATCTCGTCTGTTGCTAGAAAGAGTTACTGCTTATTGTGGGCTGCGCAATCTAAAAGAGGACACTCCTCGGGCCAAAGTCAAATTTGTGTTCTCAGAGAGTCATAGAATGTCTTACAGCCAGTTCAGAGCATATCTGCATTGGCTGAGGCTTCAGAGTATCGGAAAATCTTTATATCTTGACAGGGGAGATTTAGACTGGAGCGTCGTAGATATAGATCTTGTTGAGTCTTACCCTCATAAAACCCGCGCGGGCCTCATGCTTGCTGACGTCGTGGCAAGCGCGTTTTTTCAAAGCGTCACTCCAAAGCCGGACGGCTCCTGTAGGCCGGAGTATGCAAAGTTATTGAAGCCAAGAATGGCAATGCGCGACAACAGTATTGTAGACTTCGGTCTCAAGGTTATGCCTTATCCTCTATGGACTGCCGAATTAACGGAGGAACAGAAGGCAATATTCCGCTTCTACGGCTACAAAACGGAACCAGGTAGAAGGCGGTAGGCTCCTGGACCTGTGTTCCGGAAGGCGTAGAGCCAGCCATCCGAAGGGCTGACGTCCTCCCGGGTGCCGCGTGCGCGACCAGGCGCTCCAGCGAGCCTACCGAGATGCATTATTGGTGCTCGTGCGCGAGCGTCAATTCCAAATAGCTAGTGCAGAGACGCCGACATTCGCATCAGGTGCCAGGTCGCTAACCGTCTGAGACTGAAGAGGAAATCGCTCCGCGCGGTGTACCTTTTGAAGGCGTCAATGCACTAGGTGGCGTCCGGCCAAGCACGCCATCCACGAGAGTTTGGCCGTGGGTGTCGTGTCGGTCACATGTGACGACAACCAGTACGGCCAGGTTGGGTACAAATCGTACTTGACACGCTGGGTACGCTAAGTACCTTGTGTCCATCGCCTCTCCCCGAAGCGATGGAGACCCGCAGTGCTCACCCGCCCCCAACCCGACCTGATCGCGATCCACGGCCGCGCCCTCACGAGCCGCGAGCGCGTCGCCCCCTGCCACCTCGACGAGCCGGCCTACCTGCGCACGCTGCGGGAGCGCCTGACCGAGTGGCCTGAGGACGACGAGCCGGCCAACGACCCGCTGCCCGTGGCGCGGGAGCGGGACTGGCTCCGGATGGCGCTCCTGGTGCTCGCCATCGCGATGCTGATCCTGTTCGTGGCGGCGAGCGGCCTGCGGGCCGGCCGGATCGATGGGGGCGTGCTGTGACGCGCGAACCCGCCCGCACCTACCTGGTGCACTTCCGCGACAACACCGGTCTCGGCTGGATCGAGGAGACGCTCGTCGACAACGGGCTCACCGCGGCCGCAGCCTTCCTCTCCGACGAGCGCTCCTACGCCGTGCTCGAGGAGGTCTACGAGATCGACCTCGCCGACCCGCTTGCGCCAGTCGCCCGCAATATGACGGCGCCCGTGCTCGGCCGGGTGGTCGATATGATCGATCAGGACGACGAGCGCAACGAGCTGCCGGCCGGGCTGCAGGAGGCGGCGCGGCGGCACGGAGTGAAGGCCTGCGCCGAGAATGCGCCGCGGGACTGCGGTGGCCTCGATTTCCTGGCCGAGGGTCGGGATGCGTACCACCTGCAGGTGCGGGGTGCGCTATGAGCCGCACCGCCTCCCAGGCCACCACCGCGGCCGTCCTCTACATGCTCGGCGCACCAGCGCCGTTCCGGCCGCTCTCAGAGAGCAGCCGGTGCATCGCGGTCGCCGGCGGGCGTCCTCGTATTCAAGTCCTCTGGGGTGGCCCGGGTCATGAAGTGGACGACGTCGCTCTCGCGCGGGTGATCAGCCGGATCCTCAACGAGGCCGCGGGCGAGAGCATGACCGCGCTCGAATACGAGGAGGCCGTGCGGGCCGAGACCGCGCATTTCCTGCGCCGCGTGGGCGCCCGGGCGGCGGAGTGAGCGCGATGGCAATCCCGGTCGATGTGGCCCTGGTGCGGGGCGATGTGATCCTGGTGCGGGCAGTCGTCGGGTACGGCCATCCGGCGGGTAGCCGAGACCCGATTCTCGCGAGGGTCGAGGGCGGCCACGCCGACGTCATCGTCGATCGATCGGCCGCCGATCTCGCCGAGACGAAGCTCGCGATCGGCGACGAGGTGGCCGTCCCGGACTTCATCCACGACCGGCGCGGGATCGTCCGCGCGATCGACGGCGACGAGGTCTGGGTGCGCTGGACCGACAACGGCGGCGCCACGGCGAGTCTGGTCGAGAGCCGGCGGATGCTCGAGCGCACTCGCACCCGGGAGCAGGTCGAGGCCGATGAGCCGCGTCCGGTCGAAGCGGCGCCGGGCTCGCAGGCGGCGGAGTGAACGGCGATGCTCCTCCCCGACAGCGCCGCCGCGCCGGCCCCGACCGCCGTCTCCTTCGAGGACGGGATCTACTTCGGCCTCGACGAGGCCCACTATCACGCGGACCCGGCCCTCGGCTCCTCCGACCTGAAGCGCCTCGCCGCCGAGCCCGCGGACTACTGGTTCGGCTCGGTGCTCAACCCGAACCGGCCCGCCGACGAGCCAACCCCGTCGCAGATCATCGGCCGCGCGGTGCACAAGCTGGTGCTGGAGGGGCAGCAGTCCTTCGCCGCCCGCTTCGTGCGCCGACCCGACGATCTCGCCCGCCTCGACGCCAAGGCTCGCGCGAAGCTCGCGCCGAACGGTGAAGACGTGCTGCCTGGCGAGGACTTCGACCGGGTGCAGCAGGCCGCAGGCGCGGTGCTGGCAAACCCGCACCTCGCCGCCTCCTTCACGGGCGGCGCATCCGAGGTGTCCGTGTTCTGGACCGACGCCGTGGACGGCGAGCAGGTGCGCCGAAAGGCGCGGTTCGACTACCTCAAGCCCCGTGCGGTGGTCGATCTCAAGAGCACCCGCCCGAGCCGCCCGACGTCGTTCCAGGCGAACTGCCTGCGCGCCATGGCCGAGTATGGCTACCCGGTCCAGGCCGCGGCCTACCTGCAGGCCCGCGCGCAACTGGCGGGCCTCGTCGCCGAGGGACGCGTGCACGGCGACCGTGACCCGGCCTGGCTCGCCCGGGTCGTGGCCGCGACGAGCTACGCCTTCGTCTTCGTCTTCTGGTCGACGGGTGACGCCCCGCTGACCTGGGGCGTCACGCTCTCGCCGGGCAACGAGGTGGTCGCGGTCGCCGAGAAGACGATCGATGCCGCCCTGTGGGCCTTCGTCCAGGCCCGCCGCACGCACGGACTCGACGCGCCGTGGATCGACCACGCGCCGCTCGCCGAGATCGACCTCTCCGACATGCCGGGCTGGTGGGCCCGCTGAACCCCGACAGGAGGACTCCATGGCTGCATCCACGGCTGTCGCTGAGCGACCGCACAACGCCAACCCGCTCGTCGTGGTGCGCGAGCAGATCCAGAGCCGGGAGGCCGAGTTCGCCGCGGCCCTGCCGGCACACATCCCGGTCGAGCGCTTCAAGCGCGTGCTTCTCACTGCTGTCCAGAACAACCCGGACCTCCTGAAGCTGGAGCGGCGGTCGTTCTTCAACGCCGCGATGCGAGCAGCGCAGGATGGTCTGCTGCCGGACGGGCGCGAGGGTGCGATCGTCGAGTTCAGCGGCCGTGCGCAGTGGATGCCGATGATCGCCGGCATCCGTAAGAAGGTCCGCAACTCGGGCGAGATCGCGACCTGGGAAGCGAACGTCGTCTTCGAGAACGACCACTTCGAGTATCAGCTCGGCGATGAACCGAAGATCGTCCACGTGCCGGTGCTGGTGAACCGCGGCAAGCCGGTCGCCGCCTACTCCATCGCGGTATTGAAGAGCGGCGAGCGCTCCCGCGAGGTGATGACCGTTGAGGAAATCGAGAAGGTCCGGAAGGTCAGCCGCGCGAAGAGCGGCGGGCCGTGGTCGCAGTGGTGGGAGGAGATGGCACGCAAGACAGTGGCGCGCCGGCACAGCAAGGTCCTGCCGCTGTCGTCGGACCTCGACGACCTGATGCGGCGCGACGACGAGCTCTACGATTTCAACCGGCGGCGCGAGCAGCAAGATGGTCAGGTGACCGGGATCTTCCAGCCGGTCGCCAACCCGCTCGCCGACACGATCGAACACCAGCCTGGCGAGTCCGGCGAGACGGTCGCCGCCGATCTCGAGGAGGAGGCGCAGGGCACCGACGAGGACGAGGCCGGGGATAAGCCGGGCGCTGCGCAGCCCGATCCCGCCGACGACTTCCCGGGCAACGACGCGATCGCCGCAGGCCGCCGGTCGGCGAGGCGGGAGGGCTGAGCGATGCACTCCAACATCCCTCTCCGCTCGCTCGGCGAGCGCATCAGCCACCGCCGTCGCCGCATCGGCGTCACTCAGGCCGAGCTCGCCGCCGCCGTCTGCCTCGGCCCCAAGGCGATCTCTGCTATCGAGCGCGGCGGCCGCGCGCCTGGCCCCCCTGCTCCCGCGCCTCGCCGAAGCGCTCGGGCTTCACCCGCGGGACCTGACCGCCGCCGACGCCGTGATCGCGCCGGCCGGCGAGGAGCACGATCTCCTCATCGCCTACCGCGCGCTGCCGGACGAGGGCCGGGCCTACGTCCGTGGCCTCGTGGTCGAAGCTGCCGCCGGGAGGATCGCCCGATGATCCGGCTCACCGACGCGCTCGCGGATTTCGACCTCGGCGCTCTCGGGCGCGACCTGCAGACGGCCTCGCTCCACCAAGACCGCTGCCGGCGCCACGCCGAGCGGATCGCGATCCCGGCGGACTGCCCGGAGACCCGGCGAGCTGCGGCGAACATCGACGTCACCGTTGCGGCTTTGAGCTCGGCGGAGCGGCTCGTCGCACTGCTCGGACGGTTCCTGGCGGATGAAGGGTCGGGCCGACCGCAAGCGGTGAAGGCGGCCCGGGCGACGCCACTCGCCATGCGCCGGCCCGGCTCGGTGCTGGGGCCGATGGTCGTTATGCAGAGCGCGGAGGGGCGGTGATGGTCGGGACCATCCTCGTCGCCGTGATCGGCTACGGTCTTGCCGCAGTCTGCCTGTGCCTGGGCGCGTCCTTTTTCCTGGAGGCCACGAAGGACACAAGACCGCGCGGCGAGCGGATCGGCGCGCTCGTTTGCACCTTCCCCGCGCTGGTCGCGGCGCTCGTCTTCGCGGGCATCACCCGGTGGCTGCTCGGGGGTGCGCTGTGAGCGCCGCCAGCATCTACCACGACCGCACCGGCGAGGACCCCGCGCAGGGCAGCGCCATCCAGGTCAGCACATACGGCGGCGAGGTTACCCTCGAACTCGGCGTGATGCGCAACTTCGGGTCGATGTCGGCCGACGCCTGGGCGGCGCTCAGCCCCGCCGAGGCGCGCGAGCTGGCGGACAACCTGCGGCGGGCGGCGAGTTGGGCCGAGGCGTGCGCGCCTTCGGAGGACTCGGTATGAGCCTCCGCGTCACCGTCCCGTTCGACCCATACCTGATCGGCAACGGCCGCTGGTGCTCCTGCTGCTTCCCAGGCGGGCCCCCGGTCGTCTTCATCCGCCGCCGCTCGCGCCGCGGCTGCAACGAGTGCGCGGGCCAGGGCCGCATCGTCCTCACCGCCGAAGAGATCGTTGCACGCACCATCGCTGAGGCGCGGGCTCACCGAGAGAGGGCACCACGATGAGCGAAGAGACCCTGTTGTCGGCCGCTCGCCGCGCCGTCCGCTTCTTCAACATCGACGAGTCGAAGGGCGGCCTGATGACCGTCGAGACCGTTGCCGCGATGCAGACCCCTGCACAACCAGGTGCCGCTGGAGACCGCTCGGCTGAAGGCGGCGGAGGGCGACTGGGCGAACGATGTGCCCGCGCCGGACCCAGCTTCTGCGCCGCAGCCTGGGCCGATCGCGGTCCCGTCGGCGGGGGCGGTGGCGCTCGTCGACGCGGAGGGCGGGCGGTAATGACCGCGCCTTCACTCCAGCCAATCGGCTATAACCCCCGTCTCGGCAGCGATCTGATGGCGCTGCGTCGGCGTGAGCTGCCGGCGCCCGCGCTCGATGTCGCTGAGGTGGCCCTGCGAGATTCCGAGCGCCTCGGCCAGCTGGGCCTGGGTGCAGCCGTGGTGCTTGCGCGCGGCCGTGACCGGCGAGCCGTGCTCCGCGATCAGGGCGACGAACCAGTGCTCGACCGAGGCCTTCTCGTCCGCTCGGGCGTCGAGCAAGCGAGCGGCTGCGCGATCCTCGGCGGCCTCGTCGCCCAGGCGCGCGAGCAGCGCGTCGTAGTCGCGGCGCGGGAGGATCACGAGCTCCTCGCCGCCGGGCGTGGTGATGATCTGCACGGTCATGGGGTTGTCCTCTCAGTCGTAGATATCACGGCGGTGGCCGATGGCGCGGACCTCTATCTGTGCGTCCGTCTCGACGAACACTACCCGGTAGTCACCAACCCGCAGTCGCGCGCCCGGGCGCCCGGTGAGGGCGCGGACGTCGCCGGCCCCCGTTGCCGCGTAGCGCGCGAGCTTCTCCACGATCGCGAGGCGCGCCGGCTTGGGGAGCCGGGACAGTTCGCGGGTCGCGGAGAGGGTATAGGCGATCGGCTTCATTGCGATAATATCGCAGAGTGCTGCGATATTTGCAAGTGCGGATGCGATATTTTGCGATCGGCGGTTGGCCTGAGCCTCGAAGCGCTCGACGCGGGGAGCGCCGCCTGATGCCTTGGCCCTTCTCGTGGGACCCGCCTCCCATCCTGACCCGCACCGGCCAGTGCCTCGTGCCGAGCGACCTGTCCTGGCGGCGGGCCGATCAGGTCGTGGCTCTCGGCCTCGGCACCCTCGACCCCCATCACCAGCGCTGGCTCGGGCTGCTGACGCTCACCGAGGCTGGGCGGGCAGCAGTCGGGAGGGCGACATGACGCGCTCCCTCGTGATCGACAGTCTTGCAAGCGGTAATCTATATCTAATGAAACGCATGGCCACCAATTACGTAAATCTCGAAGGCTTTTATTATCAGTTCGGCGACCATTTGCGCTATTTGGTCATCCACGTCGATGTACCCGTCCGTGAAATCGATTTCGAATCCGAAAAATTCTGCATCGTAAGAATTCGGAGCGACCCTAACTGCAGTAATCCACTCTCCTCCGGGAATTGCTCGCGCTTCCTCGAATATGAATTCTTCAAATTGCGCTCGCGATATCGACAAGCGCTGCACCGTAAACTCTCCAAGGCATGGCCCAGCGCACGCTCGGGCTGTCGATTCGTGATATACATCCCCGACAATGTCTGCAAGATGACAGGCATCCGCTTAATGAACCGAGCCTGCCTCGACCTCATAAGTGGTCAAGATCATTTCTACCAGGCGCAGAATTGCTCTGACCGCATCCGCTGCGTCTTCTTCCCTGTCTCTCTGAACGTCAATGAGAACGCCGGAAAAGCTGGCTCCCTGGTTCGCCGTTGTGAGGTTGATGGACGTTACGTATTGGCCGCCGGGAATCGTTCTGGCCACGCTGAGGATCTGTTCCTCGGCTTGGCTGAGCGCCATGGGGGTCCGGTGCATGCGATTCGCCTTTTGCTCGGGCAAAATTCTACCCCGGAGGCGCGGTCATGACTTCCGCCCGTCTAACCGCCCAGGCCGCGGGCACTCCCGCCTTCCCCCGTCTCGACGGCGTCGATATCTGGACCGGCCTCACCCGCGAGGAGCAGGACGAGATCGGCGCCATCGCCGTCGAGCTCGTCGTGTCGTGGCGGCTACAGCGCCGGGTCTACGAGGACCAGTTAGGCGACATTCTCGCCCGGGCCGCCGAGGCCGCCGACCAGCTGCTGACGCGCGAGCTCGACCTCGCGGTCGGTGACGTGCTGCCGGACGGCGCGCTCGAAGCCGAGGACGGCGTGACGGCCCGCATCCCCTCGCTCCTGGGCGACGTGTCCCGGGATTGCGGCTGCACCGAGGAGGACGCCTGCCCGGGCGGATGCGGCTGGGCGGGCCCCGATCAGTGCTCGACGTGCGCGGCCGAGAATGCGCCGGCAGCCCATAGCTCGGAGCCCGACAATGCAGGCTGACCTGCACGCCAAGGACCTCTTCGGCGTTCGCTTCACCGACACCATCGCGCGCTCCGCCACGCTCTCGCGCTGCGGCGCCTACCGCTTCACGCTCACCCGCACCTGGGCCGAGGGCGCGTACGTCTGCTTCGTAGGGCTGAACCCCTCGACGGCGGACCACCGCGTCGACGATCCGGCCGTGCGGCGGTGGATCCACTTCGCCCGCGCCTGGGGCTACGGCGGGTTCACGGCTGTCAATCTCTACCCCTTCCGATCACCCTCGCCGGCCGAGTGCCGGGCGTGGTCGCGGTGGCAGGAGAACGGCCCGGACTGGTACGCCCGGGACGTCATCCAGGAGAACCTCAGCACCATCGTGCGCGAGGCCAAGGCCGCGGCGCGCGTCGTGGCGTGCTGGGGTGCCGGCACGTGGGACCCGATGTGGACCGACCACGTCGTCGAGGAGATCACGACGGGCGAGGCGCCCTGGCCGGACCTGCACTGCTTCGGGACCACGGCCGACGGCAGCCCAATCCACCCGATGGCCCGCGGGCGCTGCCGCGTGCCGGACGGGGCGGCGCTGGCGCTGTGGTGGAAGGGGGAGGTGTAGCGGTGTCTCAGCACGTAACCGCGGCGCGTCTCGTCGAAGAGTTCGGGTTCACCGAGCGGCACTGGATTCGAATGGCGGCGGCCGGCCGCGTGCCTGGCGCTCGACAGCCCTTCGGACCTCGCTCAAGCTGGGTGTTCGATTTGCGCGCCGTGCGTCAGTGGTGGGAAACGAGCCGGAGGACGGTGCTCGAATGGCCGACATCTACCTCCGTGGGCAAACGTGGTGGGGCCGAGTCCAGAAGGACGGCAAGGACCTCCGCGCGTCCCTCGGAACACGATCTGAAGGCGTTGCTCGGCAGCGTCTTGCAATCTGGCTCGGCGAACTCGAAGCCCAAGCGTGGGGCGCCAAGCCGCGGCTGACTCTCAACACCGTGATGGCGGAGTTCATCCGCGAGCACGGCCCGACGCTGCGCCCATCCACGCTCCGCCGCTACGGCGTGTCCATCGCTTGGCTCGACGAGCACTTCCGCGGCAAGCTCCTCCTCGAGATCAAGCCGGCCGACCTGCGCGCCTTCGAGACCGCGCGCCGGACGGCGGGCGCCTCCGCGCCGACGGTTCGGCGCGATCTCGCCTGCCTCTCGACCATCTTCGCGTTCGCGATCGAGAAGGAGTACGCTGACCTCAACCCGGTCACGCCCTTCATCAGGCAGCGGGCGCGCCGCGGTCTGCGCGAGAGCCCGCCTCGCACCCGCTACTTGTCCCGGGCCGAGGAGGCGCGCCTGCTCGACGGCGCCCTGCCCTACGTGCGCGACGCCATCCTGTTCGCGATCTACACGGGCCTGCGCATGGAGGAGCAATTCTCCCTCACTTGGGCGCAGGTCGACCTCGCCCGTAAGCACCTCACCATCTCGGCCGAGGCGGCGAAAGGGAAGCGCGAGCGGACCGTGATCATGCTGGCCCCGGCTGTCGGAGTGCTCGAGCGGATGCCGCGGCACCTGACCAGCCCCTACGTCTTCCACCATGGCGCGGCCACCACGACGCGGGGCGCGACGCGGCGAGCCGCCCTCCCCCGCCCGGACCGGAACGACGGCGAGCGGTTTAACAATCTCGACCGCGGGCTGCGCAACGCGGCCGCACGGGCGAAGGTGCAGGACCTCCGCTGGCACGACCTGCGGCGCACCCACGGGTGCCGGCTCCTGCAGGAGGAGCGCTGGTCGATGGAGATGGTCCGCGACCAGCTCGGCCACCGAAGCGTCGTGCAGACGGAGAAGGCCTACGCGTTTCTCGAGGTGGAAGCCCGGCGCGCAGCGGCGCACGGGGCTGGCGCGGCGCCTATGGTCGATCTCGACCCGGTCACCGGAAAGCCCCTCGTCGCACAAAAGCCGGCACAGGGGCGGCGGTTTGATCTGGAAAAACAAGCGAAATCAAAGCGCTAGAACATCAGTATTGCGTGTTTTGGTACCGCCATTCCCAGGTTCGAATCCTGGCGCCCCAGCCAATTTTTCCTTTGTTTTCCGGGCCTCGTGAACGCGGACAAGACGGAACAAAGGGTGTGATCGGACCCACAGAAGCCGGCACAACCTCCGCGCACCGGCTCATGCCCTTGCGGGTGCGTTCGCCAGAGCCGTATCCCGGAGCATGAGCCCCGCTGATCCATTGGGAGGTCGGACCTGCAGCAGGCTCCGCATGCCCCTCGACGAACCCGCGCAGTGCACTTCAGCCTCCAACCCGGTCACGAGGCGTGCCTTCACCACGATCCGTACCCCGCCCGCCGAGCCGGACGAGGGCGGCCCGCGGCCGCTGCCGCGAGTTCGCGCAGCGGTTCGGCTGGCCTGATCGCGTCGGGCGCGACGATGAGCGCAATCGCCGCTTTGGCAAATCATGAGTTTGCGAGGGCCGTGCTCGCCGAGCACGGCCCTTGCTGCGCCATGGCGCCGAGCTCACTGCGCCGCTTCGCGCGCGAAGAGAGGTTTGAACTAGGCAACCAATCAGATCGCAGGGGCGTTAAGATCCGACGATCGGAACCTCAATCTCTCTATTAATGAACAATATGTTACCGAAGCCCCAATACCCATTTTCCATGTTCACCGCGGCAAGCCGAAATCCTCGATGCACGAGATATTCAACTATATGGTGGAATTGATCTTGCCCCTCGTATTGATTGACGACCGTCGCTTCAGTGATGATATACTTCACATCCCAAAGTTTGCTTCCCAGTGAACGGAGCACAGACACCTCTACTCCCTGGACGTCCATGCAGAGCAGGTCGATGCTCTGAATCATGTGCTCGCGGCAGAGATCATCCAGGCGCACGGCTGGAACCTTGATCTCCGTCTGGACGTAGGTCTCACCATAGCGACCGGATGATTTCAAAAGGCTCGACGCGCCGATGTTGTGAGTCTCGGTGCCGTCCGGCTGATGACTCGAGACAACAGGATAGAATGATAAAGTTCCCGGAACATCGCTGGCGGCAGCTTCGATCAGCTTCACATTACCGCGGCCCGAAATCGTGGCACGACAAATTTCCAGGGCGTCAGGATTTGGTTCGACTATGAAGATTTTTTCCGCATTGTAAAAGTCAGCAACCGCTACCGCGTCCTTTGCATCGCGCGAGCCGACCTCAAATATAGTTTTGATCAGATTTCTGTCAATAAAGCGAGGAAACGGATCATGAAGATAGCTGCTCATATAACAAACCTCCCCAGGCATAGGCGACATGATTTAACAATGCGCGCGAATGCACAGTCCTGCTTTGGCACATCAATCACACGTCAGTAAGATCGCTGTGCGATTCGGCTTATATCGTAAACGGAGGTTTCGGGCCACGTCTTAGAGATCTCGCGCGGCGGGGCAGGCCCAGGCAGCACCTCGTCGAGGCGGCGGTTGGGACGCCGCCCGGCGACGCGGGCGAGCACGGCAGCGCGGCAAGCGTGCGGCGCGCCCACACACGGCCAGGGTCGAGCGGTCGAGGGCCACGCCCCGACGCGCGAGGAGGGACGGCACCGCGGCGGTGACCGCCGACAGGAAGGCCATCGGGGCCGTGGGCCCGCGCCACCGCCGCGGGGCGCTCCGGGGCGAGCCGCGCCTTCCAGCGCCGGCCGAGCACCTGCGGGGCGTCGGACCGCGACGGCGCGCCACGGCCGAGACCACCTTCCCCGGCGCGAGGGCCTCCCGGATGATCACCGCCTTGAACCCGCCGGCCCCGCTGATCACCCCCGACCGGCGCGCGCCCCCCTGCTCGCAGCCAGGGACGTGCCGATCCCAGCGACCAAACCACCGGCGTCCGCATCTCGCCTCAGCGCGCCTCGCGACGGGCGGGCTCGGATCAACGCTGACGACGGAGATGGTCCGCGCCCAGATCGGCCACAGCAGCGTCGTGCAGACCAAGGGGGCCTGCGCGCTCCGCGAGGCGCAAGGCCGGCGCGGCGCCGACGGTCCAACTCGACCCGGTCACAGGCAAGCCGCTCGTTGCACAGAGCCGGGACAGGGGCAGCGGCTTGATCCGGGAAACCGGGCGAAATCAGAGCGCCGGACCATCAGTGTGGCGTGCTTCGGCGCCGGCAGTCCTAGAATCGAATGCGGGCGCCCCAGCCAGCCTCCCTCCCTCTTCCGGATGGCCCGCCGGCGTGGCGCCGGTCGATCGAGTTTTGCACCGGGTTCCACGCTGCGGACCCGTGCAACCAGCACCGCGCCACTCATCCTTTGCAAGTCATCAGTGCTTGTTATCGACAATCTCGTAAACATTATAGAACACAACAATAATGTTCCTTATCCACTCGATTATCACTTCTGAATTACTAGGTTCTGGTTCGCTCATCGTCACGATCACGTTTGGAACATCGCTGCCATCCTCAGCGGGCAAGATCTGTACGTCGACAACTTTGTCCCCATTATGAATTTTCTTTACACGGGCAAGCACCATACCTTCAATGTCTCTCAGCGATTTGATGCCCGCATTCATAATGTAAACCGTGACTCCTAAACTTGAGATCATGAAGGACCCGGCGCCGACCAGCGGACCACGGACGCGTCTTGCCGTGGGCGTCGCCCTTGAATACAGTCAAGCCGACTTGCGCCCCGGATAAACTGTCAGACGTCAAGTTTCGGGCAGAATCGCAATTCGCTGAACGCGGGCGCGCCCTCCCGCCGCCGCGGCCATCAGGTCGCGGCCCTCCGACCCGGCACCCTTCGCGCCGAGCACCAGCGCCGGCCCGGGCGGCGGAGCCTTCGCGAGGCCGGGCGGATCGCGCGCGAAGTGACTCACGACTCGCCGATCCGCGGGCGTCAGCTTCACGGATGGCCGGGCCGCCCCGTCTTGCCCGCCTACTTAATTCAGCTTCTCGTCGATCACATCATAAAACCTGTACAGACACCGGATGCACTCTGTCGCAGTCATTCCGATCTCCTCAAGATTTTCTGATGATCCGTCTGGAATGACGAGAGCAAAATGCGAAGGAGAATTGCTTCCTCTTTTCACCCCTATTTCGACGGCCTGCACCACGGTCGAGGCATGCTTGCCCCTGACGTATCTCAAAACAATCTTCTCGAGTGTGTCGCGGGTGATCTGCGGGCGACGCATTGCACGTGCTCGTATCTATGCCGAGCGTCGTTCGTACACGACCGCAATTTACAAGCCAGAATACAAGAAGCTTACAAATTGCTCATGTGCCGCAAGAGTGATGTAAGGATACTCAGCTGCATTCATGCACGACGTCGGAACGTGCATCGTCCGGGGCAGCGCGGCCGGTCACGGGAGGGGCTGCGCTGACGGTTGGACGAGGGCCGCGACGCGCCGGCGTCGTCGGAACCACCCGCGCCCCGGCATCGCCTCGAACGGATCCGTCTCCTCGGCCGCGACCGGCGCGGGGCAGGAGACCGCGACCGCCTCGCCGCGCGCGCCGCGCATGCACCCCATGTTGCGTGCGGCCGAGGTCGCACCCATCGTTGCGTCCCGCGTTCTGGCTGTGGCCGCCCGCGCGGGTGGGGCGCGTCAGCTACGGGGTGGAGGACCATGGAGCGACCGGCCGTCGAGCAGTTCCTTCGCGAGGCCGAAGCGGCGCGTGACCGCCTCCTCAACCATCGCCGCCAGCTCTGCCGGGCGCTGGTGCGCGCCGGCTACCGCGATCTGCCCCTCGGCCGCTTGGCGCTCGTGCAGCGCGATTTGGAATTCATCGAGGCGGTCATCGCCGACGAGCGCCGCCGCCTCGGCGAGGATGGGCGCGCCGGCCCGGGCCGGTGGTGAGGCGGCGCGACGCCGCCGCGCCGGAGCCGGCCCGAAGCCGGCCCTCGTGCCTTCCCGATTGCATGGGCGCGTTCGGGCCGGCGGGACGGGCGCGCCTCCCGGCGTGCTCGGGCCGTCGCTCGGTCGGCGCGAGCCCTGCGAGGACGGTAGGATGCCGGACCACCAGCAGATGATGGGGCGCCAGCGCGTTCTGGCCGTTTTCGGCGAGTTCGCCCCGAGGTCTGAGGATCTCGACCAAGTGCTCACCGAGGCCTGCCGGCTCGTCCGGGACGCGCTCGAATCCGACTTCGCCAAGCTCCTGGAAATTCGGCGGGAGGAGCGGCCCACGATGCCGGGCCGCCACCCGATGCCGGCCCTGAGCAGCGCGGGCCGGGTGCGCATCCCGCTGGAGGGGCGGTTGTCGGAAGCCTACTCGATCGCGGCGGGCGAGCCGGTCATCACGCCGTATCTCGGCCTGGAGGAGCGCTACGACGTCCCCGATTGCATGACGTCGCACGGCATCAGGGCCCTGGTGAACGTGCCGATCCGCCTGCCCGGCGGCGAAGCCTACGGCCTGTTGCAGGTGGACGCGCGGGCGCCGCGGGAATTCGGCCCGGAGGACACCGCGTTCCTGCGCAGCTACGCCACCATCCTCGGGCCGGTGATCGACCGCCTGCGCAGGCTGCACCGGTTCCACGCCAGCGAGGAGCGCTTCCGCCTCACCGTCGAGTCGACCCGCGACTGCGCCATCTTCACGACCGATCCGGGCGACCGCATCACCGCGTGGTACCCCGGCGCCGAGGCGGTGTTCGGCTGAACCGCCGAGGAGGTGCTGGGCCGGCCCGCCGGCCTCCTGTCCGTATACGGGGCGCTGTCGCGGCCGGAGGGGCGGCTCGAAGCGCGCTGGCGGGTGATCGCGGCGCCCGGCGGCCAGCGCCTGCCGCGGGTCGCGTGGCAGGAAAGCGGCGTGCCGGTCCCCTCGCCGGGGGAGGGAGAGCCGCCGCGCAAGGGCTCGGCCGGGAGCTGATCGGGCGCGCCCTCCCCTGCCAGCTCAAGGCGGAGGTCGCCTATGCCCTTGCCCCCGACGGCGTCTCCGGCACGATCACCCTCCCGATCGCGGCCTGGGGATCGCCGGGCGACCGCGTCGCGGCATCGGCCGCGCCAGGCGGGGAGACGTCATCCCGTGCATCGCCGAAATCCAACCTCCCGCGCACGCCCCCGCAGGAAACAATCCAGCGACTCTGGCGGTTGGTGTGCACAGCAATCACGAACAGCGCAGTGGAGTACCGCTCGTGTCGGATGTCGAGATGCGTTCGAATTTGACGTTCAAGGGCCGCGGCAGCGCCTCCCTGGTCGGGGACAGGATTGTCCTGCACGTGTGTCCGCTGTGCTCGCAGCGGAACATCGCGGCCGTGGCCCCGCAGGGCCGGTGCGCCTGGTGCGACTACGTCCCCGATCCGCGCGACATCGAACTGACGGAGAGCGAGATCGCCTGAGGGGTGCGCGGCGCCCGCGCAGGCGGACGGGGCGCCGCGTCTCCTCGAAGCCGGCCCCGTCCCACGGCCGTTGCGGGACGACACCCTGAGTGAGCATCCAGGAAGGGGCGCGCTGCGGAGCCCCTGCGGGGAGGCGGCGCATGGCAGACCCCGACATCCGCGATTTCCCGATCGGAGGCGGAGCGCGGGCGGGCGCGGATCTGCGAGGTCGACCGGGCCATGGGCTTGTCGCGCATTTTCGCGAGCGGCCTGCGCAACCCCGCCGGCCTCGATTTCGAGCCGCGAACCGGGGCACTCCGGGCCATCGTCGACGAGCGGGACGAGATCGGGCCGAACCTCGACCCGGACTATCGCACCTCGGCGCGCGAGAGCGCCCTCCACGGCTGGCCCGACTGCGATGACGGCCAGCACGTCGGCCCGTGCCGCGAGCCGCAGCGGCCCGACCTCGTCGCGACCGCGGTCGAGCCGGACGACGCGCTGAGTTCGCACCTCGCCCCGCTCGGGCTCGCCGTCTCGCGCTCGGAGGCCCTCCCGCCGGAATGCCGGGGCGGCGCCTTCGTGGGCGAGCACGGCAGCTGGGACCGGCGCGACCTCGGCGGCGACAAGCTCGTGCCCGTGCCCTTCGCGCATCGGCGGCCGAGGGCGGCGGCGCGGGACGGCCCGTGGGCGTCGCCGTCGCCCCGCGCGGCGCACGCCTCGTCGCGCACGACGTCGGCGACGCCGCGTGGCGCGTGACGCCGAGCCCGGCCGACCATGAGCCGGCCCTCCGGCGCGGGGGCGCCCGGTTCGCGCCGGCTCACACGGGATCCGGTTGATCACAGCGGATCACGAGCCCGCGCGGCGCTTGAGCCCAATCCGCCGTCCCGAAGGAATCAAGCGGATGTGCCATCAGAAGGCGATCTGCAGGCGCACCTGCCCGATCTCGGCCTCGGCCGGGCGGCCGGTCGCGGCCGGATCGGCCCAGGCGTGGACGTAGTTCGCCATCACGCGCAGGAAGGGCTCGGGATACCAGTTGACTCCGACCGTCACGTCCCGCTGGCGGCCTCCGCGGATGTCGCGGTCGGTGAGGTCGACCGCCGCGACGCGCACCGCCAGTTCGACGACGCCCGGGCCGCCCCGCGACACGCGCTGGCCGCCCTCCGGCGCGACGCGCTTGAACAGGCCGATCTCGGTCGCCGTGTCGGCCTCCACGACGTAGCGCGGCGCCTTCCCGTTCACGACCCAGGCGGCGTAGACGTAGCCGCCCCGGAAGGCGACGTCGCGCCCGGCCGTCCGCTCGACGCGCGTGGCGATGACCTCGGCCTGCACCCGCAGCGGGCCCTGCGCCCAGGCCGCTTCGAGGCCGAGCCGCCCGACCGCCCGCGCCTGCGCGATCACGTCCGTGTCGACGAGGCTCTCGCGGAACAGGACGCTCTCGGGCGTGGTGCCGAAGGACAGGGCCGGCCCGCCCCGGTCCAGGCCGCGGTAGCTGCCGGCGATCCCGAGATGCAGGACGCGATCCTGTGCCAGGATCGGCGCCGCGGTCGCCCGCAGCGTGCCGGCGACTCCGCCGCGCCCGACATCCGCGTTGACGTTGCCGCCGTACACGCCCGCGGCGAGCGTCCAGTTCCGGCCATGCGTGCCGAGCGCCAGGCCCGTGTCCCGCCCGGGCGCGAACGTGTCGGCGAGCGAGCGCTCCATGAAGGTCGTGTCGTTGTTCGAGATCAGCTGCTCGAGGCTGAACGGCTCCTTGAAGTTGCCGACCGTCAGCGTCCACGAGGGCATGCCCGCGGCGACGGGCGCGCCCTTGTAGCTGAGCAGCAGGTTGTTGATCGGCGTCGCGGCGCTGGCCGGATCGTATTGCAGGTTGAGGATCAGGTTTCGGCCGAAGGTGAGCTTCGGCTCGATCCAGAGGCGGCGGAGATCGGCCGCGACCGGGAATTCGTTGGTCAGGGCCCGGCTGCCGCCCGCGCCGAAATCGGCGTGCAGCCGCCCGCCGAGTTCGAACCGGACCGCGTCGTCGGGGCCGCGGACGGTCAGGCCCGTCTCGTCGAGCGTCGCCCGCGGCGCGCGCTCCTGCGCCAGCGCCGGCGCGCAGGCGAGGAGGATGATCGCGCCCCAGGCGCCTTCGCGCCCCCTGCCTGCCCGCCGCGCCATGAACCGCCCCCGCCGGCATCCTTCCGGGCCGCTGCCCCTCCGCAGCCTGCCTCCCGTCCGCGCGCCGCGGATTCACCTGGGTGAGGGCAGCCGTGATTTGCGCGCACCCTTGCAGGAATGCAGCACCGCGGTCCGGGCGGGGCGTCCCGGGCCGCGCGCCCACTCATCACCCAAGGAAATCCGGCGTGCGGGGACCCGGCCCCAGGGATGTCCGCGTCGGATCTGCCCCCGTGCGGCCGCGCACTGGCCATTCGCCCCGGCGCGATCGATGATCAGGCTCGGTTCGGACCCTGCATGGGCCGGGAGAGACAGATGCGGATACCTGCGACGGTCGCGCTCGCGGCGGGCGCCGCCCTGATTGTGCTGCCCCTCGTCTTGGGCTCGTGGTACACGATCGACCAGACGGAGCGCGGCGTCGTGCTCCGCAACGGCGCCATCCACGCCGTGGCGCAGCCGGGGCTCGGTTTCAAGCTCCCCTTCGTCGACAGCGTCGCCAGGATCCCGGTGCGCAACCAGCTGCTTCGCTGGGAGAGGCTGGAGGGCTACAGCCACGACCAGCAGACCGCCCATTACATGATCTCCGTGAACTACCAGTTCGAGTCCGGGCGCGTGGCGGAGGTCTACGCCGATTACGGCGGGGCGGACGCGGCCGTGGCGCGGCTGCTGACCCCGCTCGTGCTCAAGCAGTCGAAGGTGGTGATCGGCCGCTTCACCGCGCAATCCGTGATCCAGGACCGCGCCCGGCTCAACGCCGAGATCACCGACGCGATCCAGAAGGCGGTGAGCGGGCCGATCACGGTCACGGGCGTCAACGTCGAGGACATCAAGTTCTCGCCGGCCTACGAGAAATCGATCGAGGACCGGATGCTGGCCGAGGTCGAGGTGCTGCGCCTTCGCCAGAACGCGGAGCGCGAGAAGGTGCAGGCCCAGATCACCGTGACCAAGGCCACCGCCGACGCCGACGCGGTCCGCGCGCAGGCCCAGGCCCAGGCCGAGGCGATCCGGATCAAGGGGATGGCGGAGGCCGAGGCGATCCGCGCCCGCGGCGACGCCCTGCGCGACAATCCGAGCCTCGTCACCCTCGTCCAGGCCGAGCGCTGGGACGGCAGGCTGCCGAGCACCATGGTGCCGGGCGGGACGCTGCCGATGCTCGCGCTGAGCGGGAATGCCAAGTAGCAGAGGAGCAGTGGAGCAGGGCCGCGCGCGCAGCCGAGCCGGCCGGCGCGGCCGCGGAAGGGTGGTCGCGTCAGGGCCGCACAGCCGTTGATCGCGGTCCTCCTCGGAGGCGCCGCCTCACTTCCCGCACGCGCGACGGAGCGCCGGGATCCTTCGCCGCCAGTCCGGCGGCACCGCGGCGCGCCGCGGTCCGGCCGCCGACCCGGTCCAGCTCCGAGCGGCCGGCGATCGCCCGGCCGGCGCGCGATCGGCGCCGGGCCGCGCGATCCCCGGATTGACAAATCGCGTCCGTCGCCGCAATGTCCGTCTGGTATACAGTCGACCTGATACAAAAAGCAGGCCGGCGCGAGACCCTTCCGGCGCTTCGGCGCCCGGGGGGAGGCGCCGAGAACCCGCAGCGCCGGAGGAACGCCGATGTCAGACGCCCATTCACCGCCTCCCGCGTGAGCTGCCGCGGCCCGCGCCCGTGAGGGCCGGCCCGCCTCCGCCTTCCGGCCGCCGCGCCGCCCGCCCTGGGCGCCGTCGAGATCGGCCGCACGCGGCGCGCCCGCGCCCCAGACCGGCGCCCCGCGCCCAGACCCTACGCCGCCGGGACCGACCGCGCCCGGCCTGCCCAACCCAACAAGCACCAGGGGACCCCCGATGGAAACGACCGTCAAGACGCAGGCCGAGCCGGCTCCCGACACCCTGCCGACCTCGTACGGGGCCGCCGCGCCCGCCGCGTCGGTGCAGAGCGAGCCGGAGCTGACGGACGGCTTCCACCTCGTCATCGACGCGCTCAAGCTCAACGGCATCGACACGATCTACGGCGTGCCGGGCATTCCGATCACCGATCTCGGCCGCCTCGCCCAGGCCGCCGGCATGCGGGTGATCTCCTTCCGGCACGAGCAGAATGCCGGCAACGCGGCCGCGATCGCGGGCTTCCTCACCAAGAAGCCGGGCATCTGCCTGACGGTCTCGGCGCCGGGCTTCCTCAACGGGCTCACCGCGCTCGCCAACGCCACCACCAACTGCTTTCCGATGATCCTGATCAGCGGCTCCTCGGAGCGCGAGATCGTCGACCTGCAGCAGGGCGACTACGAGGAGATGGACCAGCTCGCCATCGCCAAGCCCCTGTGCAAGGCCGCCTTCCGGGTGCTGCACGCGGCCGATATCGGCATCGGCGTGGCGCGCGCGATCCGCGCGGCGGTGTCGGGCCGGCCGGGCGGCGTCTATCTCGACCTCCCCGCCAAGCTGTTCTCGCAGGTCATGGACGCCGAGGCCGGCGCCAAGTCCCTGGTCGAGGTGATCGACCCGGCCCCGGCGCAGATCCCGGCCCCGGCCGCGGTCGCCCGCGCGCTCGACCTGCTGCGCAATGCCAAGCGCCCCCTGATCATCCTCGGCAAGGGCGCCGCCTACGCGCAGGCCGACGAGGCGGTCCGCGCCCTCGTCGAGACGAGCGGCATCCCTTACGTGCCGATGAGCATGGCCAAGGGCCTCCTGCCCGACACGCACCCGCAATCGGCCGGCGCCGCCCGCTCGCTGGTGCTCAAGGACGCCGACGTGGTGCTGCTGCTCGGCGCGCGCCTCAACTGGCTCCTGTCGCACGGCAAGGGCAAGACCTGGGGCGAGCCCGGCTCCAAGAAGTTCATCCAGGTCGACATCGAGCCGCGCGAGATGGACTCGAACGTCGAGATCGCCGCCCCGCTCGTCGGCGATATCGGTTCCTGCGTCGAGGCCCTGCTCGCCGGCATGCAGGCCGACTGGCCGGCCCCGCCGGCCGACTGGACGGCCACCATCGCCAAGAAGAAGGAGGAGAACGCCTCCAAGATGGCGGCGAAGCTCGCCAAGTCCGCCTCGTCGACGGCCGCCTCGCCGATGGACTTCCACGGGGCGCTCGGGGCGCTGCGCGACATCATCCGCGAGCGGCCGGACGCGATCCTGGTCAACGAGGGCGCCAACACCCTCGACCTCGCCCGCTCGGTCATCGACATGTACCAGCCGCGCAAGCGCCTGGACGTCGGCACCTGGGGCGTGATGGGCATCGGCATGGGCTTCGCCATCGCGGCGGCGATCGAGACCGGCAAGCCGGTCCTCGCCGTCGAGGGCGACAGCGCCTTCGGCTTCTCGGGCATGGAGATCGAGACGATCTGCCGGTACAACCTGCCGGTCTGCGTCGTGATCTTCAACAACAACGGCATCTACCGGGGCACCGACACCGACCCGACCGGCCGCGATCCCGGCACGACGGTCTTCGTCAAGGATTCCCGCTACGACCGGATGATGGAGGCGTTCGGCGGCGTCGGCGTCCACGCCACCACCCCCGAGGAACTCAGCCGCGCCGTGAACGAGGCGATGGATTCGGGCCGCCCGACCCTGATCAACGCGGTGATCGACCCGCGCGCCGGCACCGAGAGCGGCAATATCGGCAGCCTCAACCCGCAGAGCTCGGTCCGCAAGAAGAAGTGAGGCCTCCGCGGCCTCGCCCCGCGGCGGGCGCCTCGGCGGAACCGCGCGCGGCCAATCCGCCGAGGCCTTCGCTGCCGCATCATGGCCGCCGCCGAACCGGCGGCCACCTCGGCGCATGATGCTCAGCCCGCCACCCGCCCCGCCGGCGCGTCCCGCCGGCGGGTTTTTCGCGTGATGCTGCGAGAGGGTCCCGTGATCGATCCCGAACTTGCCGGCTGCCTGTCCTTCGCCCATCGCCTGCCGACCCGGCCTCCCCTGCCGCCCGGCCGCCACGCGATCGGCCTCTTTCCCGAGCGCGACGCGCTGCTGGTGGTGCCGCCGGCGGTCGCCCCGCGCCGGCCGACGCCCCTCGTCGTGCTGTTCCACGGCGGCGGCGGCAGCGCGCAGAAGATCCTGCCGATGCTGGAGGCGCACGCCGAGGCGCGCGGCTTCCTGCTGCTCCTGCCGCAATCGCTCTTCCCGACCTGGGACATCGTGATCGCGGGCAACGGGCCGGACCGGGAGCGGCTCGACGCGGCGCTCGCCGCGGTGGCGGACCGCTTCCTCCTCGATCCGGACCACCTCGCCTTCGCGGGGCATTCGGACGGGGGCAGCTACGCGCTCTCCCTCGGGCTGACCAACGGTCACGTGGTGAGCCACGTCATCGTGTCCTCGGCGGGCTTCCTGTCGGTGCAGGTCCAGCAGGGCGCCCCGAAGATCTTCCTCTCGCACGGCACGCGGGACGAGCAGATCCCGATCGACCGCAGCGCCCGCGCCCATGCGGCGCTGCTCCGGCGCGCCGGCTACGACCTGACCTACGTCGAGCACGAGGGCCCGCACGCGTGGCAGCCGGCGCTCGCCGCGCAGGCCGTCGACTTCTTCCTCGCGGGCCGGGCCGACCGGGTGCCGGCGGGCGAGGACGACGCGGTCGCGGCGGGATGAGACCGGGCGGGCCGGTCCGCCGCAGGGGGCCCGGGCCCTGGTCGCGACGGCCTGGTCGGGTCCCGGATGCTCCCGCGCGTCCGCGTCCCGCGGGAGAAGGGCGGTCCGATCCCCTGGTCATCCCGGCGCAGCCCCGTAAGGTCGGGCGGGGGGCGGCCCCGCCCCGGCCGACACGGAGGACGCGATGGAGATCACACGCAGCGGCGCCCGGCCATCCGAGCAGGGCTCGCCGGACTACTTCACCGGAGCCGTCCGCATCGACCCGCTGCTCAGCCCGCCCGCGCCGGCGCGGGTCGCGGGCGCGCTCGTGACCTTCGAGCCGGGCGCGCGCACCGCGTGGCACACCCACCCGCTCGGACAGACGCTGATCGTCACGGCCGGGCTCGGCTGGGCGCAGCGCGAGGGCGGTCCCGTCGAGGAGATCCGGCCGGGCGACGTCGTCTGGTTCGCTCCCGGCGAGAAGCACTGGCACGGCGCCACCGCCCGGACCGGGATGAGCCACATCGCCATCCAGGAGAGGCAGGACGGGAAGGCCGTGGCGTGGCTCGACCCGGTCACCGACGCGCAGTACCGGGCCTGAACCCGCTCAGGCGGCGCCGGCGAGCGCGCCCTCGCCGCGCGGGGTCAGCACCGGGCCGCCCGCCCGGGCCCCGTTCGCCACCAGCAGCGCGTTGACCACGTCGCCCTGCGAGACGAGCCCGATCAGCCGGTCGTCCGGCCCCACCACCGGCAGGTGGACGAGCCCCGCCTGCGACATCCACAGGGCCGCGTCGGCGAGCGGCGTCTCGGGGCGCACGGGGATCACGGGCGTCGTCATCACGTCGGCGACGCAGTGGTGCGGGGCGCGGCCGCGCGCGAGCGTCAGGCGCAGGCGGCGCGGCAGGTCGAGGCGCGGCCCGTTCCGGTTCCAGGCCGCCTTGTCGATGAGGTCGTGGTGGGTGAGGAGGCCGACCACCCGCGCCCCCTCGTCCGTCACGGCGAGCGCCCGGATGCGGCGGCGCCGGAACAGGGCCAGGGCCTCGTCCAGGGAGGCGTCGGGCGCGATCCCGACCACCGCGCGCGAGAGCACCGAGGCGCAGGTCGCCGAACCGAGCGCCCGCCGCGAGGCCCGCAGCAGCGCGTGGTGCAGGATGGCGTCGAGGTCGGCCCGGCCGATATCGACGAACTCGCCGAAATCCTCGAGTGCCGCGTCGAGGTCGGCGCCCGTGAAGCCCAGGCTGGTGAAGGGGGCCGGCATCGCGCCGCGGCCGGCGGGCGAGGCCTGTGGCGCCCGGTGCGGGTAGCTGCGCCCAGTGAAATTGTTGAACAGGATCGCCGTGGTGAGCAGGATCAGCGAGTTCAGCCCGACCGGCCAGAGCACGAAGCCGTAGCCGAGTTCGTGGATCGCCGGGCCGCCGAGCACGGCCGTCAGCGCCACCGCGCCGCTCGGCGGGTGGACGCAGCGCAGGGCCGTCATCACGGCGATCGCGACGCTCACCGCCACCGCCGCCGCCACGAAGGGGTCGGCGATCTGCGTGGCGGCCGTCACGCCGATCAGCGCCGCGACCGTGTTGCCGCCGAGGATCGACCAGGGCTGGGCGAGCGGGCTCGCCGGCACGGCGAAGAGGAGGACCGCCGAGGCGCCCATCGGGGCGATCAGGACGGGCAGCGAGGCGTGGTCGCCGAGCGCCGCGCGGCTCATCAGGCCGGTCGCCAGGATCCCGGCCAGCGCCCCGATCGCCGCGCGCAGGCGCTCGTCCAGGCTGACGGGAGTGAGATCGGGCAGGAAACGCCTCAGGCGGCGGAGCATCGGCTGCGGGTTCCTCGCGGTGCGGGCCGCGCGGGCCCCGGCGTCAGGATCGGCGCCCGGTCCCGCCGGGCGCGCATCACCGTCCGGCGGGAGCCGGACGCGAGACGACGGACGGCGCGCCCCGTGAGGGACGCGCCGCCATCGTCGCCGCGGGACCTGTTAGACCGCGCGCTCCTGGTGGAGCATCTCGATCTGCTGCTCGGTGTAGCCGAGGTCGCGCAGCACCTCGTCGGTGTGCTCGCCGAGGAGCGGCGACGCCTTGACCTCGACCTTCAGGTCCGAGAACTTGATCGGGCTGCCGACGGTCAGGTACTTGCCGAGCTGCGGGTGCTGCACCTCGACGATCGAGCCGCTCGCCCGCAACGACTTGTCCGCGGCGATCTCCTTCATGGACAGCACCGGCGCGCAGGGGATGTCGAACTTGCGCAGGATGTCCACGGCCTCGTACTTGGTCTTGTCGGCCAGCCAGCTCTCGATGAAGGCGAAGATCTCGAAGATCTTGTCCTGGCGGGCGCGGGCGGTGTTGTAGGCCGGATCCTCGATCCACTCCTCCTTGCCGAGGGCGCGGCAGATCGGCGCCCAGGCGTGGCCCTGGATCGTGAAGTAGATGTAGGCGTTGGGATCGGTCTCCCAGCCCTTGCACTTCAGCACCCAGCCGGGCTGGCCGCCGCCGCCCGCGTTGCCGCCGCGCGGCACCGCGTCGCTGAACTCGCCGTGCGGGTATTGCGGGTACTCTTCCAGGTAGCCGAGCGCGTCGAGGCGCTGCTGGTCGCGCAGCTTGACGCGGCAGAGGTTGAGCACCGCGTCCTGCATCGACACGGCCACCTTCTGGCCCTTGCCGGTCTTGTTGCGGGCGTGCAGCGCCGTGAGGATGCCGATCGCGAGGTGCATGCCGGTGTTCGAATCACCGAGCGCCGCGCCGCTCACGGTCGGGGGGCCGTCCCAGAAGCCGGTCGTCGAGGCCGCGCCGCCCGCGCACTGCGCCACGTTCTCGTAGACCTTCAGGTCCTCGTAGTGGTGGCCCTCGCTGAAGCCCTTCACCGAGGCGACGATCATGCCCGGGTTGAGCTCGTTGATCCGGGCCCAGGAGAAGCCCATGCGGTCGAGGGCGCCGGGGCCGAAATTCTCGACGAGGACGTCGGATTCCTTGATCAGCTTCTCCAGGACTTCCTTGCCCTGCGGGGTTTTGGTGTCGAGGGTGAGCGAGCGCTTGTTGGAGTTCAGCATCGTGAAGTAGAGCGCGTCCGCATCCTCGACGTGCCGCAGCTGGGTGCGGGTGACGTCGCCTGCGCCGGGCCGCTCCACCTTGATCACGTCCGCGCCGAACCAGGCGAGGAGCTGGGTGCAGGCCGGCCCGGCCTGGACGTGCGTGAAGTCGATGATCTTGATGCCTTCGAGGGGCTTGCTCATGAGGACATTCCTCCGTTTGCAGATCGGCGGCTCATCCCGCCTTGTGACAATCACACGGCCGCTTCGGCCCGTGTCGCTGAGCAGGGTTCGGACGAGAGCCTCGCGGCCGCCCGGCGAAACCTGCGATAACTTGGGATTTGTCTTGAGAAGCGGGCGGACCAGGGCCGCCCTCTTCGACGAGACCGGTCAGCCGACCGCTTCGAGGTCGCTGATGCGCTGGCGCAGCGCCTTCTCCTCGGCCCAGCGGCTGGTCTCGTCCCGGATCGACGCCACGATGCCGGTCACGACGCCCTCCGGGCCGTGCAGCAGCCCGACCGTGAAGGCGATCGACAGCGAGCGCCCGTCCTTGTGCAAGGCGGGCACCCGCAGGAGCGTGGTGCCGTACTTGGTCACGCCCGTCGCCATGGTCTTGGCGTAGCCGTCCCAGTGACGCCGACGGTGGCGCTCCGGCGTGATCAGGTCGAGGGTCTCCCCGAGCGCCTCCCGCTTGGTGAAGCCGAAGATGCGCTCGGCGGCCGCGTTCCAGGCCGTGATCCGTCCCTCCGCGTCGGAGACCACGATGGCGTCGCCCACCGCCTCCACGACTTGCTCGTAATCGCACTCAGCCACTATCATCCGCGTTCATCCCGCGTTGATTTCCACTCGATCGTCCCGCTCATCCGCCCGGTCACGCGTCGCGCCGGGCCGCAGGTCTTCGGCGAGGTGAGCCTTCAGGCAACATTGGCGTGCGGATTACCGTCATTCTCTGCGGTCCTCCCGGTTTCGTCTCGCCAGAAAGCGGGCCTCTTCGTGGAGGTCGCCAGCGAGTATTTTGTCTTGTTGTGTTGGCATGTGGTATGCCAGGATCCAGGCGATGTCAAGCGGCGGATCCGCGGGCATCGGGCCGGCGGGGGCTCCGTCGGCGCGGGGGCGGAGGGAACGGATCGGGGCGGCCGTCGGAAGCGGCCCCGCCGGGCCCGCCGGGCAGGGAGACGCACAGGTGCGCGAGATGGTGAGGTCGCAGGAATTCACGGTGACGCCGATCGTCGCTTCGGCGAATCTGCGCACGCTCGTCTACGAGGCGCTGAAGGCGGCGATCGCCGAGATGGACATCTACGGGAGTCCGGAGGAGATCCGCCTCGACGAGCGCCGGCTGGCGCGGGACCTCGGGGTGAGCCGCACCCCGGTGCGGGAGGCCTTCACGGTGCTGGAGCAGGAGGGCTTCGTGCGCTCGGAGGCGCGCCGCGGGGTCTTCGTGGTCCGCAAGACGCGCCGGCAGATCATCGACATGATTCACGCCTGGGCGGCGCTGGAGGGCATGGCGGCCCGGCTGGCCTGCCAGCGCGCCACGGATGCGGAGCTGGCCGGGCTGGAGACGCTCTTCGCCGACTTCCTCGAACGCCCGCCCGCCGACAGCCTCGACGCCTATTCGGACGCGAACCTGCGCTTCCACCAAGCGGTGATCGCGCTCGGCCAGTGCAAGATCGTGGAGGCGATGTCGGGCACCCTGATGATCCACGTGCGCGGCATCCGCCGGGTGGCGATCCGGGCCGAGGGCCGGGCCGACCGCTCGAATGCCGAGCACCGCGCGATCCTGCGCGCCCTGCGCGGGCGCGACGGCGACGGGGCCGAGGCGCTGGTGCGGGCGCACGGGCTCGGGCTCGCGGCGCATGTCGAGCGCTTCGGCGACGCGCTCGGCTGAGCCGGGCCCCCTGCCGCACCGCGCCGCAGGGCGCCCGCGCCGGGGCGGGGTGCCAACCATTCGCCGGGAGCGGCATTGTCCCCGCAGAGCCCGTCTCGGCGCCCGCTGGGCGCGGACGGCCCGGCAGGAAGGCCAGAGCCCCGCGATGACGCCCCTCCCCTTCGACAACAGCTACGCCCGCTTCCCCGCGCGGTTCTTCGCCCGCACCGACCCGACGCCGGTCCCGGCGCCGCGGCTGATCCGGCTGAACCGGGCGCTCGCGGAGGCGCTGAGCCTCGACCCGGACTGGCTCGCGAGCCCCGACGGGGTGGCGATGCTGTCCGGCAACCGCATGCCGGCCGGGGCGGAGCCGATCGCCACCGCCTATGCGGGCCACCAGTTCGGCCACCTCGTGCCCCAGCTCGGCGACGGGCGGGCGATCCTGCTCGGCGAGGTCGTCGACCGGACCGGGATCCGGCGCGACATCCAGCTCAAGGGCGCGGGCCCGACTCCCTTCTCGCGCAGCGGCGACGGGCGGGCCGCGCTGGGGCCGGTCCTGCGCGAATACGTGGTCAGCGAGGCGATGGCGGCGCTCGGCATCCCGACCACCCGGGCGCTCGCCGCGGTGGCGACCGGGGACCGGGTGATCCGCGAGCGGGTGCTGCCGGGCGCCATCCTCACCCGCGTCGCCTCGAGCCACATCCGGGTCGGCACCTTCCAGTTCTTCGCGATCCGCCGCGACACCGAGGGCGTGCGGGCGCTGGCCGACCACGTCATCGCCCGGCACTACCCGGACCTCGCCGGGGAGGCGAATCCCTACCCGGCCCTGCTGTCGGCGGTGATCGCCCGCCAGGCGGCGCTGGTGGCGCAGTGGCTCTGCGTCGGCTTCATCCACGGGGTGATGAACACCGACAACATGTCGGTGGCGGGCGAGACCATCGATTACGGCCCCTGCGCCTTCCTGGACGCCTACGACCCGCGGACCAAGTTCAGCGCCATCGACGAGCACGGCCGCTACGCCTACGGGAACCAGCCGATGATCGCGCAGTGGAACCTCGCGCGCCTCGCCGAATCGCTGCTCGCGCTGTTCGGCGAGGACACCGAGGCGGCGATCCGGGACGCGCAGGACCGGCTCGCTTCCTTCCCGGCCCTGTTCGAGAGCGCCTATCACGGGGGCCTCGGGCGCAAGCTCGGCCTCCTGGAGGAGCGGGAGGAGGATGTGGGCCTCGCCAGCGACCTCCTGACCGCGATGGCCGAGAACGCGGCGGATTTCACCCTGACCTTCCGGCATCTCGGGGCCGCGGCCGCCGACCCGGCGGCGGAGCGCGCCGTGCGCGACCTGTTCGTCGACCCGACCGCCTTCGACGCCTGGGCCCCGCGCTGGCGGGCGCGCCTCGCGGCGGAGCCGATGCCGGGCCCCGAGCGGCGGGCGGCGATGGACCGGGTCAACCCGCGCTTCATCCCGCGCAACCACCAGGTCGAGGCGGTGATCGAGGCGGCGATCGAGCGGGACGATGTCGCCCCGTTCGGCGAGTTGGTGGAGGTGCTGAGCCAGCCCTACGCCGAGCAGCCGGAGCGCGCCCGCTACGCCGAGCCGCCGCGGGAGCACGAGCGGGTGCTCAGGACCTTCTGCGGCACCTGATCCGGGATCCGGTTGATCCGAGCGGATCCCGCGCCCGCGCGGCGCGTGAGCCAAGCCCCAATCCGCTCTCCCGAAGGGATCGAGCGGATGTGGGATGCGAGAGCGCCCATCGTTCGCCGTCCGGCACGACCCACGCGCCGATCGGCGAGGACGGGGGGACGAGGCCGCGCACCCGTCCGGCCTGGATCCGCCGCCGACGAACGGCCCGCGGGGCCGGACGGTGAGGGCATCCAGCCGCGGTGGGGGAGGTGTCTCGGACCATCCGGTCAGCACGATTCTCAACGCCGCCGCCGCCGACTTCGCCGACCGGATTGCCGGGAACCGCCTCGCCAGCCGGACGGGTCATGGTCGGCCAGGAGGGGGGCGCGGAGCCCGCAGGCGGGCGGAGTCACCGCGGCGAAGGGTCCCCCGCGCCCCCGGCCTTCGGGCCCGAGCCCAGTTTCCGCTTCTGCTCCTCGGCCAGGGCCTTGTAGTCGTAGGTCGGGTAGAACTCGGTCCGGTAGGGACCCCAGGCGGTGTTCTCCAGCGCGACGTTGACGTCCCGCAGCTTCGCGGGCGGCACCCGCAGCGTCACCACCTGGCCGATGCCCATCACCACGTACCAGGACACGACCTCGGTGCCGGCCGGCGGGAACTGGTCGTAGTAGCCGTTCTTCTGCAGCTGCGCGTTGATCTCGTGAAGGTTCTTCGACTGGTCGTGCTTGAGGAACACGGTGAGCAGCACCGCGTCGTTGCCCGCCGCGGGCGCCGTCTGGGCCGCGGCGGGACCGAGGCCGCAGGCGACCAGACCGGCCGCCAGGACCGCACGTGTGAGACCGTTCATATCATCCTCGCGGACACGCGACCCGCCCCTAATTGCGGGCGGAACGGCGCGCGGCAAGGGGCCTCGGCGCATCCGGGCCGGCGTCAGCGCGTCTCCCGCAGGCGATCGAGGAGGGCGGCGTCGGCGTAGCCGTCCGGCACCAGCCCGGCGGCCGCCTGGAAGGCGCGGATCGCGGCCCGGGTCTTGGGGCCGATCCGCCCGTCGACGCCGCCCGCCGGGTGCCCCCGCGCCTCCAGCCGAACCTGCAGGTCGCGGCGCTCGTCGCGGCTGAGCGGCCGGTCCCCGCGCGGCCACGCGCCGACGAGGGGCCCCTCCCCGCGCAGCCGGTCGGAGAGGTGCGAGACGGCGAGCGCGTAGGCGAAGGAGGCGTTGTAGCGCGTGATCGCGCGGAAGCCCGGCAGGAGCAGGAAGGCCGGGCCGCGCGCGCCGGCCGGCAGGACGAGCCGCGCCGGGACGCCGGTGGCCGCGAAGGGCTGCCCGTCCGCCCGGCGCAGGCCGAGCCGCTCCCAGGATTCGAGCGGGCGCTCGGTGGTCTCGTCCGCGAGCGCGTAGGCGAAGCCCGGCGGCAGCGCGACCTCGTAGCCCCAGGGCGCGCCGGCCGGCCAGCCCTCCGCGCTCAGGTAGTGCGCCGTCGCCGCGAGCGCGTCGGCGGGCGAGTGCCAGATGTCGCGCCGGCCGTCGCCGTCGAAATCCACCGCGTAGCGGAGATAGGTGGTCGGCATGAACTGCGTGTGGCCCATCGCGCCGGCCCAGGACCCGGTCAGGTCCGCGACCGGCGCGTCGCCCTGCGCGGCGATCCGCAGGGCGGCGGCGAGCTCGTCGCGCCAGGAGGCGGCGCGGGCCGGGTCCGCGCAGGCCAGGGTCGCCAGGGAGCGCAGCACGGGCCGCACCTTGCCGGGCTTGTCGAGCACGGCGCCGTAGCCGGATTCGATGCCCCAGATCGCGAGCAGCACGAAGCGGTCGACGCCGTAGCGCGCCTCGATGCGGGCCAGGACCGGCTCCCACGCGGCCAGCTTGGCGCGGCCATCGGCGACGGTCTCGTCCTTCACCGCCGCGTCGAGGTAGTCCCAGAGCGGCTTCTCGAACTCGGATTGGTGGCCGGCCGCGGCCAGCACCTCGGGATCGGGCGCGAGGTCCCCGAGGAGGGCGGACACGGTCGCCTCGGGCACGCCGCGGCCGGTCGCCTCGGCGGCGAGGTCCGTCAGGCAGCGCGCGAAGCCCGGCACGGCCTCGCCGGCGGGGGGCGGCGCGTCCTGGGCGAGGACCCGATGCGGCGCCGCGAGGGCGACCAGGAGGGCCCGGAGAAGGATTTGAGCCGGCCTCGCGCGCCGGCGGGAGAGGGGGAGCGGGGGCATGCCGTCACCACGCCGCGCGGCCGCCCGTCCGTCAAGCGCGGTCCCGCCGGGCGGAAAGGACCTCAGCGCGAGGGTCCGGACGCCCCGTCCGCCTCCGGCGCCCGTCCCTCCCCCTCCGCCAGCCGCGCCACCAGGAGCGCCTGGGTGCGCGCCACGTGCCGCGCCATCAGGAGGCGGGCGGCCTCGGCGTCGCGCGCGCGCAGGGCCGCCAGGATGGCGCGGTGCTCGGCGAGCGACTCGTCGAGCCGCCCGCCCGTGTCGAGGGCGAGGTTGCGCGCGCGCTCCAGCCGCACGAAGGCCCGCTCATGCGCCTCCGCCACGGCCGGACTGCGCGCGGCGGCCACGATCAGGCGGTGCGCCTGGCGGTTGAGGCGCACGTAGGCGTCGCGGTCCTCGCGCAGGGCCTCCATCGCCTCCTGCAGGCGCGCGAGGCGGGCGAGGTCGCCCTCGCTCATCCGCTCCGCGGCGAGGCCCGCGCCGTAGCTCTCGAGCGCCGCCTCCAGCTCGAACAGGGGCACCAGCCCGGCCGGGTCGAGGCGCGACACCAGGGCGGCCCGGTTCCGGCGCAGCGTCACCAGCCCCTCGCCCGCGAGCAGCTTCAGCGCCTCCCGGATCGGCGTGCGCGAGATGCCGAGGCGCCGCGCCAGATCGGGCTCGTTCAGCGCCTCGCCCGGCCGCAGGCGGTTGAGCAGGATCAGGCGGCGGAGCTCCGCCGCCGCGTGCTCGGTGAGTGAGGGGGCGGGGCGCGCGGGCGCGCTCCCGCGGGTCATGCCAGCCGCTTCGACAGGCCCGTCAGCCGCTCCATCACGGCGATGCCCGCCATGGTGGCGACGATCAGCACGCCGGAGAGCGCCGCGATGGTGACGTCGAGGCGCCCCTCCAGGTCCTGCCACATCCGGATCGGCAGCATGTCGGTCGCCGCGTCGCGCAGGAACAGGGAGACCGGGATGTTGTCGAACGAGGCCATGAAGGCGAGGAAGCCGCCCGACAGGACCCCCGGCCGGATCAGCGGCAGGGTGATGCGGCGCAGCGTGTAGAGCCGCGAGGCGCCGAGGCTCGCCGAGCCCTCGAGCAGCACCGGCTGGAGCTGGGTCAGCGCCGCGACGGTGTTGCGCACCACGTAGGGCACGCAGACCACCGTGTGGCCGATCACCAGCGTCGTCACGGAGACCGGCCAGCCGAGGAGCGAGAAGAACATCAGGCTGGAGAGCCCGAAGGCCAGGGCCGGCAGGACGAGGGGCGAGAGGAACAGGCTGTCGAGGAGCCGCGCCGCGAGGCGCGGCGAGCGCGCCACGGCGAGCGAGGCCATGACCCCGAGCCCCACCGAGAGCAGGGTCGCGGCCGCCGCGACGGTGAGGCTGTTGCGCAGGGCGAAGTGCAGCTGCCACGCCTCGGCGAGTTCCCCGTACCAGCGCAGGGAATAGCCCGGCGGCGGGAAGCGCAGCGACAGGCCGTCCGTGAAGGACACGACCAGCACGATCACGGTCGGGGCCAGGAGCAGGATCAGCGCCGCGCCCGCGAGGAGCGCGACCACGATCTCGAAGCTGAGCCGGTCGAGGGCGCCGGGCGGGCGGGACATCGGGCGGGACATCGGGCGGCCTCAGGTCTGGGCGTAGCCGCGCGCGAGGCGGCCGAGCGCGTTGAAGGCGACGATGACCGCCAGCACGGCGACGAGGAAGATCACCGACATCGCCGCCGCGAAGGGCCAGTTCTGCAGGGCGATCGCCTGCTGGTAGATGTAGCCGGGCATGAACAGCATCTGCCCGCCCCCGATCAGCGACTGGGTGATGAAGCCCGAGATCGCCGCCGCGAAGGTGAGGACCGAGCCGGCGATCAGCCCCGGCAGGGAGAGGGGCAGCGTCACCCGCCGGAAGGTGCGCCAGCGCCCGGCCCCGAGCGCCTCGGAGGCGTCCCACAGGCTCGGATCGATGCGGGCCAGCGCCGTCATCAGCGGCAGCACCATCAGGGGCATCTGCACCTGCGCGAGGGCCGCCACCAGCCCGCCCTCCGCGTAGAGGAGCCGCAGGGGCGGGCCGCTCACCCCGAGGGAGGCGAGCGCGCCGTTGACCACGCCCTGGCGGCCCAGGATGACGATCCACGCGAAGGTGCGGATCACCACGCTGGTGAGGAGGGGCGTGAGCACCGCCAGGATGACGAGGCCGCGCACCCGCCCCCCGGCCCGGGTCGCCACCAGGGCGAGCGGGTAGCCGAGGATCAGGCAGACGAGCGTCACCTTGAGCCCGAGCCAGAGCGTCGCGCCGAGCACGCCGAGGCTGAAAGGATCGCCGAGGAACGCCGCGTACTGCGCGAGGCCCAGGGTTCCGTCCGGCCCCTTGAGCGAGAGGCCGAGCAGCGCCGCGAGCGGCGCCGCGAAGAAGGCCGCGAAGAACAGGGCGAGCGGGCTCGCCAGCCGCAGGTCGTAGACCGTGACGTCGGGGAGGCGCCGCCTCATGGCCGCCGCCTCTAGAGCTTGATCTCGCGGTTGAACCGCTCCATCCAGGCCGCCCGCTGCGCGTTGATGGCCTTCCAGTCCTGGAACACGAATTTCCTGCGCAGGTCGTCGGTGTCCCGGGCGAGCACCTGGGCGATCTCGCCGCTCATCGTCACCTTGGCGTTGGTCGGCACGATCAGGTAGGGGGCCTGCATCAGCCGGGTCTGGACCGGCTCGGAGATCGCCGCCTCGATCAGCTTGAAGGCGAGGTCGCGGTTGGGCGAGTTCCTGACGATCTGGATCGCGGTCTTGAAGGCGATCGCCCCCTCCTTGGGCGCCACGAACTCGACCGGAACGCCCTTGGCCTTGAGGATCTGGATGGCGTTGAAGTTGCCGGGCGAAATGTCGACTTGGCCCTGCTGGAACAGGGTGGCGAGCGCCCCCGGATTGGCCGCCACCGCCGAGAGGTTGGGCTTGAGCGCCTCCATGGCCTTGAAGGCCGGATCGATGTTCGCCTCGGAGCCGCCGTGCATCTTGGCGATCTCGACCATGAAGCCGGTGCCGAGCGTCGAGTTCATGTTGGTGATGCCGACCCGGCCCTTGTATTCGGGCCGCCACAGATCGGCCCAGGAGGTGGGCTTCGTCCTCACCGTGTCGGGATTGTAGGTCAGACCGACGACCTGGAAGAAGGCCGCCGGGCCGGTCGCCTCCTGCGCGTCCGGGATGAGGTCCTTGAAGGAGGCGCTGCGCTCGACCGGGTAGGGCTCGACGAGGTCCTGCGCCTGGGCGGTGAGCGCCGGGCCCGGATCGTGCAGCATCACGTCGATCGGCGGGTTCGCGCGGGCGGCCGAGACCTTGGCGATCTGGTCGACGGACAGCATCGGGTCGAGGACGATCGGGGCGTTGCCGGTCTCCTTGCGGAAGGCGGGGACCAGCACGGCCTTGTGCGCCTCCTCCCAGCTCCCCGTGAAGGTGGCGAAGACGAGGGGCCTCGCCTGCGCGAGGGAGAGGCCGGGGAAGAGCTCCATCGCGCCGAGCGAGAGGGCGGTGGTGAGGAGGCGGCGGCGGTCGAGGATCATCGGAGCGTCCTGGGCGAGGATCAGGCGGCGGGGAAGGCGGAGGCGAGGCCGGGCGCGACGGCGACCCGCACGGCGGTGCCGGGCGGGCGCGCGGCCGCGCCGCCGAGGCGCGGCTCGGCGACCTTGAGGGCGCCGCCCGCTCCCACCCGCACCTCGTGGATCACCGTGGGGCCGAGCGGCAGCGCCATCTCGACCACGCCCGCGATGCCCTCCTCGCCGTCGGTGAGGCGCAGGTGCTCGGGCCGCAGGCAGGCGACGACGCGCGCGCCCGGCGCGAGCGCCCGGCCCGGGCGCCGCACCACGATCTCGCCGCCCGCATCGAGGGCGACGCGGGCGCCCGCGCCCTCCTGGCCGACGACGCGTCCCGGCATCGTGTTGGCCGAGCCCACGAAGGTGTTGACGAACAGGCTCTCGGGCGCGTCGTAGATCGTGGTCGGGGCCGCGAACTGCTCCAGCCGCCCCTGCGACAGCACCGCCACCCGGTCGGAGAGGGACAGCGCCTCCTCCTGGTCGTGGGTGACCAGGATCGTGGTGACGCCCGCCACCCGCTGCAGCCGCTTGACCTCGATCTGCATGTCAAGGCGGAGATTCTTGTCGAGGGCCGCGAAGGGCTCGTCGAGGAGGAGCACGGCGGGCCGGATCGCCAGGGCGCGGGCGAGCGCCACGCGCTGCTGCTGCCCGCCGGAGAGCTGGCGCGGGTAGCGCTCCGCCATGGCGCCGAGCTGCACGAGGCCGAGGAGGCGCTCGGCCTCCGCCTCCTGCTCGGCCCTCGGCGCCCCGCGCGCGGCGAGGCCGTAGGCGACGTTCTCGGCGACGCTCAGATGCGGGAAGAGCGCGTAGTTCTGGAACACGATGCCGACCGCCCGCCGGCTCGGCGGCAGGTCGTCCATGACCGCGTCGCCGACGATCACCCGCCCCTCGGTCTGGCGCAGGAAGCCCGCGACGATCCGCAGGAGCGTGGTCTTCCCGCAGCCGGAAGGGCCGAGCAGCGAGACGAGTTCCCCGCCCTTGATGTCGAGCGTCACGTTCCCGACCGCCACCGCCTCCCCGTAGCGGTGGGTGATCCCGTCGAGCACGACGGACCGGCCCGTCCCGGCCCGCATCGTCGCTTCCGTCACCGGCCTTCACCCCGCGGCATCGAACTTGCCCGCCGGTCTTCGCAAATCGTATGCCGGTTCGAGGAAAATCCATGCCATGCCGTGAGTTGAGCCGCCTCCCCGGGGAGACCGGCAGCCGCAGGAGCCCGCCATGACCGCCCTTTGGGCACTGAGCGCGACCGAGATGGCAGAGTGCTTCGCCGATGGGCGGGCGAGTCCGGTCGCGGTGCTCGAATCCTGCCTCGCGCGGCTCCATGCCTGCGAGCCGGCGCTGAACGCGGTCACGCGGCTCGCTCCGGGCGCCCGGGAGGAGGCCGAGGCGAGCGCGGCGCGCTGGCGGGCGGGGCGCCCGCTGTCGCGGCTCGACGGCGTGCCGATGACGGTGAAGGAGTTCCTCGTCACCGCCGGCCTGCCCGCGAGCTTCGCGGAGCCGCGGGACGGGCCCGAGCCGCCCGCGGCCCGGGACGAGCTGCCGGTGGCGCGGATGCGCGCGGCGGGCCTGGTGACGCTCGCCAAGACCAACATGCCGGAATTCGCCGTGCAGGGTTACACGGCCAACGCCCGGTTCGGCACCACCGGCAACCCTTGGGCTCCCGCGCTCACGCCCGGCGGCTCGACGGGCGGCGGGGCGGCGGCGACGGCCGCCGGCTACGCCCCGATCGCGCTCGGCACGGACGGGGGCGGGTCGCTGCGCCGCCCGGCCGCCCATACGGGCCTCGTCGGGCTCAAGACCTCGCTCGGCCTCGTGCCGCGCCGCGGCGGCCTGCCCTCGCCGCTGCTCGACTTCGAGGTGGCGGGCGCCCTCACCCGCACGGTGGCGGACAGCCGGGCGGTGCTGGCGCTGATGGCCGGGCCGGACCCGCGGGTGCTGTGGTCCCGCTTCCCGACGCCGCCCGCCGCCCCGCCGCGGCCGCTGCGGGCGCTCTACGTCGAGCGCCTCGGCGACGCGCCCCTCGATCCGGCGATCGCCGCCTCGTGCCGGGAGGCCCTGGACGACCTCGCGTCCTGCGGGGCGACGGTGACGGAGGGCCGGTTCCCACTCGACGTGGCGGCGCTCAACGACCTCTGGCCGGAGATCGGGCGGATCGGCCTCGCGCGGCTCTTCGCGGAGGATCCCGCCCTCGGGCGGCGGGCGAGCGAGCCCTACCGCGCCATGGCCGAGGAGGGCGCCCGCGCCCCGGCGACCCGCCTCGCCCGGATCCTCGACCGCGTCGCCTCCCTGCGCGACGCGGCGAGCGCGCTCTTCGCGGAGATCGATCTCCTGGTCACGCCGGCCATCGCGGCCCTGTCCTGGCCGGCCGCGGAGGTGTGTCCGGCGCGGATCGACGGCCGGCCGGTCGGGCCGCGGGGTCACGCGATCTATACGGGCTGGGTCAACGCCGCGGCGCTGCCCGCGATCAGCCTGCCGGTCGCTCCGTCCCCGGACGGGCTGCCGATCGGCCTGCAGCTCGTGGCCGGGTACGGGGCGGACGGGCTGCTGCTCGACGTGGCGGAGGCGATGGAGCGGCGGCGCCCCTGGGCGCATCGCCGGCCGGAGGTCGGGGGGAGGATCGGATGAGGGCGGGCGGGATCTCGGTCCACGCGGTGGACGTGGCGACGGGGCGGCCGGCGGCGGGGCTGCGGGTGACCGTCGAGGCGCTCGACCCGGCCGGGCGGCGGCTGGTGGCGGAGGGCCGGATCGGCCCGGACGGCCACCTGCCCCACCCGATCTCCGGCGGGGCGGGCGTGACGGCGGGGATCTACGAGGTCACCTTCGACGTCGGCGACTATCTCGCCCCGGAGGGGGGCGGGCGCTTCCTCGACCGGGTGCCGTTCCGCTTCACGATCGAGGACGTGGCCGCGCACGTCCACCTGCCCCTCAAGTTCACGCGCTTCGGCTACGCCCTGTTCCGCGGCGCGTGACCGGGGCGCCGGGGCGCGGAGGGGGATGGACGGGTCCCGCCACGCGCTCCCTGCCGAGCCGGCATCCGGGATGTCCGCTCCCTCTCCCGGTTCTCCTTCCGCCGACGCTGCGCTCGGCCGGGCAAGGCGGGAAGCCGGGATCCGCTTGATCGCAGCGGATCCCGGATCACGCGCCTGAGCGCGCCGCCTGAGCGAAGCCGACATCCGTATGGCCGAAATTGGAGATGACGAAGCCATCAACCGGATGTCGGATGGATCGGCGCGCTGACGTTCGCCCCCTCCGAGGCGGACAGCATCCCGCCGTTCGTGGCCAACAGCCCGGTGATGTCGGCCTTCTGCGCGCATCCGGATGAGGACAAGGCGCCCCTCACCCACGAGGGTGAGCGGAAGCCGGCGGAGCACGCGTGGCAGGAGCGGAACCGCACCTACGCTCGGGCTCGCGGCCTTCGGGGTGCGTGCTGGATCGGGATCCGGAAGCGGGGCGGTCGCTCGGACGGAGGCGAGCGTAGCGCTCCCGAGTTCGATCCCGGGTGCTGCTCTGCCCGACACGGGTCGGCGAACCGCAAGGAGGCGGCCGAATCTTTTCCTAAGGGAATGATCCGGGAGACCTGAGCCGCCACGCTCCTTGCAGCGGCGCTGTTCGATCGCATCTAAAGTATCGGACCGCGCGTAGCACTCACTGTGCCGACAATGTGGGTGTCGGCCTGGCGTAGCCTTCGGCAAAGTTCTCGATTTATGTTCTGCAGCACCATCGCGTATGCATAGATGTCTTTTTTATAAAAGTTATACAGGTTTCGAGCTGTGAGCTCGTATGCCACGACCGGTTGTTTTGCAATGAGAGTTGCCGATCTATTCTGTATTTCAATGACGGTCATCTCTCCAAAAAAATCACCTGGGCCGAGATGACATATATCAACGACACATCCCGATCCTCCGATCTTAGTCACCATAATCTCCCCAGAATGAACAATATACATCGAGTGTCCAGGCTCTCCCTCTACTATGATCGTGGCGCCTGCCTCAAAGTGTCGTTCAACCAACATCGAGATCAAGAGATCGAGACTCGTGTCCGAGAGGCCGCCGAAGAAGGGCGTGTCGACCAGGAATGCTTTCAGCTCGGGAGAATTGACAGCCATCAGCCTATTCCACTCCCGCTTCCGGAGCTCGACCACATCCCATATTGTGGATCCTTTGTATGCCGGCAGCTCGCTTTGCGCATCTGGCCAGGGTGCAATCCGGGCGCCGAGTGGTCCAGACGGTGTCTGGCAAACCGCCGGATGACCCACTGGGTGAGATTTGACGTCCCCCCATCGCTTTGGTCCGGCGTGAGTGCGAGTTTTCCGGTTTTGTGAGCCCCTGACGGGAGGAGCGGAACCGTGAAGACGGGCCGGTTCACCGCGGAGCAGATCCCCTCTGCGCTGAAGCAGGCCGAGACCGGGACGCCGGTCGCGGAGGTCCTGCGCCGGATCGGCATCTCCGAGCAGACGTTCTAACGCTGGAAGAAGCTCTACGGCGGACTGGGCACGGGCGAGTTGCGACGGCTGAAGCCGCCGGAGGAGGAGAAGCGGAAGCTCAAGCAGCGCGTGGCTGATCTGAGCCTCGACAAGCCCATCCTGCAGGACGTGCTCGCAAAGCAGCGACCTCGTGAACCAGGTGCGAGAGGCGCACGGGCTGAGCGAGCGGCGCGGCTGCGGCGCGCTCGGCGTCGGCCGGTCGAGCATGCGCTATCGCCCGACCAGGCCCGATCCGGCACCGCTGCGGAGGCTCATCCATGATCCGGCCAAGAGCCGGGTGCGCTCCGGCTATTTCCGGATCTGCATCCTGCGGCGCCGGGAAGGCCGGAGGGCGAACCACAAGAGGGTCTAACCGGCTCTGGTGCCTGAATGCGAACCGGTTCTCGTCCTTGGCCGATGCCAGGGCCAAGATCGAGGCGCGGCGGCGGCCCGGGAGGCTGCCGAATGGAACCCGGAGGCTCACCTTCCGGCCGGACCAGGATCCGGGGACCGTCATGTCATGGCCGGCTCTTGTCGACGACTGGAGCGCGGATGGAGAGTGACAATGGCCGAGACTGATGTCGATTCGCGCCGCGCGGTTGAAACCCGGATTCCCACCTGTGTGCCGGCGTGGAGATCGACCCGTGTGAGGGCCATGCCTGCGGATCACATCGCCGGCCTCACCGTCTCGCAAATCTGACCGCTTCTTCGACACGGGGCCGGGACCCGGCAGATGGGGCGGACCGATCAGCGACCGAGTGGACCGCACCCGCGAGGGGCGTGCGCGCTGCCTGCCGCCGACGGCCGTGCGTGACGAGGCGATTGTGATCGATCCGGTGCGGCGCGGCCGGTGCGGAGAGCCGCGGCTGAACCTCGCTGCGGGCTGCCGCGTCGCTGAGGTGGAGGTAATTCGGGTTGAACAGGCTTGCGGCCTGCAGGGCGGCGATGTCGGGGATCCGCACGGTTCGACCGAGCATCTCCACGAGCCCTTGATCGCGCAGTTGCGCGAGCTTGCGGTTTATGTGGACGTGCGACAGGCCCAGGGCATTGGCCATGTCGAATTGAGTGAGCAGCAGAACGAAGCTGTTGTCCTCGGTGAGCCCGGCCCGGCGCAGCCGCAGGAACAGCTCGCACAGCAGATGGCCGACCCGCTCCGTGCCGACGCGCTGACCAACATTCAGCAGCCACTCGCGCTGGATCGAGGCCGCGATGAAGCTCTCCCACAGCAGGGCCTGCCGGACCGCCGGGTGCTGCTCGCACACGGTCGCCAGCGCCCTGAGCGGGATGTCCGCACAGGTGAGCGGCGTCAGGGCGGCGATGGAGCAGTCCATCGCGTATCCCTCCGGGGCGAGCGCCTCCGTCAGGTCGCCCGGCAACAGGATCCCCGCGATCTGTCGCCGGCCATCCTCCAGTTGCTTGTAGCGGTAAGCCCATCCCGAGATGATCAGGCTGACATGGCCGAGATGGTCGCCCTCCTCAACGAGATCATCGCGGGCGGCGACGTACCGCCACTTGCGCACGAGGTGATGAAAGGCCTCGCGGTCCGCGCCGCCGAGATTCGTGAGCCGGCTGATTTTCGCGGCTGCGCGGCCCTGAATTGCTGCACCGCCGATCGCTGTCCCAAGCATGTGATCGTCCCCTGAGGCTTGCTTGTACCGTTCATTCCGGTCGAACATCTGAGTAATCAGGCTGGACTCGTTTGCGCGGCCGTGCATGCACATTGGCGCCATGCTTCAATCGTATCGATCGCGTTCGTGCTCAACTGATCAGCTACACGCCGGATCAGCGAGGGCGCACGGGTGGCCCCGCGAGTCGGAGCGATGCTGCAGTGAGTGGCCGCTGCGCTCCGTCGAACGTTGCGCCCCGACCCCGACCGGGCGGCGAAGTCGCCCCCGCTTCAGGAGCCGACAGGCCGGCCGCGCTGCCGCACGCCGCCAGAGTCCGGCTCGCCACGCGAGAGTGCTCCGGACATCGTGCCTGCGCCGAGGCCAAGTTCTATTTCACCCTATATCCCGCTGCTTCGGCGCCCTGTCAGCCGATCTGGATCATTAATACGGGACAGAGCGACCGCCGGCGGTGATATTTCTCACTTCAGAGTGAAGATGCGGTCCCACCTTTGCAGTAGGAGCGTCTTCGGTCGCGCTTGACTTTGGCTTGGCAGGAAGGGGACGACCTGCTGAATGCGTCAGGTATCGGCGGCGCGACCGTTGCTCGCACTGCATCGGCTTCGTAGACCGACCGTGCGTCGATGCCGCCGGGTGATCGAGGCCGACAGGGCGGAGTCAGGTGAGACGTCGCATCCCCCCGGAAGGCGAGGAACCCGCGGGTCAACGCCCCCGGTCACACGGACGGCCCAGGCGAGGAAGCGCAGTGGAGACGCGATGGGCCGGTCACGGCCGCCCGCTGGCCTGACCCAAGCGGGAGGGGCCGCCGGGCGGACACGAAGCGATGCGGCTCCTGTCTTTCAGGCCGACGCATCGGCGGCCCGATCCAGGGCGGCCGTCATGCCGTTGGCACGGGACAGGGCAGCATGGGACAGGGCAGAAAGTCCATCGGTCATCGTGTTCGTTTGCGGCCCCTGCCGACCCTTCATCGTCCGAAGCGCCGAACCAAGACACGCGCCGACCGCACCGGAAGCACCTGCTCCCGCCGCCGGCACGGTGCGACGCCACGCTACAAGTCAATCGGCCCATTGAACTCGGAATCCTTACGATGCACCGCCGTCCGTGGATGGCCGCCCGAAACCGCTCGGGTGGCGCATAATTTTTAGCAGACGCTTGCGGCCTCGAAATCTATCGCTTGTCAGCTAGGAGCGCTTGCGCCGCGTCGTTTCGGATCGGATCGCGGAGTGCGGGCAAGCGCGGCGGAGGTGAAGCCATGGATGGTAGGGATCTTAGCCATATTCCAGGCAATAATTCAACTAATAATCCGCACATATCGGTCGTAATTTCCGTGAAGAACCGCTTCTTTCTGCTGAAGGACTGCCTGGAAGCTTTGCTCAGGCAGACGATTGGCGTCGAGAGCTTCGAAGTCATTGTCGTCGACAACGTGTCTCAGGACGATATCGCCGGTCTTTGCACGGCGATGCGGGCCCAGGGTCTGCAGCTCCGCTACCTGCGCATGCAGCACGACAAGGGACCGGCCCCGGCGCGCAACCGAGGCGTGCTTGAGGCGCGGGCCCCGCTGATCGCCTTCACGGACAGCGATTGCCGGCCCCATCCCGAATGGCTCGCCCTTGGCATCGCCGCCCTGGCCGACCCGGCGGTCGCGTTCTCGACGGGCCCGGTCCTGCCCAAGCCGGAGCAAACGGCATCGCTCTGCTCCAAACTCACGTTCGTCACGGCGCAGGAGCACCCGACCTTTCCGACCGCCAACATGGTCGTGCGGAAAAGCGTGTTCGACGCGTTCGGCGGCTTCGACGAAACCCTCTCGTTCCGTGACCCGCTCAACCGGGCGACGGAATGTGCCGATACCGATCTCGCCTGGCGCATCATCGAGGCCGGCTACACCCGCCGCTTCGAGCCGCGCGCCGTCATCTGGCACGAGATCGAACAGCAATCGCTTCTCCAATGGATTCTCGAGCCGACACGATTGTTTCTGGTTCCTGCCCTAGTCAAGCGGCATCCGGAACTCAGGAGACGTCTCCTCGTCGCGCGCCTGTTCTTCTATCCTCCGATATGGCTGCTTTACCTCGCGGTATGCGTGGCGGCGTTCGCCGTCATCTGGCAGCCGCTGCTGCTGCTCGTGCTGCCGCCGGCACTGCTCGCGCGGGGCATCCATCGCACCGGCTCCGTGGACCCGCGGCAGCTCGCAGCCCACGCCGGGCGTGTGATTGCTCACCTGCCGCGGATGGTCGTCATGATAACATCCCTGCTTTATGGAAGCATTCGCTACCGCGCACTCGTTCTATGAACCCGCGCGTTGCTCCATAATGACACCTTGAAGCTTTTCATCTCTGACGATGCATTTGCTCGATACGGAAGTCGCCACGGCAAATTACATCGTTTTTCAAGATCAGTCTCGACAATTCTGAATGCAAGATAGTTTCTCGCCGGAGCCACACGGTCGTGGTCGCTCGCGGCGAAGCGGTTGGAGGCAACAGTGCGGATCGCAGTGACTCACCCGACGGCATGGCCGGAGGTTCGCCGAGGATCGGAGCGGATGCTCCATGATCTGTCGCAGCGCTTGGCGGCCCGCGGCCACGACGTCACCGTCCTGACCAGTTCTCCCGCGTCCGAAACGCGGATCGAAGCCGATGGCCCGGTCCGGCGCGTCCTGCTTCGCCGCAGAACCGGGCCGGCCGCGCTGACGGGCCGCTGGTTCAACAGCCAGCATCTGTTCGGCTGGGACTTGGCCAGGTGGCTCCGTGCGGAGCCGTTCGACGCCGTGCACTGCTTGAACTACCACGATGCGGTCGGCGCTCTGATCGCGCGCCGGGCGGGTGCACGGTTCCGCCTCGTCTTTCAGTGTACGGGCATTCCGGTGCGGCGCTACTTCCGGCGCATTCCCGCCGACGGCCTGATGTTCCGCATGGTGCTGCGGCAGGCGGATGCCGTGGCGGTCCTGTCCCGCTTCGCTCAGGACGCGCTCGCGCGGGATTACGGGGTCGCCGGGACGTTGCTTGCGTCCCCCACCGAGACCGCTCCCTTCGAGGCGCTGCCGGACGACGCTCCGCGCGAACCCTACATCCTGTTCAGCGGGGATGCCGACGAGCCGCGCAAAGGCGCACTCCTCCTCGCCCAGGCGTTCCCGGCCGTGGCCGAGCGGCTGCCGGCTCTCCGGCTCGTCTACACGGGACGATCGAGCCCGGCCACCCGCGCGGCTTTGTCCGCTGCCGTTCCGGGCAACCTCCGCGATCGAGTCGAATTTCTCGGTCTCGGCCGCGTCGAGGACCTGCCGCACCTCTACGCACGCGCGACGGTCTGCGTGAACCCGGCCGTCTGGGAGGCGCTGGGCAATGTCCTGATCGAAGCCCTGGCGGCCGGAACCCCGGTGGTCGGCGCGCGGCACGCCGGCATCCCGGACATCGTCGCGGACGAGACGGTGGGGGCTCTGTTCGATCCGGGCTCGACGCGGCTGGCCGCCACGAACGCGGCCGGACTGAGCGAGGCCATCCTGAGGGCTGCGGCCCTGGCCGCGCGGCCCGAGACCCGCGCGCGGTGCCGCGCGCGGGCGCAGGCCTTCTCCTGGAACGCCCTGATCCCCCGCTACGAGGGCCTGCTCGGCGGCGACGCCCCGCCGCGCGAGATCGGCCCTCCCCTGCCCGCCGCCATCCCGTTGCGATGAACCGCCCGTCTCCCGGCGCCGCGTCGCTCGCGCGATGCGCTCCTGTTGCCGAACCTGTCCGAGCATGAGGTGCCCGTGTGATGACCGCTTCCCTCTCGATGTCGCGTCGCGCGAGCGACGTGCCCCTCTCGCTGCCGAACCTGTCGGAGCTCGAGATCGCCTACGCGGCCGAGGCGCTGGCGAGCGGGGATATCGGGCCCGCCGGCCCCTTCCGCGACCGCTTCGAGGCCATCTGGGCCGCCCGGAACGGCACCGCTCATGCGATCACGGTCTCGTCCGGAACGGCGGCGCTGCACGTGGCGCTGGTGGCGCTCGGGATCGCGCCCGGCGATGAAGTGATCGTGCCGGCGACGACCTACGTGGCGAGCGCGAATGCCGTGCTGCACGCCGGCGCCCGGCCCGTTCTCGTCGACGTGGACCCCGAGACCTTCTGCATCGACCCGGCCGCCGCGGCCGCCGCGGTCACGGCGCGCACCCGGGCCATCATGCCGGTCCATCTGTTCGGCCATCCCTGCCCGATGGACGCCCTGGAGGAGATCGCGGGGGCGCGGGACATCGCCCTGGTGGCTGACGGGGCGCACGCTCCGCTCGCCGGATATCGCGGAAACCCGGTCGCCGCGGCCGCGACGGTCACCACGCACTCCTTCTTCCAGAACAAGATCTTCAGCTGCGGCGAGGGAGGAGCGCTGCTCACGAACGATGCCGACCTCATCGTGCGTGCGACGCAAGTGCGAGCCCACGGGCTCGATCTCGGTGGCCGAGCGATCTATCACCGGCTCGGCTACAATTACCGGTTGACCAATCTCGCCTGCGCGATCCTGTGCGCGCAGGAGGAGCGGGCGGACGCGATCCTTGCGCGTCACGCCGAGCTGAATCGACTGTATCGCCAGCTCCTCGCCGATCATCCGTCCATCGCCTTGCAGGCCATCCGCGATTGGGCAGAGCCGGTCCAGTGGTTCTTTCCCCTCGTCCTTCGCAACCCTGCGCCGGCCCTCGATCGGGTGATCGCCCGTCTGGGCGAGCGCGGCATCGGCGCGCGCCCGTTCTTTCCCTCGCTCGATAGCATCCCGCATCTCTCGGCATTTCATGCCGAGCGCCCGCACCCGCTCACGACCGCGCGCCGTCTCGCCGACCGAGGGCTGCTGCTGCCATTGCGCGCCACCATGAGCGACCGCGACGTGGAGCGTGTCGTGGAGGAGCTGGCGGTCGCGCTGCGCTGACCGCGCACCGGACGGCGCCGGATGAGCGCATCGCCGCCGGGACGGGCCGGTCCCGGACGGGCTCCATGGGCGTCGGGTCCGCTCGCCTTCCGGCCGTAGCCGCCGCGGCCCTCGGGCCGTGATGCTGCGCCCCCGTGCCGGATCGCGCTCCACTCCGGCGGGCACCGCTCCCGCGCACGATCCCCATCATCCGCCATCCGGTTGATGGCTTCGCCCTCTCCCATTTCGGCCATGCGGATGTCGGCGTCGCTCAGGCGCCGCGCTCAGGCGCCGCGCGGGCGCGTGATCCGGGATCCGCTGCGATCAAGCGCATCCCGGATCAGTCGCGCCCCTGCGGGGCATCGCCGGGCACCGCTCCTCGGCACCGCCCGCGCGCGCCGCCGCGTCCAGGCCAGGTCGCGAGCCGCGAAAGGCGGATCGGCGGGCCCCCAGGAACAGCCCTCGCGGTTGAACAGCCCTCGCGGCTGCCGTGCCCCCAGGGGCCGCGAAGCGGCGTCGATGAGGGCAGACGCGCCCCAGAGTGCCGTCGCGCCCGAGACGATCATCCCCGCCGCCATCGCTCCACCGCATGCAATCAGTCGCATCTTTCTTGTGCGTCGGCGCACAAGGCGCTGCACACCTGCGGTCGCGCCGGATCATCGATCCATCGCAGACCGGCACGTCCGCGCGGCAGCATTCGACGAATGCTGCAAAAAATTTTGCCGCCGGCCGCCCCGCCGCGATGTCTACTGCAATCACAAATCTTCGCCCGGGCCGAGACGGCCGGGCCCGGAGGAATTCTTCAGCTCACGCCAAGATCAGGGGGAGTCGATGACGAGCCTCATCATGAGCTCGCACCCGCGCGAGGCGCTGGCCGAGCCGGAGGATGGCAACGCGTACCTGGATGCGCCCGCCAGGGGAGAGCGGCAGGCGGCGGATGCGGCAGCCATCGTGGATGCGCTGGCCAAGCGCACGGTCGACGTGATCGGAAGTGCCTGCATTCTGCTCCTGCTGGCACCTCTGCTGGTCGTTGTCGCGATCGCCATCAAGGTGAGCAGTCCCGGGCCGGTCCTGTTTCGTCAGGCGCGGTACGGGCAGGGCGGCCGGATCTTCTCGATCTGCAAGTTCCGGACGATGGTCGGGCCCTCGCCGAAGTGCATCGCGATCGGCGACCCTGACGACCATGAAGCGCGCCTGACCCCGCTGGGCCGGATCCTGCGCCGCTACTGCATCGACGAGCTTCCGCAGCTCCTCAACGTCCTGGCCGGCGACATGTCTCTGGTCGGTCCGCGCGCCCATCCGGTCGGCCTGCACGTTCTCCAGGTTCCCTACGAGGACGTGGTGCCGAACTATCACCACCGTCACAGCGTCAGGCCCGGCATGACCGGATTGGCGCAAGTGATGGGTTTCCACGGCATCGTCGACTCGGTCGAGCATGCCCAGGCGCGCCAAGCCTACGATGTTCTCTACATCCAGCGCCGGAATACTGACCTGGATGTCGCACTCATAGCATTCACCGGCTGGCGGTTCCTGCTGCGCGGTGGGCGCGGAGCCAGCCGCTTCCCCATCCAGAGATTCCTCCCGACGCAGCTTGGCAGCGCGACTCCGCCCTTCGCCTCCGAGCCTGCATCGGCCGCCCCGGCGCCTTGCGCCGACGGCCTGAGCACTTTCGCGGCGTCCTGACCCCCGCATCACGCGATCAGGATCCAGCATCACCGGCGTGGAGCCGCCAACGGCTACCAGCAACGCGCAAAGGAGAGAGCGCACATGAAAGTCTTGATACTGGCCGGTGGGCGCGGCACGCGCGCCTACCCCTACACCGACTACCTGCCGAAACCGATGATGCCGGTCGGTGGCAAGCCCATCATCGTCCGGGTCATGCAGATCTTCGCGAACCAGGGGGTGACGGATTTCGTTCTGTCGCTCGGATATCGCAAGGAAGTCATTCTCGACTACTTTGCCGGGCGGTCCCTCGGCTGGAACGTCGAACTGGTGGACACCGGCGACGAGGCCGACACCGGCGATCGTGTCCGCCTCTGCCAGGACAGGCTGGGCGACGAGTTCTTCGTCACCTACTCGGACGGGCTCTGCGACGTCGATCTCGACAGCCTGCGCGCCTTTCACCGCAGCCACGACGGTCTCGCCACGATCACCAACGTCCCGCTTCGTTCCCAGTACGGAACGATCGAGTCCGATCGCGAGGGACGCGTCCGCGCCTTCCGTGAGAAGCCGATCCTGCGTGATCACCGCATCAATGCCGGCTACTGCATCATGAGGAAGGCCGTGTTCGATCATTGGCACGGCAGCAGCCTCGAACGCGAAGTCTTTCCCTCCCTGCTACGGAGTCGAAAGCTGTTCTCGTTCGACCATGACGGCTTCTTCAAGTCGATGGACACGTTCAAGGATCAGCAGGAACTCGAGGCAATGTTTGAGAGCCGCGAGTTCGATTGGATCGAGTCGCGCCCGTCGGTGGTTCGGGCCCGTGAGCTGGAGGTTGTTCGATGAGCAAGATGTCTTTCTGGTCCGGCAAGCGCGTCCTCGTCACCGGTTCGGCCGGGTTCCTCGGCTCGTGGACGGTGCGGACCTTGCGCGAGAGCGGCGCATTGGTGGTCGGCTACGTGCGCGACCTCAATGCCTACGGAAATTCGCTGGCGGATGACTTGGCCAAGCCGACCATCGTCGTGCACGGCCGGCTGGAGGATCGGGAGACCCTGCGGCGTGCCGTGAACGAGCACGAGGTGGACACGGTGATCCACCTCGCCGCTCAGCCGATCGTCGGCACGGCCCTGCGCGATCCGGTGGGCACCTTCGAGGCCAACATTCGGGGTACCTGGAACCTGCTCGACGCCTGCCGGCTGTACGGGAAGGTCGAACGCATCCTCGTCGCGTCCAGTGACAAGAGCTACGGCAGTTCCGACGTCCTTCCCTATACGGAAGACATGCCGCTTGTCGGGCGCGCACCCTACGACGTCTCCAAGAGCTGCACCGACCTCCTGGCGCGCAGCTACTTCGAGACCTACGGCCTGCCGATCTGCATCACGCGGGCCGGCAACTTCTTCGGCGGAGGCGACCTCAACTTCAACCGGCTGGTGCCCGGGACGATCCGCTGGGCGCTGCGGGGCGAGCGCCCCGTGCTGCGCTCGGACGGCACGATGATCCGCGACTACATCTACGTCCGGGACGTCGTGGCCGGATACCTCGCCATCGGCGAGGCCATGCACGAGCCGGGCGTGGCCGGCGAGGCCTTCAACCTGTCGAACGAGACGCCCCTCAGCACGATGGCCTTCACCCACGAGATCCTCCGCGCCTGCCGGCGCCCGGATCTCGAACCGCTGGTCCTGGGCGAGGCCCGGTCGGAGATCGACGCCCAGCACCTCAGCGCCGCGAAGGTCCGGCGGATCGTCGGCTGGTCGCCGCGGTGGAGCATGGCGGACGCCCTGGCGGAAACCGTCGCCTGGTACCGGAACTACATGGGCCGGATCGGTGAGATCGAACGGGAAGCCCCTCCGCACGATGGCCTTCGCCAACGCGATCCTCAGCGCCTGCCGGCGCCCGGATCTCGCACCGCTGGTCCTGGGCGAGGCCCGGTCGGAGATCGACGCCCGGCACCTCAGCGCCGCGAAAGTCCGGCGGACCGTCGGCTGGTCGCCGCGGTGGAGCACGGCGGACGCCCTGGCGGAAACCGTCGCCTAGCCCCGGAACTCCATCGGCCGGATCGGTGAGATCGGATGACCAAGCTCCCATCGGAAACCGGTCTGGCGCCTGCCAGGCCGCACACGGCCTCGGGGGGGAGCGTCCGCGACACGGGCGCGACCCTCCTCTTCGTGGTGTTCAAGTGGCTGCCGCAGATGGCCGCGGTCGTCGGGATCGGGATCCTGTGCGGAGTGGGCTACCTGAGCCTGGTGCGCGGGAACATGTTCCAGGCCAACGCGAAGCTCTACGTTCGCGTCGGCGTCGATCAGACGCCCTCGCCGCTGCTCGGCTCGGACCGCAACGTCACGTTCCTGGCGCAAACCCGCGGTGCCGTGCAGTCGGAGATGGATCTCATGCGCAACGAGGTGCTGGTCTCGCGTCTGATCGCGGACCTGAACCTCGGCGCGCCGGAGGTGCGTCCGGAGCCGACGGGCCTCTACGGTCGCCTGAAGCGCTTCGGCTCCGACCTTTACCAGGGTATGCGCGACGGGGCCGATGCCGTCCTGATCATGGCTGGCCTGAAGACGCCGCTGTCGCGCTCGGCCGCGGTCAGCCAGGTCTTCGCCCAGTCGCTGATCCTCGACAATGCGCCGGGCTCCGACGTCATCTCGGTCAGCCTGCGCTGGCCCGGCGAGGCGCAGGCGGTGCAGCTCCTCGACCGTTTCCTGCAGATCTACACGAACTTTCGCTCGGCGGTGTTCGAGGGAGGCGGCGAGATCGACTTCCTCAGCACCAAGCGCGACGCCGCCAAGGCGGCCGTCGAGGCGGTCGAGGCGGAGATGGCGGTGTTCGAGCGCGAGCACGACACCCGCAATGCGGCGAGCCGGCTGCCCCTTCTGGAGGCCGACCTCGTGGAGGCGCAGCGCGCGCTCGAACGCCAGTCCCTCGAACTGGACTTCGCGCGTCGGCGCTTCGAACGGCTCAGCCGCGTCCTGGTCCGGACGGCCAGCCAGCGCGAGCCGGTGGGCCTCGGAACCTTTCCGCCGAACTCGCCGGCCCTCAGCATGGCGCCCTCGATGGTGGCGCTGCTCGGCGAGCGCGAGCGTCTCCTCGTCAACAACTCGGCCAACGCGCCCGAGGTGAGAGAAGTCGAGGCCAAGCTCGGCGCGCTGACGGTCGTGCTGCTCCGCCAGCTCGAGGCCGAGGTTCAGGATCTCGTCCACGTCGAGGCGGCGGCGCGAGAGCGCGTGGAGAAGGTCTCGACGGCGTTGCGCGAGTTCCAGGATGCGGCGACCGGCTGGAAGTCGCTGGAGCGGCGGCGCGAACTCGCTGAGGCGCGCTACCGCGATGCCGAGAAGCGTCTCGCGGAGGCGCGCGACATCGCCGCTCTCAGGAACGCGCGGCTCTCCAACGTGGTCGTCGTGCAGCCCGCCGCCGCCGAGGGCACGCCCATCGGGCTTCGCAAGCTCTCGATGCTCGGCATCATCACGCTGTGCTCGGGCGTGCTCGCCTGCGGCTGGGCGCTCGTGCGCGAAGTCTTCGACGGACGCCTCTACCGGGGCGAGGAGGCTGCCGCCGCGCTCGGCCTGCCGCTGGTCGGCGAGGTGCCGGCGCGGGAGCGCCCGCTGCAGGTCTGGTCGCCGAGCGATCCCGACTCGGCGGCGCGGGTCGCCCTCGACCGACTCGTCGTCACGGTCAGCGAGCGCCTGCGCGGCGCGCGGCCCACCATCCTGGCGATCGCCGCCGCCGAGGCGGATGAGGGTGCTTCCACCGTCGCCCTCGCGCTCGCTCACGGCATGGCCCGGCGCGGCCGCGTGCCGGTGCGCCTCATCTCGGGCTCGACGAGCCAGGACCTGCTGCACCACGCCCGGGACCTGCGCGTTCGCATGGACCCGTTGCCGTCCTCGCCGGATCTGCCGACCGGCCTGGCCCTGACCGCCGTCGGCGACCGCTTGGTCGTGGCAACCTGGGACGACGCGGAGGCCGCCGCGGCGTTCCTGCGCGACGGCTTCGCGAGCTGCCCAGGCCTGCAAGGGGATGCCAGCCTCGTCATCCTCGACCTGCCGCCGCTGTCCGGCGATGCGGAGGCACCCCTCTGCGCGAGCCGGGCGGATGCGACGCTCCTCGTCGTGCGCGCCGGCCGGCACGGCGCCCAGCGGCACATCGCGGCACTCGAGGCCTTGAGGTGGCTCGGCACGGAGCCGATCGGCATCGTCCTCAACGGCGTGCGCCGCTTCGTTCCCGCTCGCCTGGAGCGAGTCTGATGAGGGCGCTCGGGCTGCCATCGGCCGGAGCCGGGGCGCGCCGCGATCGCGCGGCGTCCCTGCGGCGGCTCGCGAACAGCGTGGCGGGAAGCGGCGTCCTGCTGTTCGGCCTCAAGATCGCCGGCTGCGCGCTCGGCTTGGCGATGCACTTGGCCTTCGCGCGCCTGCTCGGCGCCGCGGCCTACGGCACCTTCGCGACGGCGTTCAACGCCGCCGCCCTGGTCGCCCTGTTCGCCGCCGGCGGCCTGCCGCTCACGGCCTCGCGCTTCCTGCCCGTGTACCTGAGCAATGGCGCGCGTGCGGAGGCCCGGGCCTACCTCGACACCGTCGCCGCGGCGACGGTCGGAGGAGGCTTGCTCGGCAGCGGCATTCTCGCCGCCGCCGCCGCGATGCTGGGCGCGGACGACCCCGGCTTGGCCTGCGCGCTCGCGGCCGCGAGTCCGCTCGTCCTGCTGCTCGCGACCGCGCAGACCGCGACAGCGCTGCTGCAGGCCCTGCATCGTCCCTTCGCGGCCGAAGCGGCCTTCCTCCTGGTGCGCCCGATCGCGGCCACCGGCATGGGCGCGGTGCTCGCGCTGCCGGCATTCGGCCTGCTCGACGCGGTCACGGCCCTGATCGCGGTCAGCCTCGCGAGCCTCGCGGCACTCCTTGCGACCGCGGATGCCCTGCGCCGCGCGATCGCCCGCCATGCGCTCACGGCCCGGGGTCGGCCCAGCCTCGGCGTCTGGGTCCGGCCGGGACTGCTGCTGCTGTTCCTCGTCGGCGGGGCCGCCCTGGCCGAGCGGCTCGACGTCATGGTGGTCTCGGCCTTCGCCGATCCGGAAGCGGCCGGCATCTACAGCGTCGCAGCCCGCTTCGCCGCCCTCATCTCGCTCGGGACCGCCGCCGCGACCGTGCGCGCGCTGCCCATGCTCGCCGAGCAGCTGGGGCGGGGCGATCGGGACGCCGCCGCCCGGACGCTGGCCCAGGCCAGCCGCGCCGCTCTCGCCCTCGCGGCCGCGGCCGGCCTCGGGCTCGCCATCGCCGCCGGCCCGCTTCTCGGGCTGTTCGGGGCGGGGTTCCGCTCCGGCACGACGGCCCTGTGCCTGCTGGCAGCCGCCCACATGGCCCTTGCGGCGGGCGGCGCGGCCTCCACGGCGTTGATCGCCTCGGGCAACGAACGCCGCATCGCGACCGTCACGGGGCTCGGCATCCTCGCCAACGTGACGGCCAACCTGCTGCTCGTGCCGCGGTTCGGGATGACGGGCGCGGCCGCCGCGACCCTGGCGACGATGGCCCTCACGGCATTCGGCCTCACCCTGACGGCCCGGCGGGTGCTCGGCCTCGCCGTCTTCGCCGGCCGGGATCTGCGCGCGGAGGATCAAGCATGAGGCACGTCCGAATCCTCGCGGCCGGCGGCGCCCTGTGCGCCGCGCTGCTCGGCCTCTTCCTGGTCACGGCGCAGCCGGCGCTGGGCCTGCGGCTCGCCAATGCGGATTTCGAACAGGAGGGATCGCCGCCCCCCGGCTGGAGCCAGGACGGCCAGACCGCCGACAAGGGCGAGGTCCGTCAGGTCACGGTCGCGGGTGGGCAGGGCCGCACCCTCGCCCTGTCGCCGAACCGCCGCAATCGCGGCGGCGACAAGCCGCTCGGCCTCGGCCAAGTCATCGAGGCGGCGGATCTCAGCGGCCGGCCGCTCACGCTGCGGGCCCGCCTCGGAGCGGAGGGCGGCGCGGCCGCGGTCGTCGGCGTCGCGTTCCTCGACGGGAGCGGTGCCGACGTCGGAGCGCGCCTCGTCCTGCGCGCCGCCGCCGCGCCGCCCCTGAGCGTGCAATCCATCCGCTCCGACGAGGCCGTCCCGGCAGCGGCCCGGCAGGCGATCGTGTTCCTCGTCGCCGAGGGCCAGGCCGGGACCGCCTATTTCGACGATATCGAGCTCGTGTCGGAGGTGACGCCGGCGGTCGCGCCGGCCCGGGGCCGCCCCGTCGCGGCCCGCGTCTCCCTCGTCCCGGGCGAGGATCTCGGTCCCGTGCGCCGGCATCTGTTCGGCGCCAATGTCGAGTGGATCCGCAACGCGCAGGGGCTGTGGAACCCCGCGACCCGCTCGCTCGACGCGGATATGCTGGCGCTCGCCAAGGCCGCGGGCGTGAGCGTCCTGCGCTTTCCGGGAGGGGGCTGGTCGGACAGCTATGACTGGCGCAACGGCGTCGGTCCCCAGGCGAGCCGGCCGCGCTCCCAGCATGCCCCGGGCGAGCCGGAGGAATCGCCCAACGTCATCGGCACGGACGAGATCATCGAGGCCGCGCGACGGATCGATGCGGACCTGCTGATCACCTTGAACCTCGGCAGCGGCACGCCCGCGCTCGCGGCCGAGTGGGCGCGCTACGTCCGCGCGCGCATCGGCCCTGATGCCCGACCGCGCGTCACCTGGGAGCTCGGCAACGAGCTCTACATGGAGCAGGACATCTCCCGAGGGCAAACCGACCCGCAGACCTATGTGCAGCGCGCCCGCGCGACCATCGCGGCCGTGCGGGCGGTGGATCCCGCGGCGCGCTTCTACGCCATCGGCCTGGAGAATTTCGGGCGCTACCGCTTCAACGCCCATCGGGGCTGGAACGACACGGTGCTGACCGCGCTCGCCGCGGAGATCGATGGGCTGGCGATCCATAACGGCTACGCGCCCCTGCTGCCGGGTCCGGAGGGCGGCAGCGCCGCATCGGTCTACCGGGCCATGCTGGCAGCGCCGGCCAACATGGCGGCGAACCTCGTCACGACGATGCGGCAGCTGCACTCCGTGCAGGCCGGGCGCCGGCTCACGCTGGCCGTCACCGAGTGGGGACCGCTCTTCGCCGTCGATCCGGCCAACCGGTATTTCGACCACGTGAAGACCCTGGGGTCCGGCCTGTACGTGGCGCGGGTCCTCAACGTCCTGCTGCGGACGCCCGGCGTCGCGGAAGCCGAGTTCTTCAAGCTCAGTGACCTGCTGAATGCGGGCTGGATCGGCCGCAAGGTCGGCGGCGGCTACGCGGCGACGCCCGCCCTCGAGGTGCTGCGCCTCTACGCTTCGAACCTGTCGGGCCGCCTGATCGGCACCCGCGTGGACGGCCCGACATTCTCCGGCGGCCCGATCGGCTTCATCGACAGGGTCGACGCTGCCTCCACGGTCGAGGCCGTGGCCTCGCTCACCGAGTCGGGCGAACTCGCCATCCTGCTCTCGAACGCGAGCCTCGAGGCGCCCGCGGAGATCGAGCTCGACCTCGACCGGTCGCGCGCAGGATCGATGGAGATCCTGAGCGGGCCCGCCCCCGACGCAACCCGCGGCACCGGCATGATTTCGGTTCCAGGCCTGTCCTTCGCGCAGACCGCCGATTTCGGCGCCCCGCGCCCGCACGGCCGGGACGAGATCACGCTCGCGACCCGGCCCGTCGCGCCGGGCGCGCGCCTCCGCCTCGTCCTGCCGCCCGTATCGGTCGCGGCGCTTCGCTTGGGGGCGGCCCGATGAGCTTGCGTCTCTCGCCGATCGAGGCCGAAGGCGGCCGCCTGGCGCCGCTCCTGGCGGTCGGGCTGCTCGGGATCGCGAGCGTGCCGCTCGCCGGCTCCCTCGAGACCGTGAGCCCGCGTCTCCTGCTCGTCGGGGTCGCCGGCCTCGCCGCGCTCGCCGCGGTGGTGCTTGCCGGGCTGTTGAGGCCGGTGCTGCTCGCCCTCTTCGTCGTGGCCCTGACCTACAATCGCCAATACTATGACTTCGACTGGCTGCACGGAGACCTCGGCGGCCGTGGCCTGTACTGGTGCCCGGCGGACGTCTGCCTGGTGGGGCTGTTGCTGCTGTGGCCAATAGAGCGGGCGCTGCGCCTGCCGGCGCCACCGCGCCCGACCCGGGGAGGCCCGGTGCTGTGGCTGCTGCCGCTCATCGCGGTGGGGCTGCTCTCGGCGGCCTCCAGCACGGAGCCGCTCGGCAGCACCGTCGAGATCGTCCGCTACCTCAAGCTCGCCCTGCTCCTGCTCTACCTGCAGTACAATCTCGACGCGCGCGGCCTCACGATCATCGTCGCGGCCCTCGCGGCGGTCATTCTCCTGCAAACGCCGATCTCGGTCCTCCAGGCGGCCTTCGCCTCCGGCCAGAACGGCCTCTCGCAGATCTTCCAGTCCAGCGAGCCGGCCGAACTCGCCCGCCGTGCGGCCGGCACCCTCGGGCATCCGAACTACCTCGCCCCCTACCTGCTCCTGATCACGCCGCCCTTCATCGCCGTCGCGCTCGGCTTGCACGGCTCCTGGATCGGCCGGGCGGCCGCACTGGTGGCGCTGTCCGGCACTCTCACGATCTGTCTGACCCAGTCGCGCGGTCCGATCGCTCTCCTGCTCGTCACGACCCTCGTTCTGATCGCCCTGATGACGGCGCGCCGCGCGCTCCGAGCCCTGCGGGCGGTCGGCCTGATCGTGGCGGGTGCGGTGCTCCTCGTCGCCGTGGTGGCCCCGCTCGCCCCTGCGATCGAGAAGCGGCTCTCGGGCGATTTCGGGGCCTCGGTGGATTTCCGGGCTGCGTACAACGATGCCGCAACGCGCATGTGGGAGTCCAGCCCCATACTCGGCGTCGGACCGAACAATTTCGGCCTGGAGATCCGGCATTATTCCCCGGATCTCTACGTGCTCATGGCCCTCGACGCGCTCTCGAGCAACGAATCCCGCAACAAGGTCCATCTCCGCAGCACCGCGCCCGTCCATAATGTCTACCTGCTCGTGCTGTCCGAGCTTGGACTTCTCGGCCTGATCGGCTTCGTGCTGTTCCTGCTGCGCGGTCTCGTGCTGGCTTGGCGGGCCTCGGCGGCCTCGTCCCAGGTGACGGGTCTGTTCGCGCTTGGATTGTTCTGCGGTATCATCGCCGAGTACGTGCAGCAGCTGATCGATTACTCGCTGCTCTGGGATCCCTTGCTGTTCACCATCACCCTGCTGATGGGTGTCATGCACGCGATCGTCGCCACTCAGGAGGCTCACCCGTGACGGCATCGGATGTCACCGTCGTCGTTCCGACCTTCAATCGCGGCCGGGATCTCCCCGCAACGCTCGCGGCCCTGGCGGCACAGACGCGGCGGCCGCGCGCCGTGGTGGTCGTCGACAATAGTTCCACGGACGACACCCGCGCGGTGGTCGGCGGATGGGGTCCGGCCCTCGCAGCCGTGGGCATCGCCTTGCACTACCGCTGCAAGGCCCCCGAGGGTCCGGCCGCGGCGCGCAACCTGGGCTGGCGCGAGGCGGACACCGCCGCGGTCGCGTTCGTGGACAGCGACGTGTCGCTCGACCCGGGCTGGCTCGCAGCCTGCGGCGCGGCCCTGGACGCCGATCAGGACATCGGGGCCGTGGGAGGGAAGGTCGTCTACGCGCACAGGCCGGACCTGCTGAACGGGTATGGCGGCGCCCTCGGGCCGCTCGGTCTCGCGTGGGATGCGCTCGAAGGGGAGCCCGCGACCGCGGCGACGCGCGCCCGCGACGTGCTGTGGACGAACTGCTCGGCGCTGCTCGTCCGGCGCAAGGCCCTCGCGGAGATCGACGGGTTCGACGAGGCCTTCTTCTACGGCTACGAGGATTCCGATCTCGGCTGGCGGCTCACGCTCGGCGGGTGGCGCGTCCGCGTCGTGCCCGAGGCCGTCGTCCACCACCGGGTTGGCAGCGCCATCGGGCGCGCGGCCGAGACCATCGTGTTTCACGCCGCCAAGAACCGGCTTCGGTCCGTTCTGGTGAACTGGGGTGCGGCCCGCCTGCTGCGCCATGGTCCTCCGGCCTTGGCCTACAGCCTCGCGGACGCCGTCCTGCGCGCGCCCCGCGGGCCCAAGCTGCGGGCGCTGCTCTGGACGTTGCGCCATCTCCCCGACACCCTCGCGCGGCGCCGGATGGTTCAGGCGAGCCGCCGTGTCGACGACCGCGGGATCCGCGCCCTGATGGACCGTCGCGCGTTTCCGAAGCGCCGCCTGGGAGGGCTGCGCCGCCGGGCAGCCGACGTCGCAGCGCCGCCGATCCTCGGCGCGGACGACCGCGTCTGATCCGGGATCCGCCTGATCGAAGCGGATCCCGGATCCCAAGCCCGCGCGGCGCCTGAGCGACGCCGACATCCGCATGGCCGAAATGGGAGAGGGCGAGGCCGTCAACCGGATGTCGCATGATGGGAACCCCCGTGAGGCAGGCGTCCAGGAACCGCCACCGGACGGACCGGCCGTCTTCGCTTCCGGCATCCGGCCGAACCTGTTCCTCTCGTGTTCGGCAGGGCCCCGCCGACGATGGCCGGGAGCCGGTGCGCCCCATCATCGGCGGCCGACATCGCGCGGGCAGTCGGCGCGTGACGTCCGCCCACGAACGGCCCCGGAATGGGAGCGCGGCATCCTGATCGGGCCGCCCGGCCAGCCCGTCGAGCCTCCCGCATTTCGTTCGCGCCTCGCCGCCATCTGCAGTGCGGATGATCCTTTTTAGTACGGCTGCTCCGAAAGCCGATGATATTGTCGTCAATGTCATCGATCCCGAGGCACAAGCCGTTTTCGCTGCGCGAATACGCTGTGTGTCACCATCGTTTCGCGCGAACATGCGGTGCTGTTCGGATGAATTTCGCTGAATTCCCGTTTGTCAGTGTGGTCGTCCCGACGCGCAGGCGCCGCGAGATGGTCGTGCGTCTGATCGGATCCCTGCTTCGCCAGGATTACCCGGCCGACCGGTACGAGATCATCGTCGTTCACAATTTCACCGATGACGGCACCGAGGAGGCGATCCGCGCCCTCGTCGAGCAGGGCGGCCTGCCGGTCCTGAGCTACCACCGCAAGGCCTTCTCGTCGCCCACGCCATCGCGCCAGTTCGGGGCCGAGATCGGGCGGGGCTCGATCATCGCCTTCATCGACGACGATTGCGAGGCGACGCGCGGCTGGATCCGGGCCGGCGTCGCCGCCATGACGACCGGGACGGGTCTCGTCCAGGGACGCACGCTGCCTCGGCCGGATCAACCGCGGCACTTCTTCGAGAAGACCGTGACGGTGACGGCGCCGACGCCGTACTTCGAAACCTGCAACATCTTCTACCGTCGCGAAGCCTTCTTCGGGGTCGGTGGATTTTCGACGGAATTCCTCGACCGCTTCTGGGGCGAGGACACGGATCTCGGCTGGAAGGTCGTGCAGTCCGGCTGGGCGCGCGCCTTCGCGTCCGACGCGCTCGTGCACCACGAGGTCTTCCGCCAGACGCTGCTGGCGTGGCACCGGGAGGCACTGAACCTTCGGGTCTGGCCCCTCCTGGTGCGGCTCCGGCCGGCGATCCGGCAGGACCTCTATTGCGGCTACTTCGTCAGCCGCCAGTCAGCCGCCTTCGCACTGGCCGTCGGCGCCGCCGCCGGGGCCGCGCTGCTGCATCCGGTGCTGCTGCTGGCCGCCCTGCCCTATCCCTGGATCCGGACGCTGGAGAGCGGACGGTACCGGAATCCGCTCGCGATCGCCGCGCGGATCGTGGTCGGGCTGCCCCGGGCGGCCCTGATCTTCGGCGCCCTCGCGTACGGCTCGATCCGTCACCGTTGCCTGGTGCTGTGAGACGATGCGCGTCCTGCTCGCCCATGAACGCTATCTGCCCGATTCCGGCGGCGGCGGTGAGGTTCTGGCCCACCGGCGCGCCCTTCATCTGCGCGCGCGCGGCATCGAGGTCCAGGTGATCTGCGCGGGCGATCCGGCGCTGGGCGACCACGAGGGCGTGCCGACGCGGCGCCTGCCGCTGTGCCGCCGGGCCCTGCCCTTCGGGCTTCCGGCCTTCATCGAGGCCGCGCGCTCGGCCGACCTCGTGCACGCCTTCACCTACCACGCGATGCTGCCGGCCTTCGTGGCGGCGCGGCTGACCGGCCGTCCTCTCGTCTGCGAGTACATGGCGTTGTTCGGCCGCGCATGGTCGGTCATGCGCTCCGAGCCGGTCGCGCTGGGCTATCGTGCGGTCGAGCGCCTGCTCGTGGCACTCCCGGCGCAGGGCCGCATCTTCCTCAGCGAGGACTCCCTCGCCCTCGCGCGGGGGAAGCCGGGCGACCGCGTCGTGCTGGCCCCGCCCGGTGTCGATCCAGCCTTCTTCGAGGAGGCATCGCCCGAACCGAAAGGGGATTTCGTGCTGTTCGCCGGCAAGTTCGAGGCCCGCAAGGGGGTCGCCGAACTGCTCGCGGTCGCCCGGGCCTGCCCGCATATCCGCTTCGTTGCCGTCGGCTGGGGCGGGGACATCGCGGCGCTGCGGGCGGCGGCACCGGAGAACCTCACCGTGCACGAGAGCCGCGGTGACCGCTACCGGCACCTGCTCCGTCAAGCGCGGATCTTCTTCTTTCCCTCGCACGCCGAGACCTTCGGGATCGTCGTCGCCGAAGCGATGGCCAGCGGCTGCGCCGTCATCGGGACCACCGGACAGGGCGCGGAAGGCGTCCGGGTCGAGGCGGGGGACGCGGCCGGCATGGTCGCGGCCGTGCAGCGTCTCTGGGACGACCGCGACCTCTGCCTCGCCCTCGGCGCCCGCAACCGCGAGCGTGCCCGCGCCTACGACTGGGAGCGCAGCGGCGACGTGGTCCTCGGCCTGTACCGAACACTTCTCGCCCACAGGCTGCCCTACCCGGAGGCACCGCGATGAGAGTTGCTGTCTATTATCCCTGGGTCTACCTGCGCAGCGGGATCGAGCGGGCGCTGATCGAGATCAAGCGGCGAAGCCGCCATGAGATCCGCATCTACACCAACCACTTCGATCCACGCGGAACCTTCCCGGAACTCGACGGGATGGGCGTCACGGAACTGTCCCGGGTCTCGGTCGAGCGGACCTACTCGGCGGTCACCGCGGCCGCGCTGTCGATCGTCCGGACCCGCCTCGATCCGGCGGAGCACGATGCGGTTCTCGTCTGCTGCGATGGTCTCGGCCCGCTCCTGACCTTCGCGAACCGCCGCAAGCCCGTGGTCAACCTGTGCTTCACGCCGCTGCGGGCGACCTACGATGAGGTCTATCGCGATCGCCTGCTGGCGCGCGGCGGTCCGGCCCGCCCCGTGAAGCGGGCGGCCGAGACGGTGTTCCGCCTCGTCGATCGCATGGCGTGGCGCAACTTCGACGAGGTCATCTGCATCGCCGACACCGTCCGGCGGCGCGTCGCGGACAATCGTCTCTTTCCGGAATCCAAGATCCACCTCGCCTATCCGGGCGTCGAGCCGAGGCTCGCGGTGCCCGAAGGCGCCTCCGAGCCGATGTTCCTGCTCCCCGGCCGCATCATGTGGACGAAGAACATCGAGCTCGCCATCGACGGATTCCGCCAGTTCCTGAGCGACGCACCGCCCGCGCTGCAGCGATTCCGCCTGCACATTGCCGGCATGGTCGACGCCAAGAGCCGTCCGTACTTCGCACAGCTGCAGGAACTGGCCGGCGGCGACGAGCGGATCGTGTTCGAGACGGTGGTGTCGGACGAGCGCATGCGCGCCCTCTACACGCAGGCCTGGGCGGTCCTCGCCCCGGCCTTCAACGAGGATTTCGGACTGACGCCGGTCGAGGCGATGGCCCATGGGCGGCCCGTGCTCGCCTGCAACCGGGGCGGCCTGCGCGAGACCGTGCTGGACGGCGTCACAGGTCTGCTGGTGGAACCCGAGCCCGCCGCCTTCGCGGCCGGCCTGCGCCGCATCGCGCAGGACGCGGATCTGGCCCGGCAGTTGGGCGCGCAAGGGCCCGCACGCGCGGCCGCTTTCACGTGGCCGCGCTTCGTCCAAACGATCGATGCCGTCCTCGACGGCGCACAACGGAGGTCGGTATGAAGCGTCTTCTCGCAGGTCTCGCACTCGCCGCTGTCCTGAGCCTGCCCGCCAGCGCGGATTCGTTCCGGCTCGGGCCGGAGGACCGGGTCGACGTGCGCGTGTTCGGCCGGCCGGACATGTCCCTGGCGCTCAAGGTGGATGGCGACGGAAACCTGCGCCTTCCCCTCGTCGGCAGCGTCGGCGCGTCCGGCCAGACGATCGACGAAGTGGAGGCCCGCCTCATCGCGGCCTGCCGCGAGCGGGCCGGCATCCTTGAGCCGCGCGTCACCGTGACGGTCCTGGAGACGGCTCCGATCTTCGTCGGCGGCGCTGTCCAGAACCCGGGCCGCTACGCCTGGGCGACCGACTTGACGGCGGCGAAGGCCTACGTGCTCGCCGGCGGCGCCCCACGCCTGCTCGAGAATGGCGGCCCGCTCCTGGTCTTCGAGGCCTACCGGGCGGTCGAGCAGGAGGAGCAGACGCAGAGCCGCTTGGCCGCGGCGATCCTCCGGCGGGCCAGGCTCAGCGCCGAAGCCGCGTCCGCACCGAGCTTCGACGTGCCGGAAGGCTGGGCCGAAGGCCTGAAGCCGGCCCAGGCCGAGGTGCTTCTCACGCGCGAGATGCACCTGTTCGCCAAGCGCCGCGAGGCGATGACCGGCGAGATCAAGAACCTCAAGCGGCAGTCCCAGATCCTGGTCGAGCAGGAGGCCGCGCTCAAGGCGAGCCTCGCCAAGAAGGGCCTGCAGCTCACCATGCTGCAGCAGGAGCTGGCGGCCATCGGCGGGGATTCCGAGACCGCCCGCTTGGTGCCGGTCACGCGGCTGCTCGCGCTCAAGCGCTCGATCATCGACATCGAGAACGATCAGCGGGAGATCGAGCGCCGGATCTCGGAAACGAAGCTCCAGGGTGCGATCGCCGAGCAGACCTCGGCGAACCTTGAGAATTCCCGCACCATCGAGGCCTCCGGGCAGCTCGCCGAGGTCGAGCGTGAGCTGGTCAGCCTGCGCGAAAGCCTGCTCCCGATCCGCCGCCGCGCCGAGGTGGGACGCACGGCTGTCAGCGCCTCGGAAGCGCGCGGCGGGCGGGCGCGCGTCCCGGTCTTCACGATCCGCCGCGAGACGGGCGGCACGGTGCAGGTCCTGCAGGCGGACGCGGATACGCGACTGATGCCGCGCGATCTCGTGCAGATCGCGGCCGAGCCGGTGCCGAGCGCGGATGCCGAGCGGGTTGCCGAGACGCGGGCCGGAAACGCCCAGGCCGCGCCTCCCCGCGCGCCCGCCGCGCCGGCGCCCAAATCCCCGTCGCCCGCGGGCGTCGGCGCGCCCATCAAGGGCGACATCGCGGCGGCCCTCCGCCCGGCAGGCTCGCGATAAGGCCGATGCGGCGAGCCGGCGGGCGGGTCTCCGAGCGGACACGCGCCCGCCGGACCCGCACCGGCCCGCCGGGCCCCGATCGGGGACGGTGCCGCCCGCCGGACCGGTCGCGTCGTGCTCAGGCCGAGCCGGCACACCCGCTCGCTGCTGGATCCAGCCTGCGACGGCCCGGTCGGGGTTCGGAGCGCCCGTCGCGCGGGCGCGGCGCCTCGCCGGCAGAAGCCCGGCGGGCCTTGCCGGAGCGACGGAGCATCCGCCGGACGATCCGATCGCCGGCTCGGGGCGGTCCCGGCGCGGCCTGCGCATCTGGCCCGGATTCCCTTCGCCGGCCGATCGGACGGCGTGCGGCTGCATGAACCACCGGCTCGGCAGATCACCCCTGCAACTCGCCTGACATGCTGCGCTCCGTCGAAGCAGATGGCGGCCGCCCTCGGCCGCCTTTTTCGCCGTATACTGGATTGTCCGCCGTCGGCGATTGCTTGAAGCGGCTTGAAAACCGAGATTATCGCATCACGAATACAAAAAATTTGGCGGCGACGAGTTCGTTCGCCGGTCATGGTGGCGTCTACACGGCAGGTGGCCGAGATGCCATTCGGCCCGAAGCAAGCAGACGAAACCGTGCCGGCACTTCCGGTGCGTGACACGCGGCAGGGTCGCGGCCCCGCGACGGCAGGGCCGGGAAGCGCCCTGCCGGGTACGGGCCCGATCGTCGGCGCGAGGCGTGTCGAGTCCGGACGAGCGACGGCGGGCAGCCCACGGGCCACGCCGCGGTGCGACGCCGGATCCCCGTACGGGTGATCCCGTGGCGCGACCGCGCTTCATGGGGGTGAGATCGCCGCTGACTCGCAGGGATCGGCAGCGTCATCGATCAAGGTCATGCCAGTCGATGGCGGCCTGGATCGTCCTGAAACCGGATCTGCAGGATCCTGAGATGAACGGGAAATCGAGACCATGACATCGCATCGACGCATCAAGAGCATCCTGGTGACCGGAGGCGCCGGCTTTCTCGGCTCTCATCTCTGTGAAAGTCTGATCGAGCAAGGCCACGAGGTCCTCTGCGTCGATAACTTCTTCACGGGAGCCCGTCAGAACGTCGAGCACCTCTTGAAGAATCCCAGGTTCGAGCTGCTGCGCCACGACATCACATCCCCACTCTATGTGGAAGTGGACGAGATCTACAATCTCGCATGTCCGGCATCCCCGGTGCACTACCAGTTCGATCCCGTCCAGACCACCAAGACGAGCGTCCTTGGAACGATCAATGTCCTGGGGCTCGCCAAGCGCGTGAAGGCGAAGGTGCTGCAGGCATCAACGTCCGAGGTCTACGGCGATCCCGAGATGCACCCGCAAGCCGAGCACTACTGGGGCCGGGTCAATCCCATCGGCCCTCGTTCCTGCTACGACGAGGGCAAGCGCTGCGCCGAGACGCTGTTCTTCGACTATCATCGTCAGCACGGGCTGCCGATCAAGGTCGCTCGCATCTTCAACACCTACGGCCCGCGCATGCATCCGGACGACGGCCGTGTCGTCTCCAACTTCGTCGTCCAGGCACTCAGCAACAAGGACATCACTTTGTATGGTGATGGCCGCCAAACCCGATCCTTCTGCTACGTTGACGACCTCGTTCAAGGCCTGATCGCGTTGATGGAGACGGACTCCACGGTGACAGGGCCGATCAATCTCGGCAACCCTGGTGAGTTTACGGTCCGGGATCTTGCCGAACTGGTTGTCGAACTGACAGGATCGCGCTCCGAGATCGTCCGCAGGCCGCTTCCGCAGGACGACCCGCGCCAGCGCAAACCGGACATCGATCGCGCCAAGAAGGTCCTCGGCTGGCAACCAACGATCGATCTCCGCGAAGGCCTCATCCGCACCATCGAGTATTTTCGCAAGCAGCTCGATGCATGATCGAATTTGTTAAGCTAAATCATCACATCAAACATGTTGTCGGACGGATAATTAAGCGATGAAATCGGCTCTCATCACTGGAATTACCGGACAGGACGGTGCCTATCTGGCTCAGTTTTTGCTGAGCAAGGGTTACACCGTCTATGGCGTGACCAGACGTTCGAGCGCGCAGGATCGATGCTCTCAGCGTCTCGCATGGCTCGGCATCGCCGATCGCGTTCACTGCATCGACGGCGACATCTCCGACCTGTCGAGCCTGATCCGCGTCGTGCGCAGCGTCCAGCCCACCGAGATCTACAATCTCGCAGCGCAGTCCTTCGTCAACACCTCGTGGATGCAACCTGTGCTCACCGGTATGATCACCGGTCTCGGCTGCGCGAACGTTCTCGAAGCGGTGCGACTCGCCGCACCCGATGCGCGCTTCTATCAGGCATCGTCATCGGAAATGTTCGGTCGCATCCAGCAGCCGGTGCAGTGCGAGACGACCCCGTTCTACCCCCGCTCGCCGTACGGGGCTGCCAAGCTCTACGCGCACTGGATGACCATCAACTACCGTGAGAGCTTCGGTCTGCATGCCTCGACCGGCATCCTATTCAATCACGAGAGCCCGTTGCGGGGGATCGAATTCGTCACGCGCAAGGTCAGCGACGGCGTGGCACGAATCAAGCTCGGAATGGCGCGTGACCTGAGGCTGGGCAACATCGACGCCAGACGCGACTGGGGTCACGCCCGGGACTACGTCCGAGCGATGTGGCTGATGCTGCAGCAGGACGCGCCGGATGATTACGTCGTGGCGACGGGACGCTCGGTGACGGTCCGGGAGATGTGCGAGATCGCTTTCGACCACGTGGGTCTGTCGTTGAGCGACCATCTGGTGATCGATCCCGATCTCTTCCGGCCCGCCGAGGTCGATGTCCTGATCGGCGATGCCGCGAAGGCGCGACGGGTGCTGGGCTGGGAACCGACGGTGAGCTTGGAGGAGATGGTGCGCGAGATGGTCGATGCCGATCTTCACCGGCACTCTCGCGACGGGAGCCGGCCCCGGCCCGCGCGCAGACCGGTGACGCGAGATCCGCGCGCCTCGCTGTCGCTGCGCAAGGGTCCCACGGGTTCACGGGCGCGTCGACCGCACATTGCCACCACCAGTTGTATGCCGAACGACTGATGCGACTGCGTCACGAGTTTGGGCCGTATGGTCGCGCTTCGATCTCGTGCAGGAGCGAGATATGGATCCCCTGAACACTGTCCTGGCTGGCCAGCCGCGCTTCGGCGCCTACGTCGGCACCCTCTCGGACGTCCTTGGCCATGCGGACCGGATCGCGCCGCTCAAGGCCTACTGCACCGGTCTCCTCCTGCCGGGCACGCGCAAGAGCATCGCGCCGATGGCGGCCCAGATCGCCCCCGCCCGCGTTCAGGCCACCCATCAGGTGCTGCACCACTTCGTGGCTAATGGTGAGTGGTCCGACGCCGCGTTGCTGGCTCGGGTCCGCGCCGTGGTTCTGCCCGTCATCGAGAGCCGGGGCCCGATCCAGGCCTGGATCGTCGAGGATACCGGCTTTCCCAGGAAGGGCCGGCACTCGGTCGGCGTGGGCCGGCAATCCTGCGGCCAGGTCGGCAAACAGGATGACTGCCAAGTTGCCGTGACGCTCTCGCTGGCCAACGGCCAGGCCAGCCTGCCGATCGCCTACCGCCTCTACCTGCCGGAAGCGTGGGCTCACGATGCGCAGCGGCGCATGAAGGCCGGCGTGCCTCAGGAGATCGGCTTCCAGACCAAGCCGGAGATCGCCCTGGATCAGATCCGGGCCGCACGGGCCGAGCGTGTGCCGCCCGGTCTCGTCCTGGCCGACGCCGGATACGGGAGCGATGCGGCGTTCCGCACGGCCCTGACGGCGTTGGGATTGCGCTACAGCCTCGGCATTGCCGCTTCGACCGGCCTGTGGCCGCCCGGAACGGCGCCCTTGCCGCCCGAGCCCTGGAGCGGGCGTGGTCGGCCGCCGACCCGGATGCGGCGCAGCCCCGATCACGAGCCGCTCTCGGCCGAGACGCTGGCACGCGCGCTGCCGGACGCGGCCTGGCAGGAGGTCAGGTGGCGTGCGGGCACGAACGGACTCTCGGCGTCGCGCTTCGCGGCGGTGCGGGTGCGCCCGGCGCATCGCGACGAGCAGCGACGCGGGCCTGGTCCCGAGGAGTGGGTCCTGATCGAGTGGCCGGACGGCGAGGATGCACCGACGCAGTACTGGATCTCGACCCTGCCGGCCGAGACGTCCCTGGCCGAGCTCGTCAGCCGGACGAAGCTGCGCTGGCGCATCGAGCGGGACTACACGGAACTGAAGCAGGAGATCGGGCTCGGTCACTACGAGGGGCGGGGCTGGCGCGGCTTTCATCACCATGCCAGCTTGTGCATTGCCGCGTACGGGTTCCTGGTCTGCGAACGGGGCCGGTTCTCCCCCGCGGGACCCGAGCTCGCCAGGCTCCACACGCCCGACCGACCCGCAGGTGACAGATCCCGCGGCACCCCCGACCCGGCCCGCGCGTCGTGGGCCTGATTCCGTCGCGAGCCGACGCCGGAGACTGGCGCATGCGCCGGTGCAATCGCGTCAGCGATGTCCCTGCTGCCACCGCGGATGCATGATCCGGGATCCGCTTGATCGCAGCGGATCCCGGATCCCAAGCCTGCGCGGCGCCTGAGCGAAGCCCAAAACCGCCATCCCGAAGGGATCAAGCGGATTTGGTATGACACGGTCGGACGAGCTGTCCTCGTCTTGATGATCCTGCGCGAGGCTGTCTCGGCCTCGTGCGCCTGCGAGTGCTTCAGCGGCAGGCCGGACGGCTGCCACGATGCCGCCGTAGCCCGTGCACCGGATCGTGATAAGCTCATACACTGCGTACAGATGCTGGCGGGCGTGACGGTCTCTGGCCACGAGCGAAGGTCCGAAAGTGGAGGATCGTGTTGAAAAACTCAGAGGCGACGCCTGACGCCTCGCCCTATGCCTCGCTGCGCGGAAGAAGTTCCTCTTTCCGACTCCCCATACGCCGACTTGCATCGGGTTGCGCGCGTCCGCGCGGAAGGCTCTTCTCCGCGCGGCCTGGTGTGGAGCACCGCATCGGCCGCTTCCCGAGTTTTTCAACACGATCGGCGCATCTCGAACCTTCCGAGAAGCCGCTTCGAAGCCTTCCCTTCTCCGAGTCCTCGGCTCACGGCCCACGCCGGGGCTGCACTCGCCAGTCAGCAATATAGCGATCTTCACGGCAACGACTTGACTGCGCCGTGGCAGCAGGCGATGCCCCGTGCGGTGAGATTTCGCCCGCGTTTACAGGTGTCTAGCCAACGTGCGTGTGTTGCGTTCGTCGGCGTCTGTGTACTAGATAGCGGACGAAACGATCGGGGCGCCCGCATGCGCGATGCCCGCAAGATGGGACAATCTCTGCCACTCATTGCCCATCTGGCAGAGGAACTGGCCTTCGCGCTGGCAGGCGAACTCGTCGCCGAAAACTACAAGCGGCCGAGCACAGCCCTCAGGCGGTTGGCGGACGCCAAGGCTCTCCTGGATCACTACGGCTACCCGGCTGGGCCGATGCTCGCCGAAACGGTCGAGATCGCCATCACGCAAGGCAGCGTGCTCCCTCACGGGCCGGAAGCCCGCGTCACGAAAACCACATCGGGCGTGTCGCCGTACAACTTCGAAGAGAGGTTCAAAACGCAGGTTTGGACATCCGAGGTATGTGTGCTTTATGTCAGCCGTAGATTGGCCACCGACACAGACATTCATGACATTGTCGAGAAATCTTTGAGTCGAAATCCGAATGTTGGGATCACCGGTGCACTTGTTTCTTCAAAATCTCATTTTGCGCAGTATTTGGAAGGTCATCCCTCGGCAGTAAGACAGCTAATGGACAACATCGAGCACGATAGTCGGCACGCAGACGTGACCACTTTTCTGGTCGCGAGCTTGCCGAAGCGCCGGTTCGGCAGTTGGTCACTGGCCTACTCGGGCGCCTCAAAGTACGTAGACCAGCACATGAAGTCATTGATCGAGGCAGCATCGCCTGCCACAGAGGAACAGCAGATAATGTTATTATTGGCATTGATGGAGAAGTCCATCAAATAATACGATTTTGATACACTCATATACTCGAACCAATGCCCAGAATGCTCCTAACTTTTCGCCGCTTCAGCGAGAAATCCGTGAGGCGGCGCTCACGCAGGTCGGCAGCGAAGCGGAATGAGCATGACTGAACCAGCTTTCGTCAGGTCTGAGAAGACGCCGTTCTGGTCGGCGCTGTTCACGGATCGGCGGATCGCGCCGGCACTCGGGCTCGGCTTCACTTCCGGCATTCCGTTCCTGCTCGTCTACGCCACGCAATCGGCATGGCTGTCCGACATCGGCATCTCACTCGCGACAATCGGCCTCCTGAGCGAGCTGACCCTCGCCTACAAGTTCAAGTTCGTGTGGGCCCCGTTCCTGGACCGCTACGACCCGCCCCTGCTCGGGCGCGTGCTCGGCCGCCGGCGCGGCTGGATCGTCGTCGCCCAAGCGGGCGTGATGGCGATGCTGACCGGCATCGCGTTCGGCGACCCGGCGAACTGGCTCGGCTGGACGATCGCGCTGTCCCTGGCCCTGGGCTTCGCCGGCGCAACGCTCGACCTCGTCATCGACGGCTGGCGCATCACCAGCGTGCGGCCGCCCGAGAAGCAGGCCGTGCTGTCGTCCTGGACGGAGATCGGCTGGCGGGTCGGCAACCTCGCGGCTGGCGCAGGCGCGCTGCTTCTGGCCGACAGGATCGGCTGGCGCGGCGCCTATCTCAGCATGGGCGCGCTGATGCTCGCTGGAATGCTCGCCGCCGTGCTGGCACCCGAGCCGCCGTCGGACCAGCTCCCCCATCAAGCCCGAGCCGGCTTCGTCGACACGGTCTGGGCTCCCATCCGAGAACTCCTGACGCGGCTCGGCCCGATGGCGCCAGCAATCCTGCTGCTCGTCGCGGGTTTCCGTATGCCGGGCTACGTCGCGAGTGCGATGGCAGTCCCGCTGTTCAAGCACCAGGGCTTCTCCAACACCGACATCGCCACGGTCACCAAGCTCTTCGGCTTCTGGATCGGGCTGGGCGGCACGTTTCTGGCTGGCGCTCTCGTCCCGCGGATCGGCATGCTGCCGAGCCTGCTGATCGGCACCGTGGCGGGCTCGGCCTCTCACTTGAGCCTCGCCTACCTCGCCGCCCACGGAGGCGACGGCGGGACGGCCTTCTGGACTTTCGCGACCACCGTCAGCATCGATGGGTTCGCGTATGCGTTCGCCTCAGTCGTGCTCATCACCTACATGTCAACGCTTGCTTCCGAGGAGCATGCGGCGAGCCAATTCGGGCTTCTGACGTCCCTGTGTGCATTCCCGGGCAGCGTGCTGGCGGGATTTTCGGGTTTCGTCGTCGAGTGGACGGGCTTTCCCTGGTTCTTCGTCTGGACGTCCCTGATCGGCCTGCCGGTGGCACTGCTCGCGTTCTACGTCTGGGCCAAGGCCGGCATCTCCGACGAGGCCCCACCCCAGCCCAGGGCAGCGTCGTAAGCGGAGTCTTGGGATTGGAATTGCCCCGTTTCGTGGCTCTTGCTCACTGTGATATTGGTGGCGAATTCGGCGCGGCTCCTGCGATGAGAGGACGATCCGCGCGGCGCGTTGAGCGACGATGTGGCCCCACGCCAATCAGGAGGGGGGCATGTCGCTCGACGTGAGACGGACGTATGTCGTGCCTGATCAGACGGCGCAGGTGGCGCGGGCGATCTTTCCGAGCGGCAATCCGGTCATGCGCCTCTCCGACGACCTGCATCGCGTCATGGAGGATCACGACTTCGCCGACCTGTTCTCGGCGCGGGGACGACCCGCAGAGGCGCCGGTCCGGCTCGCCCTCGCGACCCTGCTGCAGTTCATGGAAGGGCTGACCGATCGGCAAGCCGCCGACGCAGTCCGCACGTGGATCGACTGGCGACTGTATCGCGGGTCAAGCCTTGGGAGGCGATACGACGGTTTGACCTCTTAGAAACAGGATGGCTGGCCCCGCCCGAGAGGCGTTCCAGCGTCGGGTTGTTCACCGTCGTGTGCGCGTCAAGGCTGGCGCTCCGCGCCATCGCGCGTTGCGCGACAAGGCCTTGACCCGCCCCCGCCGGCGAACGGTCATGAGGCGGAGGGTCGATGCGAGGCATCGACCCTCCGATCAAGCCAGCGATCACGCCAGCGCATGCTGGTGTTGCCCCGTTGTCGCCAGGGGAGCCGTCCCGGACGTCGCCTGACAAGTCACCAGGTCGCTCTGGTCGAAAGTTTTGTTGGCGCGGAGGAGAGCATTCGCCAGGGTCACGACGCGTCGCCCTGTGGCCACGATGGCGAGCTTGGCCGGTTTGCCGGCGTCTCTCATGGCGCGATAGGGTTTTCGGAAAGCGGGACAGGCGCGTGCGGCGACCATGCCGGCCATGTAGAAGGCAGTCCGCAGGCACGGCCGGCCGCCAGCGATGGCATGGCGGCCGGGATGGGCCCCGCTCTGGCTGGGATGAGGAGCCATGCCAGCCAGGCTCGCGGCGGCCTTGCGGTCGAGCCGTCCAAGCTCGGGCATATCGGTGATCAGCACGCCGGCGATGCGCCGGCCGATCCCCGGGATCGAGGTGAGGATGATGCGCTTACGGGCCAAGGCCGGGTCGGCAGCGATGCGCCGGTCGAGCTCGGCTTCAACCTCGGCACAAGTCCGCGTCAGGGCCTCGAGGACGGCCCGGTGGCTGTCGACGATCATCGGATCGAGGGCCTGGGCCAGCCGGGTCTTCTCCATGGCGATCAGCTCGGTGAGCTGGCGCCGGCGCGTCGACAGAGCCTTGAGGGTCACCTGGTCGGCCGTGGGAACCGGGCGCAGAGACTCGCTCATGCGATGAGCAAAGCGGGCGATCAGCGCCGCGTCCAGCCGGTCGGTCTTGGCGATCAGCCCCTCGGCAGTGCGGAAGGCCTTGACCCGTCGCGGATCAATCAGCGCCACCGTGAAGCCGGCGGCAACGAGGGCATGCACGAGAGGCTGAGCGTAAGGACCGATCGCCTCCAGGGCGACGCGAATGACGCCTCGTTGCCGCAAGGCCGCGATCAGGCGCTTGATGCCGGCCGGATTGTTGTCGCAGCGCATCGGCTTGCCGGCAGGATGGAAGCCGAGATCGAGGAAGTGCTTGCCGGCATCGATGCCGGCCACCAGTCCGGGACTGAGCATGGGCGGATCCTGTCCTGTACGCGGGCGTCCGCGCGAGCGGAGCCCCAGCGACTGTTCGGAGGAACGCGACAGGGCATCCGGGATCGTGCCAATCGGCGATCGCGGCACAGGCGTTGCTGAGCTACGCCTGCGTCGGACCGGAAATACCTCAGATCGCCGGACGCCCAAGCCGCACTGAAGCACGGCTCGTCGTCAGGTACAGGAAGTACCTGCTGTGCCTGGAATTGGCTGACGCTGGTTTCGCCCACATCGACTTGAGCGAGTTCCGCACGCGCCTTCTCGCGCATGGGGCGGAAAGTCGGCTCTTCGACGCGACGCTCGCACTGGCACGAGGGCGCGGGCTCCTGAAAGGCGGTGGACGTCAGCGCAGCGACTCCACGCACGTCCTTGGAGCGATGCGGACCCTCAGCCGGCTCGAAGTTGTCGGGGAAACACTGCGCCACGCGCTGAACGAACTGGCGACGATCGCGCCCGACTGGCTCCGCACGTGCACGACCCCGACCTGGGTCGAACGCGACGGGCTCCGAGCGAGCGAGTTCCGGCTTCCCAAGAGCCAGGCAGGACGGCAGGCGTGGGCGGTGCAGACTGGGATCGATGGGTTCGCCTTGCTGGCTCTCGCCCCACCCGTCCTGCGTGACGTCGCGGCCCTTGAGACCCTGCGACGGGTCTGGGTGCAGAACTTCCTCCGCGAGGACGGGCCGGAGGGCACCCGTGTCGCATGGCGGACGAACCATCAGCTGCCACCATCGGGTCGATACATCGGCTCGCCGTATGACGGCGAGGCGCGCTCCGCGAGCAAGGGCACGACGGTGTGGAGCGGCTATAAAGTGCATCTGACCGAGACGTGCGACGATGACGCGCCGAACCTGATCACCCACGTCGAGACGACGACCGCCGCGGTCTCGGACGAGGCGACGACCTCGACCATCCACGCGACGCTTGCTGCACGGGATCTGCTGCCCAAGATCCACATCGCCGACACCGGCTTCGTGAACGCGGCGCTGTTCGTTGACGCCCAGGCGCGCCACGGGATCGATCTGGTCGGCCCGACGCGGGGTGACCGGCAGTGGCAGGCCCAGGCCGGTGACGGGTTCGCCGCACGGGACTTCGCCATTGACTTCGCTCGGCGGCGGGCGACGTGTCCGGGCGGGAAGGAAAGCCAGAGCTGGACGCCCACGCTCGTCCACGGCACGACACCGGTGATCAAGATCAAGTTCGCGGTCCGCGATTGCCGGGACTGCTCGCTGCGGCCGGACTGCACACGCTCGCGCTCGTCCCGCCGGGCGATCACGATCCGCCCTGAAGCCCAACACGAGGCGTTGCGGGTCAGGCGGGAGCGGGAGAAGACCGCCGACTTCGCAGCCGAGTACGCCCGACGAGCCGGCGTCGAGGGCACGATTGCACAAGGCGTGCGGTCATCTCGGCTGCGGCGAACGCCCGACTTCGGACACGCAAAGACGCACCTGGTTCATCTGATGACGGCAGCGGCGATGAACTTGGTGCGACTACTGCGATGGCTCGCGGACGAACCGAAGGCTCGAACACCAAACTCATCCTTTGCATAGCTGCACTCGCCTGCAGCCTGACTGTGCCGAGCCGAATTCACCACCAATATCAAAGTGCGGAAGAACCACCAACTCGAGGGAGGATAACTCTCGTGGCCCTCCGGGCAGCGCACGCGCTGACGCTCCCACTCGACCGCGAAGTCCGTGACGTCGAACTCGACGCGGTTGAGGTCGCGCACCGCCGCGAGCACGTGGGTGCTGTCGGTGCGTTGGCGCCCGCGCCTTGAGCACGCCCTGGTCGTGCGCGGCCTCGAGGATGCGGACCAGCAGCCGTCCAGCGGCCTCGTGCTCCAGCAGCCGGCCGCGGAACTCGCACAGGACGCTGGGATCGAAGCCGGGATCGGCGAGGTCGAGGGCCAGCAGGTATTTCCAGTCAATCCGGGCTCGGACCGCCTCAGCGGCCTGGCGGTCGCTCAGGCCTTCGCGGAACTGCAGGAGGGTGACGAGGGCCAGGCGCCAGGGTGCGTACGCGGGCTGGCCGCGGCTGGGAAAGAGGTCAGCGAACGCAGCATCGGCGAAGATGGTGCCCAGGCGGGTGCGTAGGAGCAGGTCGGGGTTGTTGCCGCGTCGGAACGCGGTCTGGGCGACGCGAGCTGTGTCCTCAGGGACAGGCGGGAGCGGGGGCTGTGGCCGGAGCGACATGAGCGACCTCCGAGCGGGGCCGCCAGCCTACACCCACCACGACGCCCTCCGGAATTCGCCAACAGTATCCGGTCGTTTCTCAGACATTACGGTCACGAGAGTTCAGATCGGACCACTTAGCGAAGCAGCATTGTGCCGCCGAGCCGGACATATGGCCAGTTGAATGGCGAGGAACAGCGTCAGAAGGCAGCTATCTTCGCTCGACTCTACGCGCACCGCGCCGGGATCAAAGCCACCTTCTCGCTAGTCGCGCGCAGCTTCGACCTGCGTCGGGCACACTACGTCGGCTTGGCAAAGGTTCGGCTGCAGCACATGCGACGGCGGCCACACTTGACTTGGCCCGTATCGTCCGCTGAGTCGTTGGCGAGCCGATCGCTACCACGCGTCAGAGCGACTTCGGCCGCCTGCTAAGTCCTAAGGCTGTTGCCTGAGTTCGCCGGTGATAACAAACTCGCCAACGAACCACTTCAAGGTGGGCGAACCATAGCGCCTCGGTCATCGCGGTTGGTAGCAAAATCCGTGCAGACTGTCGCGTGCTTCTCCGCACCGCGCCGTCGGTCGGGCCAAGGCAAAATACCTTTACGAAGGCTGTAATTAGCATAGGAGGGGACAATGGGTTCGCCTCAAATCTCCATCGAGTTAAATACCTGCGGTATGGACGAAATTCTGGACCTTGAACTTGAATTTGTTTCCGGCGGAGACTTAGGGCCCGGCCCCCAATATAGTGGATTTCCGGATTTTAACGCTATAGCAAGGAAAGCTGCATTTATTTTGCAGTTAAGAACTCAGGTCCGGAGCAATGAATACGCAGTTGCTGAACACCGTATTCGGTTGCCGTAGTTGGCTCCAATAGCCTCATACACCGAGCACCAATAAGATAATACCACATAGGGTGGATTCAAGTGGTCGTCGCAACGGCTTGGCGGAGGGCGGTTGTGATGGCAGGTCGGCGGCGTTCGGATCGGGCACTTCGCGAGAAGCTGCGGTCACCGGGTCGTCCCGGGGTCGGTCTGCGCGAGACGCGGCGGGGGTTCTGGGCGTTCCTCGCGCAGGGTCTCTCCAGCGAGGTCGCAGCGATGAAGCTCGGGATCTCGCCACCGGTCGGCTCGCGGTGGTTCCGGACAGCAGGCGGAATGGCACCTTCCCACCTGTCACCATCATCCAAGTCGCCTTCTGCGCGCTACCTGTCGTTGGCTGAGCGGGAGGAGATCGCGATCCTACAAGCGCAAGGTCACGGGGTCCGGGACGTCGCTCGGCGTCTGGGACGGGCGGCGTCGACCATCTCGCGGGAATTGCGCCGCAATGCGGCGACCCGCAGTGGCGGCCTGGACTATCGCGCCACGACCGCGCAGTGGCACGCTGAACGCGCGGCACGCCGGCCCAAGCCAGCAAAACTGGCGGGGAACGCAGCGCTGCGGACGTACGTGCAGGAGCGGCTCGCCGGAACTGTCGCGACACCGGGCGGGAGCGCTCTGCCTGGCCCTAGCGTTGCCTGGAAGGGACGGCGGCACGGGCGACGCCAGAGCCGGCGATGGGGTCGATCCTGGAGTCCGCAGCAGATCGCCGAGCGCCTACGGCTCGACTTTCCGGGCGATACGACGATGCGCATCAGTCACGAGGCGATCTATCAGGCGCTCTACATCCAGGGCCGGGGCGCGCTGAAGCGTGAGCTGACCGCGTGTCTTCGCACAGGACGGGCTTTGCGTGTGCCGCGGGCCCGCAGCCTGGGCCGAGGCAGGTCGTTCGTCACCCCCGAGGTGCTCATCAGCGAGCGTCCGCCCGAGGTGGAGGACCGCGCGGTGCCGGGGCACTGGGAAGGAGATCTGATCCTGGGTCTGAAGAGTTCGGCGATCGGGACCCTGGTCGAGCGCACGACGCGCTTTACGATGCTGCTGCATCTTCCGCCGATGGACGGCCATGGGGTGACACCGCGTGCGAAGAACGGCCCGGCGCTGGCGGGGCACGGGGCCCAGGCGGTGCGCGAGGCGATCGCCGGCACGATCGCGCGCTTGCCCGAGCAGCTGCGGCGCTCGTTGACCTGGGACCAGGGTACCGAGATGGCCGAGCACGCGCGCTTGCGGATCGACGCGGGTCTGCAGGTCTACTTCTGCGATCCACGCTCACCCTGGCAGCGGGGGACGAACGAGAATACGAACGGGTTACTGCGACAGTACTTCCCGAAAGGAACGGATCTGAGCGCCCACAGCGCGAACGATCTTGCTGCTGTGGCCGCAGCCCTCAACAGCAGACCGCGCAAGACGCTGAACTGGAAGACGCCGGCAGAGGCGCTCGACGCTGTGCTGGCTGCCGTGCAAGATGGTGTTGCGACGACCGCTTGAACCCAAGTAGAATGCCATCGGAGCGCGGTCAGCTTGGGAGGTTGATATGTCTTCTTCTAAGATTCCTTCAGTTCAGGACGGCAGCACGCCGATCGAGAAGCGCGCCCCTGAGCTGTCTGGTGGGATCTTGGAAGCCGAGCTTGACGCCGTAGTTGGAGGATTTTCCCTCGGAAACGGCCTTCATGGAATAGATACTCCACCGTATATGAAAATATTTAAAGAACTAACATCTTCTCAGGGATCTCAGTCCTCGCCCAGCGGTGGGGGCAAAGGAATCTGGAAGGACTAGTATTATAGAACCGGTTTTCAACTCAGGGATTTCTGAGAACGACCAGATTGCTATAGTCTATGACATGCACGGACGGCCGGCACCGCCCGTGTATCGAGAAGTACAATCCAACTGGAACCGTATTACTCCTCGTCGTCGCTGGGGCCCCGGGTGGGCATCCAGGGGCACAGACCGCGCCTGACTCCATAGGGGCCAGAGTAGTCGAGGTCGCCGGCCCAAGGATGGATGCGGATCGTCCACGGATCGACATCATCAGCTCCGATGGCGGAGTAGGTTCTTCGGGCCAGGATGGACCACCGGGGCGGTAGCGGTCTGGATGCCGTGACAATATGGGTTCTTCGGACCAGAGCGGCCTGCCGATGCGGCGCCGGTCTGGACACCACAATGGGATGGCTTCGTCGGGGCAAGATCGCCTGCCTGTACAGCTTCGGTCTGGAGACACGTTCCGCCTGACGCGAGCGGAGGACGGGCGACGATGGACGCTGCGCGACCACCCGCGAACGCCGTTGGAAGGTGGTGATGGCACGGCTGCGGGCGGGCGGACGCTTCGCCTGCCGCTGGACCGCCTCCGATGCCGGTGCTTTCGGTCGCTCGACTTCCGGTTGGGCAGGAGCGTTCGTCTCGGACGGGGCTGCGGTGCGGGTCGGCGGATCGGTCCAGGAGGTCTGCGCGGCCAAGCCGGGTACGCCGGAGAGCAGGAGCGCCACCGTGAGGGCAATGCGGCATTTCACCATGAGCACGCCCCTTCCATCACGAGAATGACCGGGACTCGACGGCATGATAACTGACGGCCGGTTGGCTGTCAGGCGGTTCGATGACCGCCCTTGTTCCTGCCGCCCAGTGGTGCGGCCCCATTAGGCAGGGTCAGGAGACTTCAGCTTCGATCCCGAGCCATTCCTTGATCTTGCCAATCATGGTCCGATCTGGCGTTGCCGGTTCAGGAATGCATTTGGCCTGATCCAGCCTTTCGCTCACCTCGTCCCCGCTCAGAAGGGTGGCCTGACGGCCAATGGCCAGGGCCCCTTCGAGCGCCATCATCCCATTCTCGAAGTTCAGCGGCCTCCCGGATGTGCGCGCGTTGATGTAATTCTGGCGCAGGCGTTCCACCTCGGGCGCGTCCGCGCAGGCCAGCCGGGTGACGAACGGCAGCAACCGTTGGCGTTGCACGTCGTCGGCTTCGTCATTGAGCAGCATCGCGAGGCGGCAGATGGGTCGTGAAAAACAGCGCGGCATGACTTCTACCCGCCACACCGGCTGATACGGAAACCCGGCCGCAACGATGGCGGCTTCGTTGATGCAGGTGCCGCCGTCCGGTCCTGGGAACTGGTGGGATCCGGCCTTGAGCGTCCAATTCAGGATGTAACCGAACTGCGTCACGGCTGCCTCCATGCCGCCCCCTAGGGGGTCTCGGGCGCCGCCGCGCGCCGTCAATGCGGATCGATCAGCTCGGAGCCTGCTGGCCTGCTTCTACGGTCGGTGGCCACCGGCTACTGAGGAGTGTGGCAGCCCTGACGGATAAGCTGATTGCTCGCCCCCGGGGAACCGCCAAGGTTTCGGCTCGTTGAAAGGGCGTATCGCGTCTTACGGAGCATAGTATATCGCAGCTTGATGAGCGAGTGGCGGGCAACGTATTGCCGCTGCCGTCGATCGGCAGAGCCCTCGTCGGTTTTGTAACATCCACAACAGGCCTGATATTCACGATGCTTATGCTCAGCGGCATTGCCTGACTTAATAGCAAAATTAACTTTCATGAATTTTTTTATTCGACTTCTGCCAGCAACCAGGCATTTGCCGTCTGAGACTGAACTAGCGTACCAGCGCATAGTGGCTATGATCTAGCTGGAAGAAAGAGGACGATTTTCGCCATATCTACGCCGTCGAACCCTTTCGCGGCAGCCGAGGGCTACAATCTCTGCGATATCGCTCGACGCTTAAATGTTACACGTCACACCGTTGGGCGCCGGGCAGTGAGTACGGCGACACCGCGGGCGGCTCGGCTAGAAGCTCTCAGAGCGCTCGCTGTCGAGGAAGTCACAGCAGCACTTCATCAACCATCCTGCGGCAGGCTGTGAACAGCCGAGCTGTCCCAGCCAGCGCGGCGAAGGCGATGGCCCGACGCTCCTCGCAAGAGGCCTAGGCCGTCGCTTCTCTCGATTTCCGAGACCGTCCACCCGCGTTGTGCACCAGGGTGGGCGAGGACAGCGACCGGTGGCCGTTCCGAGACACACGGGCTGGTCGCTGTATCGGTGGCCGGGTTGATCCTGACCTGTCGGCCCGGCCACCGCATCACCGATATGCGAGCGGCGTCATCGTGACGGGAGGGCTGGGAGCCGCCGGGCGTACGGGTTTGAATTCCTGACAGGCAATCCTTACAGCTTTAAGTTGCTGAAAAACCGTCGCTTTTCGAACATCGGGTCGATGTGTTGATGCTTCGATGTTTGAGTTTGCGGCCTGTCTCATACCACTGCGCGTTTGCGTTGACGCGTTCTCCTCAACAGCATCTCCGCGCAGCATGGTTCATATCATCGGATCAGATCAAAGGCGCGCCGGTATGATAGCGCGCTGACAGTTCGGAGAGAGGCTGGTCCGCCTCGTCTGAAACACGCCTTCATCTCGGGAACATCCGGCTGGATGCCCGCGCGCGGAGTTCGTCAGCCCTGTCTGTGATCCAGCCCACAGGCCGATCGCGCAGGGACAGTTACGATCGACAGCACTGCCGACTGGCCCATGTTCGGAGAATCGATCGTGACAGCCTGTTCAATTTTGAAAACCGGCACGTCCCGCCGCCCGCTTCGCCACGCCGTGGTCATGGGCGGCAGCTTCGCGGGCCTGCTGGCCGCGCGCGTCCTCTCGGACCATGTCGAGCGTGTCACGATCCTCGAACGGGATGAACTGGTCCGCGGCCCCGAGCCGCACAAGAGCGTGCCGCAAGGCCATCATCTGAACGCCCTCCTGGTGCGCGGTCAGTTGATTGCGGAGGCCCTGCTGCCGGGCCTGACCGACGAGCTCGTGGCCGCAGGCTCCGTTCTGGTCAATGGCGGGCGCGAATTTGCCTGGTACCACCTGGGCGGCTGGCGCGTCCGGTACGACAGCGACCTCTTCTTTCTGTCGTTGAGCCGACCGCTGCTCGAGAGCAGGATCGCGGAGCGGGTTCGCGCCTTGCCGAATGTGACGGTTCTCGACGGGGTCCGGACAATAGGCCTGCGTAGCGATGGCAGCAGGATCACGGGCGTCCGTCTTGCCAGAGCGGGCGGTCAGCACCAAACCGACGAGATCGAGGCGGATCTCGTCGTCGATGCGACGGGTCGGGGCAGTTCGACGCCGCAGTGGCTGACGGAGCTGGGCTTTTCGGGGCCGGAGACCGAGCTCTTCGGCGCCCGCGTCACCTATTCGACCTGCACGTTTCGCCGCTCGGACGAGCGATTGGACTGGCGCGCCTTGATGGTGAGCGACAAGACCGCCCGGCGCGGCGGCAGCCTGGTCCCCATCGAGGGCGGCCGGTGGCTGGTGACGCTGCCCAGCTTCTTCGACGAACCATCGCCGCAGGACCATGACGCATTCCTGGCGTTCGCGCGCTCGTTGGCGGTGCCCGATCTCTACGACGTGATCCGCACGTGCGAGCCCATGTCGGAGATCAAGCGCTACCGCTTCGTCGGCAGCCTGCGGCGGCGGTACGAGCGGCTCGAGCGGTTCCCCGAGGGGCTGATCGTCATCGGAGATGCCGTGTGCAGCTTCAACCCGGTCTACGCTCAGGGCATGACGGTCAGCGCGATCGAGGCGGAGGCTCTCAACCGCACGCTGGCCTGCGTCGCGCGCGACGGCGGGATCGGTCCGGATTTCGCCCGGCGTTGGTTCCAGACCATTAAGCCAGCGGTCGACGTCGCCTGGAACGGCATATCGCTGGAGGATCTCCGCTTTCCCGAATTGGCGGCGCAGCGGCCGTTCCGTATGCGTCCAGTGCAATGGTACATGGAGCGCGTCCATCGGGCGACGCACCGAAGCCCCGCCGTGACCGATCAATTCTATCGGGTCCTGAACTTCCTCGATCCGCCGTCCAGGCTCTTCCGCCCGAGCGTGATCACCGAGATTCTGTTCGGGGGCCGGGGCGACCCGCCGCCGAAGGCGCTACCGCGTGGTGCGCCGCTGGGCGAAGTGACGTAGACCGGAACAGCTGAGCGGGGAAATCGGGGCGTGACGAGGTGGAGGGCCCCTGCTCACGGCACCGCTGTGCCGGGATGAGGGCGCTGGTTTTCATCCTCAGGAGCCGTCCACCCCATCACGCCCCGGCTCTTCTCGTCCTATACAGGGCCTTATGCGAACCACGCCGCTCATGAGCGGCAGGTCCAGACCTGGTTCCATACGCCCGCCTTACGCGAATGGCCGAGAGTCGGATTGTCCGCAGAAGTATGCCCATACGGATACATGACAGGCTCGTGAGCTTCTCAAGCTTCCGCCCGGTGCTCGTCCCGAGCGGCCTGCCAGACCTCACGCACGGCATCCGCGTTCATAGCCGCCATGCCGATGCCGACCAGCAGGTCGGGCCACGCCGAGCGCCAGACAAGAACTTGTCCCAGGCGGTGCAGACCGTCGCCAGGCTTGGCACCAGCAGGATCAGCCCCAGCGCCATGCCGACCCGGGCGCGGCTGCGCACGCTCCAGCCGAGCGCGACCAGGATCAGCAGGTTGACCGAGGCGTCCTCCAGGAAGTCGACACTGTCGGCGAACAGCGACACCGAGGCGATCGCCAGTGCAACGGCAAACTCGATCCCGAAGTACACCAAGTTGAGCACCGCCACGAGCGTCACCGCCCGCAGCAGCCCGTCCGGGATCACCGACCCGCTGTAACGTCGGCCCTTGCTCCCGTGGTCATATGGGATTGCCCCGGATCGGTGGACACCGAGAGCGCTTTCGCGTGAGGTGTGTTTGCCATGCCGAGACCCCGTCCCCCGTACCCGGCGGAGTTCCGCCGCGAGATGGTCGAGTTGGTCCGCGCCGGGCGCGATCCGACCGACCTCGCCCGTGAGTTCGAGCCGTCGGCCCAGGCCATCCGCACCTGGGTGGCCGAGGCCGACCAGCAGGAGGGACGCCGAGAGGCGAAGCCTGCTGCTACTGAGGCCGCGCTGTCGGCGAACGAGCGCGAGGAGCTGCTTCGGCTGCGGCGCGAGAACCGTCAGTTGAAGCTGGAGCGCGACATCCTCTCTCGCGCGACAGCCTGGTTTGCGCGCGAGACCGGAGGTCTGCCGTTTGGATCTTCCGGTTCATGAGCGAGAACCAGGCGCACTTCCCGATTGCCGTCATGGCGCGCGTGCTGGGCGTCTCGAAGGCCGGGGACTACGCCTGGGTCGGCCGACCCCTCTCGGCGCGGGCTCAGGCGGACGAGGTGCTGCTCCGGCGCATCCGCACGATCCACCTGGGCTCGCGTCAGACCTACGGCTCGCCGCGGGTCCAGGCGGAGTTGCGTGACCAGGGCGAGGCTCACAGCCGCAAGCGGATTGCGCGGCTGATGCGCGAGGCGGGTCTCGTCGGGGCGTGCCATCGCCGCGGCGGACCCATGACGACGCGGCGCGATCAGGAGGCCAGACCAGCTCCGGACCTGGTCGACCGCAGCTGTGCGGCCGATGAACCCAACCGGCTCTGGGTCGCGGACATCACCTCCATCCCGACGAGTGCAGGGGTCCGCTCCCTGGCCATCGTGCTCGACGCGTTCAGCCGCCGGATCGTCGGCTGGTCAATGGCTGATCATCTGCGAACTGAACTGGTACTCGGCGCACTCGAGATGGCCGTTGGCCAGAGAAAGCCGCGAGACGTGATCCACCACTCGGATCAGGGCTCGCACCTTGGGTTCAAGCGGTCGTCGCAACACCATCTTGCACGGCAGCCAGCACAGCGTCGAGCGCCTCTGCCGGCGTCTTCCAGTTCAGCGTCTTGCGCGGTCTGCTGTTGAGGGCTGCGGCCACAGCAGCAAGATCGTTCGCGCTGTGGGCGCTCAGATCCGTTCCTTTCGGGAAGTACTGTCGCAGTAACCCGTTCGTATTCTCGTTCGTCCCCCGCTGCCAGGGTGAGCGTGGATCGCAGAAGTAGACCTGCAGACCCGCGTCGATCCGCAAGCGCGCGTGCTCGGCCATCTCGGTACCCTGGTCCCAGGTCAACGAGCGCCGCAGCTGCTCGGGCAAGCGCGCGATCGTGCCGGCGATCGCCTCGCGCACCGCCTGGGCCCCGTGCCCCGCCAGCGCCGGGCCGTTCTTCGCACGCGGTGTCACCCCATGGCCGTCCATCGGCGGAAGATGCAGCAGCATCGTAAAGCGCGTCGTGCGCTCGACCAGGGTCCCGATCGCCGAACTCTTCAGACCCAGGATCAGATCTCCTTCCCAGTGCCCCGGCACCGCGCGGTCCTCCACCTCGGGCGGACGCTCGCTGATGAGCACCTCGGGGGTGACGAACGACCTGCCTCGGCCCAGGCTGCGGGCCCGCGGCACACGCAAAGCCCGTCCTGTGCGAAGACACGCGGTCAGCTCACGCTTCAGCGCGCCCCGGCCCTGGATGTAGAGCGCCTGATAGATCGCCTCGTGACTGATGCGCATCGTCGTATCGCCCGGAAAGTCGAGCCGTAGGCGCTCGGCGATCTGCTGCGGACTCCAGGATCGACCCCATCGCCGGCTCTGGCGTCGCCCGTGCCGCCGTCCCTTCCAGGCAACGCTAGGGCCAGGCAGAGCGCTCCCGCCCGGTGTCGCGACAGTTCCGGCGAGCCGCTCCTGCACGTACGTCCGCAGCGCTGCGTTCCCCGCCAGTTTTGCTGGCTTGGGCCGGCGTGCCGCGCGTTCAGCGTGCCACTGCGCGGTCGTGGCGCGATAGTCCAGGCCGCCACTGCGGGTCGCCGCATTGCGGCGCAATTCCCGCGAGATGGTCGACGCCGCCCGTCCCAGACGCCGAGCGACGTCCCGGACCCCGTGACCTTGCGCTTGTAGGATCGCGATCTCCTCCCGCTCAGCCAACGACAGGTAGCGCGCAGAAGGCGACTTGGATGATGGTGACAGGTGGGAAGGTGCCATTCCGCCTGCTGTCCGGAACCACCGCGAGCCGACCGGTGGCGAGATCCCGAGCTTCATCGCTGCGACCTCGCTGGAGAGACCCTGCGCGAGGAACGCCCAGAACCCCCGCCGCGTCTCGCGCAGACCGACCCCGGGACGACCCGGTGACCGCAGCTTCTCGCGAAGTGCCCGATCCGAACGCCGCCGACCTGCCATCACAACCGCCCTCCGCCAAGCCGTTGCGACGACCACTTGAATCCACCCACTAGACTTCGCTGGCCTTTGGCAGCCGCTGCCGCGAGGCAGGGGTGCGGCCCTCGATGGGCTCGGTCGGTGATGCTTACGACAATCTATGGACGCCTCCCGCGGCAAGGTATTCCTCAGCGACGACCACGACCTTGGGTGCGTGAATCTATCCGGCCTGTCGGTGGAGCGATCACGCCCCTGGCCTCGATGGGGTCCGCTTCTTCCGTCCTCATAACGCTAGCGGCCTCGAAGGCCGTGTCGTAGGTCAGGATCGGAAGCGGCGGCCCACGCCGTGTCGCCATCGTCGGTCACCTCGCACGCATCGCCGCTCGCGCGACGATCTCGGTCGCCCGCGTCAGGCGCGGGCGTAATCCTCCTCGCGCCTCAGCATCGCCCAGGCTATCCGCGCGGTCTTGTTGGCCATCGCCACGATCCCCTTGTTGAACCCGCGCCGGTCGATCACCGCCTGGAACCAGCGTGAGCGCGGATCGGTCTTCGTGGCCAGGCGCAAGGCGACCGCGCGGGCGCCGTGCACGAGTTGGCGCCGCAGATAGTGGTTGGCCCGGCGTCCGACGCCCCCGAGGTGCGGCTTGCCGCCGGTGGAGTACTGTCGCGGCACCAAGCCGATCCAGGCCGCGAGTTCGCGCCCTGAGCGGAACTGGCGGGCATCGCCGACGCTGGCCTTGAGGGCGGTGGCGACGACCGGGCCCACGCCAGGCAACGTCATCAGGCGGCGGCAGACGACGTCTTCGCGGCAGATCGCCCGAAGTTGATCGTCGAGCCGCTCAAGCCGCGTCTCCAGGGTCTCCAACTCGTCGAGCAGGGCCGCGAAGGTGGCTCGCGCCATCGGCGACAGTCCCGCCTCGGAAAGTTCCGCCCGCACACGCGCTGGAAAGCGGGCCGCACCCTTCGGGTAGATGAGGCCGTACTCAGCCAGGAGCCCACGGGTATGATTGATCAGGTTCGTGCGTTGCGAGACCAGCCGATCGCGGACGCGATGAAGCGACTGCAGGTCTTGCTGCTCGGTCGACTTCACAGGCACAAACCGCATCGTGGGACGTGAGGCGGCGTCGAAGATCGCCTCGGCGTCGACGGCATCGTTCTTCGAGCCGCGCACGAACGGCTTGACGAAGCGCGGGTTGATCAGCCGAACCTCATGCCCGGCCGCGAGGAAAGCTCGCGCCCAATGATGGGCCGTGGCGCAAGCCTCCATGGCGATCACCTTCGGGGCGAGGCTGGCCACCAGCGCCGGAAGTTTGGTGCGCCCGACGCGCCGGGAGATCACCTGACCATCGGCATCGACGCCGTGAACGTGAAACGACTGCTTGGCCAGATCGATCGCGAGCATCTGCATGGCTCTTCTCCCTCTCGGTCTCGCCCAACCTGGGCGCGGAGCGGGAGGCGTCCATCCCATAACGCCATGGCCGAGAGCTTCTTCTCAACCCTGGAATGCGAGCTCCTCGCCCGCCGGCGCTTCCACTCCCGGCCAGAGGCTCGCATGGCCCTCTTCAGCGACCTCGAAGGCTTCTAAAACCCGGTGCGGCGACACTCCGCCCTGGGCTACCGATCACCCCTCACCTACGAGAAGGAGCACCGCCCAAAACCCGCACATGAGACCCCGGTCAGCCAAGCCCCATAACCGTCCACAGAGACGGGGCAATCCCAATCCCCACACGCCGATGCTGAGGCTGGCCCCGGCGTGCTTACGCACCACCTACGCGTCAATCTCCGTGCCGGCCAGGAAGGTCAGCAGGATTGCGCCGAAGCCGGCCAGGAAGTTGACCCAGTCGGTGAGGTGCAGGCCGATGGTGTTGCCGGCCACGGCCCCTACCATCATCTTGACCAGGGCCACCGAGATCGTCACGCGCAGCGCAATGATCGCGGCGAGTAGCGCGAGCCCCAGCCACACCGCGGGCTCCAGCCAGACATCCGCCATCACACGCCTCCTCCGGCCTTCGGCCGGTGCTCAAGCGGATGCGCGACGGCATGAAAAAACCCGCCGACGGCGGGTCTGCGGGCGCACCCCCACCGCATGTCGTCACGCGGTAGGAGTCATCGGCCCGGGTGGGCGGTTATGGGGAACTCCACCCCCAGACCGCCACTCTAAAAACCGGCCCTGACAGCGTCAACTGTTCATGCAGGCGAGCAGAACCGTGCTATGATCAAGCTCATGACGTCAGCCGCGGAGGCGGCCCGATGCATACCCTCGATGTTGCGGTCCTGACCGCATTGGTCGTGCTCGGCGTAAGCTTGGCTTATGCTTGGCGTCGCGAGCGCCGGCACCGGCAGCGCAACCTGGCATCTGCCCTGGTCGGCGAGATTGTTGCCGTGCTGCGGGCGATCGAGACCCACGACGTTCTGGCTCGTCTGGAGCATGTGGCGGCCACGGTGCCCCGCGTCGCCGTGCCGACGCTGCCCCCGATCCCGGCGGCGGTCTATCAGGCCTATGCGGGCTGCCTTGATCGGCTGGAAGCCCCGCTCCCCCGCAAGATCTCCTACTTCTACACGCGGCTGCAGATGCTGCAGGGGGACTTGGCCGCCCTGAGCCTCCGCCAAGTGCAGGACTTTCCGGCCGTGTCCGGGGCCAGCTTCGCGGCCGAGCTGGCCCGGGACCTCCGTGATACCCTCGCGGTCGGCGACGAGATCCTGAAGGATCTGCGACCGCTCCTGGTACGGCGCCGGCTGCACATTCGGCTCCGCCGCACTGTCGCGTCGACCGCCAAGGTATACCGGAAACTGCCACGTGCGACCCTGCGCCATCCGTTCGCTCATCGGCCGCCCGGTGCGCCCCTGTGGCCGTGGCGGCGTGGGGCCGCCCCTGCGAGCCCGGCTCAGCCCTTGTAAGCCACCAGGATCACTTTGCGTGGACGCCGGTGGATTGACTCGGCCCGGTGATGGCCTGCCCCGCCCACCCCATCGTGGGTGGCATGCCCATCCCCTTCGCCATCCCCGAATGCCGCTTCGAGCGCGTCGTCGAACACCACCGGGACCGCCTCGTCATCCCGGTGCGCCTGAACGACGTCGATCCGCGAGCTTGGCTGGCCGACGTCTTGGCGCGGATCAACGACCACCCCTCACGTGCCCTCGCCGCACCCCTGCCCCGGGCCTGGAAAGCCCGCGGTCCCGCGATGGCCAGTTCGGCTCAGGTCGCCTGAGCGCGGGATCCAGCGATCAGGTCGCGCGCGTGAACAAGGCGTGAAACAACGCCCGGGATCGGCGAAGCCCTTCATCCGTGAGCACCACGGACTTGGCTCGTCCGACTGGGTCTGCGATCAGCCCTTTGCGGTGCAGCCGATCGAGGACCTGCCAGTCGAATCCCTTCCAGGCCCGGCGCTCATCGTGGAGCGTCAGCCACGGGAGGCCGAGCACCGCCTCGTCGATCCGCTCCTCATCGATCTGCATGAGTCCAGCTTAACACGCCGCAACCCCAACGCGCCGCGGTTCTGACCGGATGGATACTGCCTTGCCCTCAGGCTGCAAGACTAACTGGCATCGCACCCTGCCCGGCGGCTGCCGGATCGAGAGGGCGCGGAGGAGGGTGGCGAGCCGCGGATCAGCCCGCGCGCCGCAGCCGCAGCCCGGACGGAACTGGCCGCTCGCCGGCAGGTCGCCAGCACCGCACCATCCCGCCAGGATCCGACGAGATGGCCGGGCGACGTTCAGCTTCGGCGCGAGCCGTGCGCATCGGCGACGGCCCCGCCGCGGCTCACCAAACGTCTTACGACGGCGTCACGCCGCGCGGTCTAGAGCATTTTCCGACGAAGTGGATGCCGGTTCGTCGCGGACAATGCGGCAAGATCAAAGATCGAGAGCGGCACCCGATTGCAACGTGATCGGGTGCCGCTCTAGGGGCATCGCGACGCCGGATAAGAGCGCCCGGGCGTACTTCTCGACATCGTCATAAGAGCTTCGCCCGCAGATGGTCGAGCCCGTGAACTTGAGGGAGCAGCGGGATGCAATCTCGTGAAGCAGCCTTTCGGCGGGCGCTCCGGCCCGGCCGATCCAAGCGAGTTCGGGCCCCGAATCCCGCCCACCGCAAAGCAGTTCCGCGATCAGGTTGTTGAACATCCCTCGATCCGAGAGTGCGATGATGACGTCGCTTGAACGACCCGCACGCGGCAGAGCCCGCGCAAGTTCGCTGTTTTCGACCACGGTCACGCGCGCGACACTCGGCCCCGCGATCCTCTCGCCGGCTTTGTCGGTAGCCGCCAGATCACCGCGCCCGCGTATCATGGTCATGACACCCGGAAGCCAGTCGATGTCGGAATGCAGGAAGGGGAGTTGCGACACTGCGTCGTCTCCGGGATCGGAGACCACCTGCTCGCCGAGCAACCAATCCCAACGACCGTCGCGCACCGACCTCGATAGATCATTGGCCCGCAATGGCCCGAGCGCGACGACCATCTTCCCGCTGGTTTTCAGATCTGGAAGGTCGGCCTCGCCGACAATCTCGTACCAACGATTGCGCAGGCGCCCGATGATGCGTTTCAGGTTGTCATCGACGAGGAAGAAGACCCTCATCCGATCCGACAGGATGCGGGACCAGCTCACGTAGGAGGCAAGGATCGGCCAGTGCTCCTCCGCCGACAGACCCCGGACATCGAGCACCAGGAGTCCGCACGCCCTCTCGATCGACGCAATGAGCTCCGCTTCGGAGCGCTCGCGTGCGGCGACGAGATCCGCTGCGGCCGCCTCGACCGCGTCGAGGAAGCGTGACAGCGGGGGCCGGTCGAGCGCGATCCGCGACATGGCGCGCGCGAGCGTCTTGGGAGAGGAGAAGACGAAACTGTCCGGGAGACCCGTTCCGATACTCGAATGCTCCGCGGCGAGGACCGGAATGCCCGCGAGCATCGCATCCGCGACTTTCACCTTGAAACCGGTTCCATCGAATTGGGGCGCGATAATGAAATCGACGCGGCCGAGGAACTCCTCTTCGGAGGCCACCTCCCCAAGACGCTGCACGGGCAAATTGGTCTTCACATGATCCGATATCGTGCCGCCGATGATCAGATCGACCGGCGAAAAATCTTCTTCGACTTGCAGCTCCAGCTCCTGGAGCACGGCGTTCAACCCGATCACCGTGTAGACTTGGGCGCTGCTCAGCACGCCGAAGACGACCCTGTCGTCATGGATATATGACCGCCGCGTCTTTTTTGCCGCCGCTTCGGCCAGAACAATCGGTATGTTATGGACTGGAACGGTGATTTTATCGCCGAAATACGATTTTTCCTCGTCCGTGACCGTGACCACCAGATCGGCCCGGCTCCATCCGAACATCTCGTTCCGTTCATCCGTCCAGAAGAACTCCGGCGCAATCCCCGTGCGATTCGCTATCTGTTGACGCTTCGAGAATACATCCAGCGTATCGAGGATCTTGAACGAATTAAACGCTGAATAGAAAGCCTTTGTCATCCAAACATTGGTGACCACGGTGACGTCGAATGTTTTGATTTCATTCAGACGCTCTAAGAACTTTTCGAATGCAGGATCCCACCATTCGTCGAGCGAATGAAAGTTTCCGTCCTGAGGAGGGAGACCGACTTGTTTGGATGCGGGATAGATATGCACCTCACCCCAGGTGTTGACCATCTCTTGGTAGGAAATCTGATCGAAATACCAATACCAGGGGAGTTCGAAGGCATAGAGAACAAACGTGATCCGAAAGCCTGCCCGTTTGAGCAGCGATGCGATTTGGAAGACGCGCCGCCGCTGACCGGAATTCGCCGGATGCGATGCGAATGGTGTAATGAAGAGGACGGTCTGGCCGAAGCGATTGGGCGAGGTCGCCGGCACCGTCATGCATCCTCTCCCTGCTTGAAGCCGGCGCTCGCAATCATCGCCATGGCGTATATCGACTCAAGTTGAACAACGAATTCCGCCGACGTGCGGGGCAAATATGACAGGGCCTTGATATTCCGATACTGTGGCGGAGCAAGCACCATCCTGGTCTTGTAACGCTCGTAGGCCAGATCGAGGGTCATCCAGCACGAGCCGGAGACCACGTCGGAGATCGCTTGCCAGAAGACGCGGCGGCGGAAATGTTCCGGAGTCAGGCGGTCGGCGGCGATGATGTGTTCGACGCAAGCTTCCGGGCAGTAGAAGGTTCGGTGCCTTCCGACGCGGTCGAGCAGGGCGGTCTCCTCGTTGCTCAGCAGCGACGCGGTGCCACGCCGCCCGAGCGAAGGGTCGAACCTGCCATATTGCCGGAAGACGTCCTTGCGGATGGCGAGGTTCGCTCCGACCACCCACTCGTTCTCGTTCAAGAAGCGTCCCGTGTCCGACCAGTCGATGCACGACAGGTGCGACGCCAAGCGGTCATCGTACCACTCCGGCAGACGATCGGCGTTCTCGTAGAGGGGAACGACGCGGCCGCCGACGATCAATGCATCCGGATGGGCATCGAATGCATTCAGCAGTTGCGTTGTCCAGCCGGAGCAGACCAGGGCGTCGTCGTCGAGAAAGGCGATGATCTCGCCGTTCGCCTCGTCGATCGCGAGATTGCGCGCATGGGAGAGGCCGGTCTCGTCGCAGAAGGTCACGCGGCTGCCGCGGCCCTCGGGCAACGCGATGGGCCGGCGTCGCGCCAGCGGGGTGTTGTCGACGATCAGAAGCTCGGCCTGGTGCCCGTCGATGCGGTCCCGCTCCAACAGCGTCGAAACCGTCCTGTTCAACAGATCGTAGCGGTCGAAAGTGCAGATCGCAACGGTGAGGCGGGCATTGTCGGACACGGATCACCGTACCTTGAGGTTGATCGAAGCCACAGCGAAGGGAGCATCTGCCTCTTCCGTCTCGGGCACGGCCAAGGCCAGTTTCAACACACCGTCCTGCCCCGCGCCGACGATGGTCCCGCGAACGGCGCCGTCCCAGGACAGCCATGGCAGATCTTCACCATTGGCGCGGACATACAGGCCGTCGTAAGCCCGCCTGGACACGAACTTCGGGACGACGACCGTCAAGTCGTACTGGCGGTTCGGCGTGACCTGCACCGTCCATTCCAGCCGGGGCATCCCCAGGAGCCATCTCACCCAGCGACCGGACGCGTCGCGCTCCGGGAGCGAGAGATTGCCGCTCAGCGTGTTCGGCATCCTCGCATCGAAGCTCCAGTTCGCCATCAGAGAGGCGGTCGTCGCCGCATCGAACGCCGCTCTGACGGCCGCGTCGACGGCGCCCAGATTCTTCTCGAGCGCGGATTCGAGCTCTGTTTGCCGAGCTTCGACTTGACTGAGGCGTTGCATCGCCTCGTCACCGACGGTCGATTTTTGTCGGTCGGACAGTGTAGCGGGATTAGCCATGCGCGATATCTTTGGATACGACCCTGACGGACAGTATGGCGAGACCGAGATTCCGCCCGCCGGGTTCCTGACTCTCCGGCCTCGTCGCCGAGGAGATCTCCAGGATGAGCGACTGGCCGACGACCGGGGGGAGGGACGCTCTCAGGTGGAAGTAGCCTTCGGCCGCCGAACCGTCCGGCGTCGGGACATCGATGCCGTCGGCCCGCAGCCGCGCTTGGGCCGGATTGCACGCCGTGCCCATGACTTCCACGTCGATGTCGACGCCGGCGCCGCGCTCGATGCGGATTGGAAGCCGGACGCTATCCCGCGCCCCCGACCAGCGAAAGCAATCACCTGCCGGTCGGGTCCACTCACGAAAATGCAAACCGTTACTCTTGTCGAGCTGATCGCTGGCTCTAATTCTAACGTCGCGGGGAGCTTCGCTTACGATCTCGAAACTTGCGTCATTCTCGAACCGTAATTCTTGTGTTTCCTGCGCCCTCATAAATTATGCGCTCCTCAATTTAAGTGTTGCCCTGTCGATTCGATCGGATAGGAAATTTTACCCAAGGTACGGCACATTGTCAGACTTCGCAAGGCGTAGGACGTACTGACCGTCATTGGACTCGACGAGGGGTCCGCCGCACGGCGCCGGCGGCTCGCGCGAGATCCCACGCCGCTGGGCGCAGCCTCTTCCGGGCAGGCCGACGGCGTCCCCGGCCGGCTCCGGCTCACCCCCACGACGTCCCCGCCTCCCCCAGGCCGCGCGGGGCGCCCGCGGCGAGGACCGCGAGGTCGGGGAAGCCGCGCCGAGCAACCGCCGGATCTGGGTCAGCACCGCGACGCCGCGCAGGCTCGGCGGCGGGATTGGCGAGGGCCGGCCGGATCGGACGACGTGCGCGCGGATGCCGGCGTCGGCGCGGCGATCGGATTGGGACAACCAGCGGCGCCCGTCGCCCGACAGCCTCGCGTCGGCGAGCATCACCTCGAAGGTAGACCAATCCAGATCCTGCACGCGCGCAATTCTCCGGTCACTCTCGATCAGACGGATGCGGAGCCACTACGGGACAGGCGTAGCGGTATCGCGTTGGCAGGCCGGGAGCAAGGCTATCTCTCGGGCGCGCTATAGCGCGCTATAGGCTGTTATGGACCTGTGGGGGATGGAATAGCCAGATGACGGTGCATGCACGCCTCTCGCAAGCCCTACCCCTCATACGGTTTTCGGCTGATTAGTGGATTGGGATTGCGCCGGATTGGTGGACACCGAGAACGCTTTCGCGTGAGGTGTTTTTGCCATGCCGAGACCCCGTCCCCCGTACCCGGTGAAGCTCCGCCGCCAGATGGTCGAGTTGGTGCGCGCCGGGCGCGCTCCGACCGACCTCGCCCGCGAGTTCGAGCCGTCGGCCCAGGCCATCCGCAACCGGGCGGCCGAGGCCGACCGGCAGGAAGGACGTCGAGAGGCGAAGCCCCCTGCCGCTGAGGCTGCGCTGTCGGTGACGGAGCGCGAGGAGGTGCTGCGGCTGCGGCGGGAGAACCGGCAACTGAGGCTGGAGCGCGACATCCTCTCTCGCGCGACAGCCTGGTTTGCGCGCGAGACCGGGGCTCTGCCGTCGGGATCTTCCGGTTCATGAGCAAGAACCAGGCGCGCTTCCCGATCGCCGCCATGGCGCGCGTGCTGGGCGTCTCGAAGGCCGGGGACTACGCCTGGATCGGTCGTCCGCTCTATACTTCGCTGGCCTTCGGCGGCCGCTGCCGCGAGGCGGGCGTGCGGCCCTCGATGGGCTCGGTCGGAGATGCTCACGACAACGCCAAGGCCGAAAGCGTCTTCTCGAGCTTGGGATGCGAACTGCTCGCCCGCCGGCGCTTCCGCTCCCGGCCAGAGGCCCGCACGGCCCTCTTCAGCGACCTGAAGGGCTTCGCCAACCCGGTGCGGCACCACTCCGCCCTGGGCGACCGCTCACCCAGCGTCTCCGAACAGGGGCATCACCCACAGCCCGTAACCGAGACCCTGGTCCGCCAAGCCCACGAACCGTCCACAGAAACGGGGCGATCCCAAACAGCTAAGTGCGATTGCGGCACGGTCCGGAGAGTGCGAACCAGACTTTCGCGCCGTGCAGGACGGATAGGGCCGGCGGGTGCCGCGTGGCCAATTCGATCTCCTGCGGGCAAGACGGGTGCGCGGCGCGGATGCGCAGAGCCGATGTCGCATCCGTGCGCGCCGCCGGTCAGGGAGAGCGCGCATTGCTGTCGATCCGGCAATCCGCCGCATTCCCGACGAGGCAATCAGAGCGGCGCGCGGCCGGGACGTCGCAACGCATGCCGCACGCCCCCTCGCGAAGAGCGGAAGCTCGGGTCGTCCCGGCGCCCGGATTACACGATCTCGGCGCGCTGGCACGCCTGCGGCGCTAGGCCGGAATACGCTTCAACACTTCGTCGAGCGTTTCCCAACCGAGAAGCTTGTCCCGATAGCGCGCGTTCCACAGCGACCGATCGTACCCGGAGCCACCATTCTGCTTGACCAAGCCGTCCAGGTAATCCTGAAACAGAGCGATCTGCTTGCGCTGGAGGTCGATCGTCCGGTTGCGGATCTCTTGCGCCGGCGGCGCCCGCCCGATGATCTCTCTCACCCCCCTCGCAACGTCGGCCGGCGTCGGATCCACGATCTCGACGAAGCTGTTGTCGAAGAAGAAATCGCGCCCGCCCTTGGACGGCGTCGAGACGACCGGCAGGCCGGTGAGCAGATACTCGACGCTGGCATGCATGCCGCCCTCCTCGGCGGAGAGGCAGAGTCCCACATGCGCCCGATTCATGATGGTGACGACTTCCGGCGCCGAGAGATTCCCGTGCGGCGGGCTCGTCAGCTCTTCATTCATGAAGCGAGCGCCCGGAATCTGCTGCTTCAGCTCCGAGTAGTACGCACGCGTTTCTTCTCCGAACGAGTGATACACGAGGCCTACGGAGTCGAGGTCGGCGCAGAGAGCATGTCTCTTGAACGGGTGAAGCTGTGCCGTATAGACTGCCTGTAGATCTTTCGGGATGCCATCGATCGGTTTATAAACATTCGGATCGATGAAAGAGTTCTGCTGTCCAAAATAAGCCCGCACGCCCCGGCGCGCAAGATTTTCGACTTCAGCTTGTGTATTGCAAAAAACGATATATTCGTGATTTGGATAATCGGCCTCATATTTCTTTACGAAATTCATCAAGTTGTCGGCATGATCGTTGCTCTCGGCCGACCATAAGGTCAAGATTAGAAACGTTACTTTCCGATCACGCAGAGGCTCCGCCAGGAGCGACGATCCGGAAACCGGCGCATCACCCGAGCCTCCCGTGAATATGATGAGGGGATCATCGGATAAGATTGTTGCACGAACAAATTTCAAGACGTCATCTCCCAGATGATTAATATACCAACTCGCATCATCTCTCGCGTGGCCCGCTCTCCTCAACGTATTTCGTAAGCAAATGAGCAGGTTTCAGTTTTGGCAAGAGAGCACACGCGTGTCGGCGTTATACCTCGGACCGTCATAGCAGGAGGTTCCCGACCTGTCACGGGCCCCGGTGCCGGCGGCCGAGTTGCGCGGGAGACTGGATGAGAATGGGATGCGGTGCGACGACACCTCCCGCACCGCACCGCGGGGCGCACCCTCCTGGCGACCGCCGAGACGCCGCGTCGCGCTCGCCACTGCCGCCGCGACGAGTCGGTGGTGGAGGCGCGGGCTCGTCGCCGGAGGCGACGTCGGGATCGTCTTCGGGGGTCGAACCGAGGGCGCCGCGGCTCCGGCGCCGCGCACGCCGCCCGCCCATGGCCGCACCCCGATCCGCACACGGGTCGGCGCCTCAGCCTCTCGGGTCGTGCGGCCGCCCGCGCCGCCAGCCCGTCCCGCCGGCCCGGGACCGCGCACGGCCGCGGCCTGAGCCCGCGGCGGCGCACGTCCGGGCCGCCGTGATCGCGACCAGCTTCAGGCTGGCGCGCATCGGCACCCTGATGCGCGAGGCCGGTTGAGCGACCGGACTCACGATGGAAGGGCATGCCCTTGGCCGCGCCCTTCAATCTCCGAGGATCCGAGCCCCTTCGCTGGGATCCTCTGTGGGGTGCCGGCGTTGATCGGTCGTCGATCTAGAAATCGACGAGAATTCGCGAAGCTCGGCATTTTACTTTCGCTCGGTAAAGCGGTCCAAATCAAATCCGAAGGCCGACGTATCGCGGCCGTGCTGACGATCCATTCGCAGCACTTTGAGATTCCGCTTGATTTCATGGGTCTCCGTTATATTCTGTGTCTCTATGAGAAATAAACCCCAATGGGGTGCGCACGGTACGGATGACGGCAGGCGGCGCGCCGTTCAGGAGACGATAGCGGAGCACCATGACTGAGCTCTTGCGGAGCAGAAAAGTGTTCGTGGCGAGTCTCCACCGTTGCGGAACTCAAAGTGTCCATAGGTTGCTGTGTGATCTCGGGCTGAAATCGATCCACTGGCCTAAGTTTTACGATGGCATCGATCTTGAGGAAGAGATCCGAGGCCGTGAAGCGGACAGGTGGCACGTTTCCTACAGCTTGAATAAAGTCCTGTATGAACATGATGCCGTCAGCGACGTGCCAATCTGCGGAATCTACGATGTTCTGGCGAGACGGTTTCCATCCTCGCAATTCATCGTGTTACACCGGCCGGCTGAAGACTGGATTCGGTCGGTCCGGCGGCACATCGGCAGGCGAGACTTCGATCCGTATGAGAAAGTGGTCTATACCCGCTACTTGCACGATCTCCCGCAGAAGATTTCCGACGTCAGCGACGGAAGCTTGAAAGCCGTGATGGAGCAGCATGCGGCTGAGGTGTATGACTTCTTTCGCGGGACCGGCCAGTTGCTGATGACGGATCTCGGAAGTCCATCGGTTGGGCGGGACATATGTGAGTTTCTCGGGCGAGTTCCAATTCCGTTCATGAAGGTTGACTACCAGCCAACCTGACGGCTCGGCGCAGCGAACGCGGTTCTGGATGACACGACCGGACTGGCAGTGAGGCAATCGACAGGCGCAGAGTGCGGGCGTCATCGTCGCGGGCCGCGTCCGGATGCGCGGGCTGGCGCGACATGCGGCGGGCCCGCGCCGGAGCGTCGAGGCGGGTCATCCGACATCCGACGGATTGCTTCGCCATCTCCCATTTCGGCCATGCGGAGGTCGGCTTCGCTCAAGCGCCGCGCGGGCTCGTGATCCGACGGATTGCGTCGCAATGCGGATTGGGGCTTCGCTCAGGCGCCGCGCGGGCTTGTCATCCGCTGAACGGACGTGAGCGTCCGGACAGCGGATCACTTCGCCCCGACGTCCTCACCGCCGGCATCCTCGGCCGTGACCGCCGCCCGGTGCCGGGGCCTGCACCCGAGAGCGTCGTCCGGCGTCTCGTCTCGGCAGGAGCGTCGTCGCCGGTGACCTGGGCGTGGAATTCGACGGTGCCGCCGTCAGCGCCCGGCCTCACTCGTCGGGCTCGAGCAGCAGCCTGATTCCGGTCACGCTGAACGACAGGATGCGCCGATCGTGGGAGGTCGGGTCGAGCTCGCTCGGCCGCCTCGCCTGGCTGGAGATCAGGCGCGCAACCCCGAAATGCTGCGGCGAGGGCAGGATAATCCGGACCGTGTAGGACTGCCCGTCGACCAGGCCGATCCTCTCGCCGCGGACCGGCTCCCCACCGTCGAGCGAGACGAAAACGTCGGGCGGCACCTCGCCGAGATAGGAGAACACGCTGACGAGGAACCCCGTCGCGCGCCGATCCGCGGCCGGATTGAGGATCGTGGCGGCGACCGGCATCCAGCGGAAGGAGACGCCGTCGAAGTATTCCGGCGCGTGCCAGTCGTCGCCGAAGCTCGGGTCCGTCGGCGCGAGGCGGACCATGTTCCGGGTGGAGGATACGGCCCGCCCGTCGTCGGGCCGTTGCACGGTCTCGTAGAAGGCCTTGAGGACGCGGTCGACCTCGGCCGCGGCCGCCTGATCGTCCGGGACCCCCGCCCCTCGGTCGTAGACGAGGGCCGCGAAGTACTCCGTCATCGCGTCGAGGCGCGTCTGCTGGCGCGCGACGGCCTCCTCGAGGACGCGCTGAGCGCCCGCCGCGTCGATGCGCGCCCTCATGGCGAGCTGCGCCACCTTCGCCTCCAGGCGCGTCACGGCCTCCGCCAGAGCATCCTTGTCGGCGCGTGAGAAGCCGATCTGGGCGATCGGTGCGAGGTTCGGCAGCGCGTGAACGCGAATGGTCGCGCCGGTCTCGGTGAGGTCGCCGGCCTCGAGCGCCAGCGAGAGCCGGCAGGTGCTGCCGCCCTCGTCCCGCATGCGCAGCGGCCCAACCTGGACTTGCCGGAACACGCCGTTGATCTGCCCGACCAGCACCGGGACCGCGAGCCCGTTGACCGCGTTGGTGAGCGTCCCGGTCACGATCCCGTTCTCGATCCGCAGATCGTCGCACGTCACCTCGCCGGGGCCCGCGAGCCGCACCGCCTCGGCCTCCGAGGCGAGCGCGATCGGCGCCGCCGCATCGAGGCCGTCCTCGCCGGAGAAGCGGACCTCGCACGGGAGCGGGACGAACGGGAAGCGCCGGATCGGGATCGAGACCTCGTCACCCGCGGCGCAGCGATCCAGCGGCCGGCTGCGGCCGATCTCGATGCCCTCGACGAGGGCCAGCAGAGGGCCGTGCAGGCGCGCCTCGGTTTCGGCGATCAGGACGATGTGGCCGGGCAGGACGCGCGCCCGGCCGAACGGAAAGGCCGCGGCATCCCCGGCATCGCGCCCGGCATGCGCGGGAACCGCCGGGCGGGGCTCAGGCGAGCTCTTCGTGGCGCTGGCTTCGGCGATCATGGGCGAGGTCCTCGATGGAAGCGATCAACATGTCGAACTGGGCGGCGACCGCGCCCGCATAGGCCACGGCGAGGGTCCGGCTCGCACGGGCCACCTCGTCCCGGAGTGCGGGATCCCTCGCGAGATCCTGCATGCCCTCCGCCAGCGCCTCCGCCGAGGCGAAGCGGTGGAACGGGTGGGCGGGCCGCAGCCCTTCGAACGCGGCCGTGGTGCCGATGACCGACCGGCCATGGGACAGCGCCTCGATCGTCTTGATCTTGAGCCCCGTGCCGCCGATCATCGGGTTCACGACGCAGTCCACGTGGTCGTAGAACTCGCGCGGATGCGCGACCCGACCGAGTTCGAGCGGTGCAGTCCTCAGGCGCAGCCGGCTGTCGCAGATCGTGCCGGCGATGGCCCAGTTGCGGAACGGACGGGTCGCCAGCGCCGCGTCGAGGGCCAGGGCGGAGCGCTTGTTCCAGGGGTTGCCGCTCGCGAAGTAGCCGAATGGCAGCGGGCGCTCGGTCCCCGCCTCCTCGAGCAGGAAGTCGAGAGCGAGGGGGTGCCCGACCGTGAGCACCCGGCCGGCGCAATGCTCGGCGATCAGGCCGCTCTCGGCCTCCTGGATGCCGATGACGATGTCCGCCCGCGCGAAGGCCTCGCGCTCCTGCGCCACCGAGGTGAAGAACCAGCGCGGGTCGAGGCCGGCCTCGACCATCTTGTCGCGGCGGCCCGCGAACACGTCGTGCGTGTCGAGGACCTTCACCGGGCCGTCGCAGAACTCCAGCACGCGGGACATCCAGCTGTAGTTCACCACGACCGCGTCGTAGCGGCGCTCGGCGGTGAGGCGCTCCACGGCCTCGCAGAGCGCGTCGGAGCACCAGTCGTCGATGCCCCAGTGCGTGGCGTAGGACGGACGTCCGAGCGGCCGGCTCGGAACGAAGATGAAGTCGTTCCAGGCGGCCCGCATGGCGGCCTCGCTCTCCGGCGTCAGCCCCTCCATGCCGTAATAGACGAGGTCGATGCGGCTGCCGCGCCTCATCAGCTCCCGGTTGAACGCCAGGAGCCGGAGCGAATTGCCCTGGTTCGCGGGATGGGACGCCATGGGGGAGACGACGAGGATGCGGGGGCCGGCTCCGACGGAGGTGGGGCGGCTCATCGGGCTGCGATCTCCTGCGATGCCGTCTCCGGACGGGCCGGCGTGAGGGTGATGGCGGTGACGTGCACCGTGAGCCGCCGGGGGTCTCCCGGGGCCCGCACGCCGTCCCGGCAGCCGATCGAGAGGGTCAGCGGCCCGGCCGGCCCGGCCGGCGGGACGGCGATCAGGGCCGCCCCGTCCCGACCCGACACCGCCACGACGGCCTCGACCGTGCGGCCATTGACCTGGAAGCGGAGCAGGTCGCGGCACCGCGACCCGATCCCCACATCGGCGGCCCTGAACGCGATCCCGATCGTCGTACGGGGAAAGGGCCGCCGCCCGAGCGCGAACCGCTGGATGCGGTCCGGCCCGCACCAGATCCAGGAAAAATCGCCGGCGGTCTCGACCTCGCCCGGGGTCGAGACCGCGTGATCCGGCAGGAGCAGGATGCGGTCCAGGTTCGGCAACTCGGCCGTGCCGACCGGCTCGGTCAAGGCCGCGCGCCGCCCCGGCGCGAGCAGCGCGGCGACCCCGAGGCCCTCGGCATCGGGCGGACCGAGATCGAGCGAATCGATCTCGGCCGGGGCGCGCGCGGCGACCTGCGCGATCCGGTCGGGCTCGTCCCGGACCAGGAACGATCGCGCGGCGAGGGCCGGCCCGAGGCGGGGGGGCAGCGCGTCGCAGGCGCCGACGTAGACCCATTCGTGGGGAGGCGGCCGGCGCGGTAGGCCGCCGACGAAGATCGGCTGGCGACCGCCCTGCTGGCGGAACGCGGCGTAGAACCCCAACGGACCCTCCTGCGCCAGCAAGGCCGCCGGGCCGGCCAGCACGGCATCGGGCACGAGGCCGGGCAGGACATGATCCGGATAGGTGGCGTCGACGAAGCGGGCGTCCGGATCGCGCAGCCTGATCGCCGCGACCGCCTCGGCGAGGGAGCGGAAGACGGGATCGGCCCGGTCCGCGGGCTCCGTCTCCCCGGCCTGCGCCCGCCGGACCATCGCTTCGAGGCGGGTGAGGGGCTCGGTCCGGTGGACGGCCGCCCGGTCTCCCGGGGAGGCCGGGCGCGGAGCGCGCCCCTCGTGCATCCCGAAGTGCAGGTAGTGGACCAGCGGGTGCTCACCGGCATTCCGCACGTCCGGATTCTGCTCCAGGTACCAGAGCGTGCTGAAGTCGGGGCTCGGATCCCGGCCGTCCTCGACGCCGTGCCTCAGGTAGTGCACGAGGGGGTGGAACCGGTAGTCGCGGACGTCCGGATAGCGCTCCAGGTACCACCTTGTGTCGAAGACCGGGTTGGGCCGCCGGTCGGTCGCGAGCCCGTCCCGGAGATAGGAGAGGATCGGCAAGGTCCCGTCCGCCACCGCCTCCGGGTAGGCCGTCGCGTACCAGACGGGATCGAACAGCGGGTTGGGCCAGTGACCTTCCGCGGCCCCGGAGGCGAGGTAGTGCGAGACGAGGCCGCGGCGGGCAGCCGGGTAGCGCTTCCGGTACCATGCGGCGTCGAACAGGCCCGACTCAATCAGGCTCCGGGCGTCCGCCGACCGAAAGGCTCGAACGACCGACAGGATGCTGCGAAGGGAAGCCACGTCAGCCTCGATGCGGGTGGGACCGGGATGCGCGTCGATCAGGCCGTCGCCGGGGGGCGCGGGACGGCTTGGGTGCGCGAGACGGCTTGGGTGCGCGACACGGCTTGGCGGGAGACGTGAAGCCGGAGTTGATAGGACGCCTCGTCGGCCGGGCCGTCCGCCGAGACCGGCACGACCCGCACGTGCCGCGCCTCGGCGCCTCCCGGCAGAACGGATGCCAGGATCGCGCGCGCGTCGACGAGGGCCTGGATCGGGCCGATCTCGACGCTCATGCCCGCCGGGTGGGCGGCGAGCTGCGCCTCGAGGCGCGCGCGCGCCGAGGCGGGATCGGGCGGCAGGCGGAGCGTGGGCAGCGCCGCCCCGGCGGGGGCCGCTGCCGTCACCGGGAACGCGTCGAGCCTGTCGAGGACGCCTCGGAGCCGTTCGCCGTAGCGGCTCATCGACAGCTCCGTCGCGGCGTAGCGCGCGGCCCGTGCGCCGAAGGCGTCGCGGAGGGCGGGAGCGGCCGCGAGCGCGTCCAGTGCCGCCGCGATCGCCCGCGGCGCATCGACCGTCGGGATCCTGATCGCGACATCGTCCGGGATCTCCCGGAACGCGGCCGTATCGGAGACGAGGCAGCAGGTGCCGTTCCCGAACGCCCGCGCCAGCGATCCCGAACTCTCGCCCTCCGATGGAAAGCGCAGGTTCACCAGAACGTCGGCGGCAGCGACGGCGGTGTCGAGGTCGCTCTCGGACAGGTAGCCCGTGACCCGCGAGACCGCCTTGACCGCCGGGTGGAGGTCCAGCAGCTCCGCGAGGGGCACCTCCTCCTCCCGCAACTCGCCGGCCTGGATCCAGACCACCGGCTGCCGGATGGTTTGCAAGGCTTGGTCAAGGCCCTCGATCAGCCACTCGTAGCGCTTGCGTCGATGGACGAAGCCCGCCGTGATCACCACGAAGGCGTCCGCGGCGACGTTCATGGCCGCGCGCGCCGCCGCCCGCGCGAGCGTCACGGGCGGGTACGCGAAGTGCGGGATGACCACGACCTTGTCGGCGACGTCCCCGTGCTGCTTGCGGATCAGCTGGCGGGCGTAGTCGGAATGCACCACGACGGCGCGGGACGCCCTCACAACATCCGCCAGGGCGTCGAACAGGACGTGATCGGCCCGGGTCGGCCCACGACCATCGACGCGCGCCGCGCGAACCAGCTCCGCGGCGCGCGGATTCGATGCGGCCATCAGATCGTAGAGATCCTGAGTCGAGGTTCCTGCCGTCTGATACAGATAAAGAAGGCGCGGATCATGCAATACGACCACACCAGGATGGCGCAGCGCAGCACGTAACACGAAGACGTGTCCGGGATTGTTGCCGATCTGGTACACATTCTTGGCGCCGGGCCGGAGATACTGGAACGCGCAAGCCTCATCGGCCAGCGTCACGCCCGGCGGGACCTCGGAAAATAGTGAGTCGCTGAACGCCGTCACGTCGTAGTGGGACGAAAGCTCCGCCAAGACACGCGTCGCGTAATCGGCAATGCCGTTCCGTGAAGGGGGAAGCGGACTGAAAAAGAATAGCTCCTCCAGAGCCTTACGATCAGGCCCGACGCGGTAAGGATCCATTGATGAAATTTCCACAGGATTCCGGCATGCCCTTAATGCCCCACCTGCCGGGATGCAAGTTCCCGGATCGCGATCGGACCGCCGCGCCGGACGCGGTGGACCGGGCGGGCGCCGAGCCGCGGCGGCGCGAGGCGGACGCGCGGGCGGCATCGCGCCGCGGGTCGGACCCGCCGGCAGTGCGGGCCGTTCCACCGCGTCCGGAGAGATGCCGCCGGTCCGGCCCCGGCAGGTCGCGGTTTGCCGCCGCGCCCCGCGGCGACCGCGCGAGCATCCGGGCATGCTTCCGAAAGCTCACGAATTTGCTAATGCCGTGTCGGCTCCGGCCGAGTCGGATCCCGGCAGCCCGTGGGATTGCCGGGAATCGGCGCCGTTCATGAAGCGGGCGCCCTACACGTATCGCGAGCATCGATCACAATGCGGAAATCCAAGAATATTCTCAGAAATATTGCTAAATTAACCAACCATCTCGCCAGGAAAGAGCGTCGCTCCGAAGCCTCGACCGCGAGCGATTACGAGACCATTGCATCCTGCCCGGGAATGTTCGACGTCGATTGGTATCGCAGAACCTATCCGGACGTGAGCGCCTCGGGTGCCGATCCGATCCGGCACTACGTGGATCACGGCTCCCGGGAAGGGCGCATGCCCAACCCGCTGTTCAGGCCGCACTGGTACCTCGATTCCTACCCGCACGTGCGTACCGCGGATGTCAACCCGCTCGTCCACTACATCCGACACGGGGTCGAGCACGGTCTGAAGCCGCATCCGCTCTTCGATACCGCTTGGTACGACGCGTCCTACCCCGATGCCGCCGCGGCCGGCCTCCATCCGCTCGCCCATTTTCTCACCCGCAACGAGGATAGCCGTTACAATCCGAACCCTCTATTCGACCTTGCATCTTACATCGATAGCCATTCGCTCCCGCTGGATTCGAACATCGCTGCGTTGGAGCACTATATGGGCACGGATGAGAACCTCTCCGGCCGAACGGCAAGGCCGGGACCTGCGTCGACCCGGGCCGGGAACGGCCCGAAGCTGCTGGTGATCGACGGCGTATACCCCAGGCCCAATCGGGATTCCGGTTCACTGGACGCATTCAATTTCCTTCGTATTTTCTTGAACATGGGATTTCGCATCACGTTCATTGCCTCCGCCGAATTCCAAGACGACAATTGCTATCGGCGCCAGATAGAGAACATCGGCGTCTACGGCGTCGACTACTACAAGTATAAATCGGTCGAAGATTTTCTGGCTAGATGCGGCAAGAATTTTGACGTGTTCTTCCTATCGAGAGTTCATTGCGGCGGCAATTATTATAAGTTTGCGAGGAAATCGTCTCAAAGCGCGAAGATCATCTTCAATACCGTAGATCTGCACCACGTGCGCGAGCAGCGCGAGGCGCTGCTGAACGATGACCGGGTGTCGCTCAACCGCAGCCAGTGGACGCGGGAGCGGGAATACTATCTGAGCCGGATGTGCGACGCCACCATCGTGGTGTCCTCCCTGGAGGCGAGGCTCCTGCGCGAGAACGTTCCGGGGGCCAACGTTCACGTCGTTCCGCTCCTGCGCGACCTCGCGGAGCCCCGGGCGGGTTTCGACGCCCGCGACGGGGTCGGCTTCATCGGCGGGTTCGGCCACACGCCGAACGTGGACGCGCTCCTGTTTCTCCTCGACGAGATCTGGCCGCTGGTGAGCGGGCGCGACGAGGCCATCAAGCTCTACGTCCTGGGATCGGATCTGCCGCCGCGCTTCAGGCTGCGGCGCGACAGGAACGTCGTGTATGTCGGGTACGTCGAGGACATCGGCGAGCGACTGGAGGGACTTCGGGTGATGGTGGCCCCCCTGCGCTACGGAGCCGGGGCCAAGGGCAAGATCGTGTCCAGCCTGATCCACGGGGTGCCGACCGTGGCGACCTCGGTCGCCGCCGAGGGCATGGACCTGGTCGCGGGGAGGGACGTCATGGTCTCGGACAGCCCCGAGGAATTCGCCGAGGCGGTCTGCCGCTTGCACCGGGACCGCGGCCTGTGGGAGCACATCTCCGCCTCGGGCTACCGTCGCGCGGCCGAGGTTCACGACGTGAGCCGCGGAGCGGAGATCATGGGGAGGATCCTCGGCAGCGCGGGCGTGGCCTTGAGAGCGCAGCCGTGACGGGCGGGCGTGGTCCGCACGGCCCGGCCACGGCCGGGCCGGCGGGCGGTCGCGGCGACGGGGCGGCGAGCTGTGTCGGCCGCTCCCGACCGGCCGGGATGTCCGCCGATGGCGCGACCGCGGCCGGACCGGTCCTCGCGGGGCAGGGATGCGCCGCCCCCTCCCCGGAAGCGCCGCGATCCGAGGCACGTCTCGTCCCCGTCAGCGCCGGCACGGTTCGGCACCCAGTCCTGCCCGCCCACGGGGCTCGGGCGCAGAGAGACCGCCGATGATATTCTTCACAGTATGTTCAGCCAATTTCATGGGATACGCGCTCACGCTGCGCGAGACGATCCTGGCGCACGAGAAAGATGCGACCTTCTACCTCCTGCTTTGTGACCGCGAGGACTCCGTCGATGCCGGCATGTATGACTTCGAAATTATATACATCGACCAACTTGGTGTGCCGAATTTGGAGAATATGAAACAAAATTACAACATTACGGAGCTCAATACTTCTCTAAAACCTTTCATGTTCCTCTATTTATTTGACAGGCATCCCGGCAGTCGCGTCGTCTATCTCGACCCCGACATCATGGTGCTCTCTCCCTTGGACGAGTTGCGATCATGCCTCGACGAGGGCGCCGCCTGTGTTCTGACGCCGCACATCACGGAACCGGCCGAGTTCGCCGATATGAATGACGGCATGTTCCTGCTGTACGGGATCTACAATCTCGGATTCTGCTGTTTTGCCGATACCCCGCAGGTTCGACGCGTCGTCTCCTGGTGGTCGCGCCGCCTCGAATCGGATTGCAGCATCGACCTGCCGCGCGGCCGCTTCGTGGACCAGAAGTGGGCAGACCTTCTTCCCGCGATGATCGACAACACCTTCATCCTTCGCCATGTCGGGTACAATGTTGCCTACTGGAACTTGAGCCAGAGAAGATTATCGAGGACGGACGGAACTTGGAGCGTCAATGGCTTCCCACTTCGCTTTTTTCACTTCAGCGGGAATATCATTGAAGATGAAGCTGTATTCTCTCGACACAGTCATGAATTCAACATTCACTCTTTCGGAGTGATCGGAGAACTACTGACTCAATATCGCTCTCTCATTTACAAGAATGGGCATCGATACTACTCCTCCCTGCAATACGGGTTCAACTGGTCAGGCGCTTCCGGTCGCAACGAGCACACGCTGCTGGAGATTTTCGAGAATCGCCCGAAGCACGCGGCTTCCCCTCATCTTCACCTCACCCCGCGGGGCGACCGGCCGAACCTGCCCGATGCCGTCAGGACCGTCAGGGCGTCGGCGGAGGCGCGGCTCGCGGAAGCCGCGCGGGCGGCGGCGCTGACCGGTCACTGCATACGCTGTGGCGGCCGGACGGACTTCGTGCTCGAGCAGGAAGCGGTCGCGGGCTCGCCCGGGACGAGGACGAGGGTGGTCTGCACGGGCTGTGAGCTCGACGCGGCGAGACGAGTCGGCATTCACGTCGGAAGACAACTTCTGCGCAGCGACGGCGCGGAGATCACGTACCCGTCCGGAACCGGTGACGCGGTCGTGGCGACGATGCGCGCGACGGAACCGGGTTGCGGACTCGGCGGTGCCGCATCGCTCTGCGTCGTGAGCGTGCCGCGCGACGCGCCCTCGGCCGTGGACGTGACCGCGCTGTGCGCGCAGTACGATCGCGTGGTCGCCGTCCATACCGACGAGAGCTTCGAGAGCGCCGCGCGCAGTCGCGGAGCTCAGGTCAGCGTCCGTGACGCGTGGTCCGAGACGTGTCTCTACGTGTTCGAACCGACATCGGTGGCGATCCTGGAGCGATCGGAGGCCGATCCGCGACCGCCCGCGGCGGGCGAGAGCGCGGCGTGACGCGCCCGCGGAGGTCCTGGGCGAGGTGACGGACGGCACCGGCTCACGGGGGCGGCCGAGGGCGAAGCGCGCCCCTCGACACCGCTCGCCACGCGGGTGGCGACACTCGCGCCTCCCTCCTCGCGGCCGTCAGAGCCTGCCGCCGCCGGCACGGGCGGCGGCCGTGACGGTCTCGGGAGCTCCGTCCGGATCCGACAAGCCAAGCTCGCGCGATCGCCTCTCGGTATAGAGATCGCGCCCCTCAGTCGTATAGCAGCCGAATATGCCGGGTTCGATCGAATTCAGATTGGCAATCTGAAGGGATGATCCCATGATCTGGCGAGAGACATACAGCGCATTTTGGTCCACAAACCAGATGTTCGTATCACGCAGCGATGCGAACGCCAAGGCCACGTAGCTATTGACGTAGGACAGGAACTTCAAGGATGATGGCGTATTCGAGAAGAATGCGATGGTGGCTGGATTGCTGAACCAAGGCAGTACACGTCCCTCGAACATCAATCCGACATCCGAGCCTCGCAGTTTCGAAATGAAATCTGCGACAGGAGATTCGAAAGATATATCGACATCCGTCACGAGCAGATTCACACTGAGCTTTTGGATGAGCTCGAAAGCGACTTCGAATCTCCGCGTCGCGTAGATCGCTTTCAAATTCTTGTCTGACTTATCTATGTTTTCGCGAGAAAAACTTATTTCGACGTCACGATAGCGAGTGCGCAAGTGGCCGATCAGCGCCTCCGTGCTGTCCAGCGGATTCATGATGTGAAAATGCAGATGCGATCCAGGCGCAACAATGTTGAGTGAGCCCACGTACAGATTGGACAGTTTGGAAAAGTAGGTTCCATCACAGGCGGCGAGGATCGCGCGGCCGGATCCGACCCGCGCTTGCGCCGCGCGAAAGTCCGAGACGGCCCCCGACGAGAGGCGAGGCGAGCGCTCGCGGCGCGAGAGCGTCACGGCCTCGGGCAGCAGAAGCGAATTCAGGCCGAGAAGATCACCGAGTTCCCGCGGGGGTAAGGGCTGGGCTTCGACGATCTTGCGCAGCCCGTCGTCCGTTCGCCCTTCCAGCAGATCCTGCGCGCCGGCGTACACTTTGGGCCATCGCGCGTCCGGCAGGAAAGGCGACGCGGCATCCGAAATGGCGCGCAGCCCCGACTTGTTTTCCGAGCATATTTTAGCGTTGCAATAATATTCACCGCAGATATCAATCATATTGACGTTCTGCTGGGTGAGAAACAAGTGGAAAGCTCTTGAGAAATGGTGGACGGCCGTGTCCCAGTCCTCCCTTCGAAAAGCCGATATCCCGGCTTGGTAGATACCGAACGGCCAAGTCAGGTTACTCAATGCCAACTCTTCTGCGGTGGTCAGCTCGAAGGAGGTCGACCGATCTGGCGCGAGATGGTCGCCCATCGGCCCCGCCACGTCGATGGCGCGCTGGAGATCGCCCATGCGGATGCAGGCGCGCGCCAGGCCGAGGCGAACGTGAGAACTCCCCGGGTCGAGCTTGAAAGCGCGTTCGTGCGCGATCAGCGCAAAATCCGGAAGATCGAGGCGCCAGAACGCGGTTCCCAGCGCCGTGAGCACGAGGGGTTCAGCGATGCCATTCTTGATCGCCCGCATTCCGAGATCGCAGACACCGCGAAAATCGCCGTCGTAGATCCCTGCCAACGAGCCCCAGTAATATGCTCCCGGCAAACCCGGAGAGGTTTCCGCGATGCGGTTCGAGGCCGACAGGGCGTCCTTGTATCTCCCCTCCTGGAAGGCCGTGGCGGCCTCGGCGACCTGCCATCCTGACCGCCCCTCCGCCAGGCCGAATGCCCAAAAGTGCACCAGCGGATTGATGTTCGCGGCAGCGACATCCGGGTTGGCCTGCAAATATCCGCTCACGCTGAAGTGGCGGGACGGATCCCGGCCCTCCTTCCATCCGTGATTGAGAAAATGATCCAGCAAATCAACGCCGGACGCAGCCACATCAGGATTCTTGAGCCTGTAATATGTCTGATCGAACCCGCCAATCGAGGCAATGACACCAGATCTAGTCTTCTTTTTGCGTCTCCACAGCATTTTCTGCTACCTTCCAGCACAGCCTTGCATCATGACTCCACAACGTGGATGTCTGCCGGTCGCAGGACCACGGCGAACTCGAAATACGCATTACGGCAGCTCGATCGCGCTTCTTGATCACGCAGGAGCTGATTCAATCACCTAGGACAGTCCCGCGATCGGACATCAAGCTTGCTTATTTTCACTAGCCGAATGCACTTCTGTAACGAATCTCCGCGACATTTCGGTCGGCATTCGCATCGGCGCGATCAGCTCCGTGCGCCGGATCCCGGCTGAGCCAAGTTGCGGGAGGCATCACCGGTGCCCCAACCTGATCGGTGCCGAGATCGTGCATCGACGGGTCGGTCACATTGGCCAAAACGCTCCTTCATGTTCGCGCAGGACCGAGCGAACTCGTCACAGCCGGTCGCGCTGCGCCTCACCCGCCTGGGCCGACCCTCTCGGATCCGGGGAGCCCTTGGCGCGGACGGTCCTCCGTGGGCGCCACCTCGATACGGCGCTGCAAGTATCATCCTGACGCCCGCGTGACCACAGGGCAACGGGCCGGCATCGGGCAGCGGCATCAGGACCGTCCCTGCTTGGCCCGCGCCAGCGGGCGCGAGGGTGGCGCATCCGACCCCGAAGCGGCAGGTCTCGACGGCCGGCGCTGGACAATCGACCGGCGGTTCGCGGCCTTCTGGACCGCTCCCGATCGCGGGAGCACGTCGCCGCCGAAGCCGATCCCCGCCCGGAGCCGCGCCGGCGCGACCCGGCTCCGCTCCCGCGCGGCAGCCTCACGAATGGTATCGAGCGACCCCACGAGAGGGGACCGACCGGATGCCGCCCGGAGGTGGGGGAACCCCCAGGGCCCACCAGCCACCGCCCTCGACGCCGCACAGGCACTCCGCAGGACGCCTTGCGGACCTCACCTAGGCTAAGTCCAAAGCGACATGATGTCGGCAGGCGAGCCGGCGAAAGCTCGAATAAATCGATGCGCGACAGTGATTTAAGATGAACTGGCGGAGAGAGAGTCCGCCATACTATGGTTCATGGACGTCCAGCATCGTTCACGAGATCCTGCAGAATCAGTGGTTTATCTCCCAACCAGTCTTCCGACGTCCGCCCATGTTCGCTACAATCCGTGTCACGCGTTGGGGTGAATGTTGGGGTGAGTTGGGGTGGCCCGTCCAGTGAAAAGGCTGAGCGCCCGCTCAGTCGCAACCATCACTAAGCCCGGCCGCCACGCAGACGGTGACGGCCTCTATCTCGTCGTCGATCCCAGCGGCGCCAAGCGCTGGCTGTTCCTGTTTCGCTGGCATGGCAAGCTGAAGGAGATGGGCCTGGGTGGCCTCTCGACCGTATCTCTCGCCGAGGCGCGTGAAGCTGCATCTGAGGCGCGCCGGCTCGTCAAGTCAGGACGTAACCCGATAGAGCAGCGGCGGGCTGCCAAATCGGACGAGGCGGCGCTGGTCACATTCGGTGCCTTCGCCGACAAAGTCGTCACCGACCTGGCGCCCGGCTTCCGGAACGACAAGCACAAGGCTCAGTGGGCCATGACGCTCACCACCTACGCGGCGCCGTTGCGCCCCATGCCGGTCGAGGCGATTGGCACGGAGGATGTGCTCAGGGTGCTCGAGCCGATCTGGCAGACGAAGAGCGAGACCGCCTCGCGACTGCGGGGACGCATCGAGCGCGTTCTGGACGCCGCCAAGGCAAAGGGCCTGCGCACGGGCGAGAACCCAGCGCGCTGGCGCGGCCACCTCGACAAACTGCTCCCCGCTCGCCGCAAGCTCACGCGCGGGCACCACGCGGCCATGCCGTTCGAGGACGTGCCGGCGTTCCTCGCGGCCCTGCGAGAGCGCGAGGCTGCCGCAGCACTCGCCCTTGAGTTCTGCATCCTGAACGCGTCGCGGTCAGGAGAGGTGCTGGGGTCCTGCTGGGGCGAGATCGATCGCAAAGCGAAGGTCTGGATCGTTCCGGCAGAGCGGATGAAGGCAGGTCGGGAGCACCGGGTTCCCCTCACCTCCCGCGCGCTGGAGATCCTGGACCACGTGGAGGCGGTCCGGGCCGGTGACCTCGTCTTCCCCGGCCAGAAGCGGAACCGTCCTCTCTCGGTGATGGCGATGGAGATGCTGCTGCGGCGAATGCAGGTGCCGTACACCGTCCATGGCTTCCGCTCTTCGTTCCGGGACTGGGCGGGTGAGCGCACGTCGTACCCGCGCGAGATCGCCGAAACCGCGCTGGCGCATGTGGTTGGGGATGCGACGGAGAGGGCCTACAGGCGTGGCGATGCGCTGGAGAAGCGAAGGAAACTGATGGAGGAATGGGCCGCCTATTGCGCCAAAGGGGAGTGACATGGGGCACGGAGGTAGAAGGGAGGGTGCGGGACGCCCTCAGGTTCTAAGTGAGGAAGAAGTTGATATAATTGGTACAAAATATGGACTAATATTGTATAAGATACAAATGCGCAACGGTGTTCGCTTTAACCGGCAAACCGAAAAAATCTTGGAAGAAATCCATGAATTGCAAACACATATGTGGTCAGTTAGCTTGCAAGAGAGGCAAAAACGATTTCAAGGAAGACGGGGACGCATCCCGATAGGAGATGGAAATCATTCAATAGATGACATCAGTGGTGATATTCAAGATAAAATCGATAGTAAATTTAATGGAAGTCGCATTGTATCGGGCAGAATAGTTCGACCTTACCGATTTCGCAAGCGTCTTATCAAATGCATGTCTCAATATTATTCTCGACATTTTGGAAAGAACGTAACGCCGCGCATGGTTGAGACGTGTATTGAGAAAGTGAGACCCCTGCTTAAGCGCCTCAAGAGCGACGTTGGCGATGGCGAACTTGAATTCTGAGTAAATCTTCCTGAGCGGCAGAGGCGGTTCGTTACCGTGCTCCTGAACGCCGGATTGCCCGGCCACGTTCAGGAGCACTCACATGTCCGAGAAGCGCGCGCACACCATCGCGGAGGTCGTCCAGATCTCCGGGGCCGGCCGCACCACCATCTACGCCGAGATCGCTGCCCAGCGCCTCAAGGCCAAGAAGCTCGGTCGGCGCACCTTGATCATGTCGGATGATCTGGAGGCTTGGCTCTCCAACCTCCCGGATCTAAAATCACGCGCCGCGTGATCGACCATGTCCCAGAATGTCAAAACCCCCGCCGCGGGAACGGCGAGGGCTCTGGGAAATGTCTGCTTCGCTGCTGACGGCCTAGAGATACTACTGAACCCCATTGAGCACCAGACCCGCCAACTCATGCGGCGTTTCGGGTTCAGCCTCGCGCGCGCCCGTGCTGAGGCCGAACTTCACTACTCTTCCAGCGAGCGCCGGACATGACGGCGTTCGTCCTCCTCCGCCAGTCGCGGCGCCAGCTCGTCCGGGCCGCGGCGGGCGCCGATCTCGTCGCCGAGGTTTGGCGCTCCTCCGACGAGCACTCCTGCCACGAGCACCGCATCTGCCTCGCGAACGCAGCAAAGGTGGGTCTCGTGATGCTCATCGATGGAGCGCCAGACGCCCTGCAAGTGCGTCGCTACTACGCCCTAACCCGGCAGATCACGCCCGGAGCGCCTCTCCGGACATCCTGGCTCGGCCCGGACGCCGATGAGCGCGGCTTACCTCAAGCTTCTTGCCGGGACGTCTTGAAAACACGGGCCGAACCGCAAGCGCAGAGCGCGCAGATCCAGGTCGAGCTGCGCGAGATCGTGGGGGCGGTCAATGACTGAGAGCACCCACACGGCTGCTGCTTTGCCGCCGGCGCTCGTGCCCCTCGTAGCCGATCGACGCTGGCTGGTATGGAAGTGGGAGCCGAACAAGAAGGGCAAGTCGACGAAGGTCCCATACCGCGCCGACGCTCCGAACGTGAAAGGGTCCAGCACGGACCGACGCACCTGGAGCGACTACGCCACGGCTGTCCGGGCAGTTGAGGCCGGACGCGCGGACGGGATCGGCTACGCTTTACACGGGGGCGAGGTCGCTGCCTTCGACCTCGACAACTGCCGGGATCGAGAGACCCACGAGATCGCCCCGTGGGCGCTCAAGCTTCTGGAACGCGCTCAGAGCTACGCCGAGGTCACGCCCAGCGGCGAGGGCATCCGCATCATCGGGCGGGCGATCGGCGACGAGGTGCACCGGCGCCAGCGCGTGCCGATGACCACCGACGGCGCGGTCGAGACGTTTCGGCGCGCCGGGCGGTTCATCACCGTCACTGGGGACGTCCTGCTGGACGCGCCCGAGGCGCTGGCGCAGCTCGACGAAGTGATCGACGAGACGGTTGCTGCACTCGATGAGGCGAAGCGGGCGGAGAAGGTGGCCGAGCGGGGGGCCTGCCGCGAAGCGGAGCAGGAGGTGACGCGTCAGAGCAAGGGTGAGCGAACCGCGGACGGAGCGGGATCGCAGATTTACGGCGGGTACGACAGCCTGCCCCGCGAGCTGTACAAGCTAATCCGGTTCGGACCCGGAGCTGGCTCAGACCGCAGCGCCGCGTTCCACCATGCGGTATGCTGGCTGAAGGACTACGGTTGGAGCGTAGACAAGATCGAAGCTCTGATGGCAGCCCACCCTCGCGGCGTGGCAGAGAAGTACGAGGGGCGGCTGCGCGCCGAGATTGAGCGATCATGGGACAAGGGCGACGCACCGCGCCAGACCGGCCGGGAGCAGCGACAGGAGCGCCGCCAGGAGAAGCGGGAGGAGCCCACAGCCATCCCGCTGCACTGGCACCGCGAAGCCCAGTCGGAAGCCGAGCGCACGTGGCTCGTGCGCGACCTCCTCTCGACCGAGGGCAAGGGCCTGCTCTCCGGTCAGTGGGGCTCGGCAAAGACCTTCATCGCCTTGGACCTGTCCGGCTGCATAATGACCGGCGAGCCATTCGCGGGCCGGCGGGTGCTGCGCCGCGGAGGTGTGCTGTTCATCGCCCCGGAAGGCGCCTTTGAGATCCCGATCCGTCTCAAGGGCCTCGTAGCCGGCAAGCTAGCCGGCACGGTGCTGGCGCAGAAGGTGACCGGCATGCCGACCGTCAACCCCAACGATCTGCCGTTCGCTTGGATTGAGGAGTGCCCGCGCTTGGTCGACCGCGACGCCACCGACCAGCTGACGCTCACGGCCGGTGTTGCGGCGGCGGAGTTGCGAGAGCGCTACGACCTGCCCCTGGCCCTCATCATCGTCGATACGGTGGCGGCCGGCGCCGGATTCGATGATGAGAACAGCGCGGCCGAGACGCAGAAGGTGATGAACGCATTGGGGCGGCTGAGTCAGCACACTGGGGCTTTCGTGCTGGGAGTGGATCACTTCGGCAAGGTGGCCGAGACTGGCACGCGGGGCTCCAGCGCCAAGGAGGCGGCGGCCGATACCGTCCTGGCGGCACTGGCGAGCCGCGACGAGGCCGGCAACGTGAGCAACCTGCGGCTGGCAGTGCGCAAGGTGCGCGGTGCGCCTACAGGGATGGAAACACCTTACACGCTGGAGGTCGTGGAGGTGGGCGAGGATGAATGGGGAGAGCCTATCACCACCTGCGTGGTGAACTGGCAGACGAACCGGGTCAGCGAAGCCGCCGTGATCGGCGGTAGGGAGCGGTGGCCTACTTCGCTCAGGGTTTTCCGCCAGGCAATGAACACCGCCCTGGACGAGCACGGGATACGGGCTTGGCCCTACGGTGGCAGCGGCCCTGAACATCGTGCCGTGCCACTACAGAAGGTCAGGGGTGCCTTCTACGCGATTTACCCCGCGGACGCTGATGACGAGGTGAAACGCCGTGAAGCCAAGCGCAAGGCATTCAAGCGCGCCCTGGACGACAGCACGAAGCGCGAACTAATCGGCTCCATTGAGCTGAAGGGTGTCGATCACCTCTGGCTGAAGCCAGACCCCCACAACAGGGACACCCACACCGGACGGACGGGACACTCCTAGTGTCCCTGTCCCGTCCGTCCCGCTGTGGGCGCCGGACAACCGGGACAAATGTCCCGAATGTCCCGGTTGTCCGGCGGCCCCGCAGCGCGGCGGTCAAAGGCGTTCATCCTCGAGATCACCCACTGAGTCCCCACGTCGCAAACGTCGAGCGTGCGATGCGGGCCTACGCGTTCCTCAGCCGTTCCGTCCGGATAGCCAAGCCTCAGTAGCTCGGATAGTCGCTGCAAGGTCCCTCCCCGCCTGAGCGATGGCGCGCCGGAGCGCGACGGCTTCCGCCGCTCGCCGCCCATGCCGCCAGTTGCCCCGCCGTGCCCTGGCGAGCCCTTCCGGAGTCTTCGGCCCCGTGCTGGCGCCCCCATGCATCCGGCACCTCCCGTTCGCCATCGCGGGCCCGAGGCAGGACCCACCATCCCGCCGCTTGGCCCCGCATCGCGGAGCCGCGTTCGCTCCTACCAGAGCGGCGCGCCAGTCGGGCGTATAGGGTCCGTCGGCTGATTTCATCCCTGCCCCCTACCCTTCACGTGTGCAGATCCCCCGGGTGCGACGGTTCCCGTCACCACCGCCTGCGCGCCCTTGTTGATGTGATTGTGCTGCACAACGACAACTTGCCGACCGCCCGACCGCATCCGCTGAAGCGTGGCCATACCTGCCTGGAACGAGCCCGTGAGCCGCGTGAACGCGCCCGCCATCCTGGCGGCCTCAATGCCCGCAGCCTGCTGGGCGGCACCCCGCGTTTGATCCGCCACGTCCAGGTGCTGGCGCATCAGGGCGGCAGCCTTCATGGCGGCGACATGGGCCGTGGCGAGCTGATGGGCGAGCATGCGCTCCAGGGCGTCGGCGGCCTGGATGCTGTCGGCGGTGTCGAGAGCCATTTCGAGCGATCCGGCCTGCTGGGCGAGGTCAAGGCGATCGCGGCTGGCGTCGGCGCTGACGGCTGTGGGATCCGCGAGCGTGTCGAGGATGGCCGGGAAGGTTTTGCCGGTGAAGTCGTCGCCCGGCAGCAACTCGCCCCCGGCCGCGCGGGGCGTGTCGGGCGGGAGTGGCGTCCGAGCCTCTGCCTCGTACCGGTCTGTGAGGGGGCACGGCGCGCCCTTGTTCTCAGCCCGGACTCGGGCGGCGCCGAGGAGGAGGTTCCCAGTCTTCGATCTGCGTCGCATGGCTCCCTCGTTGCAGGTATCAAGGATAACCGTTTTCGCAGGGTTCGGTCCTCCCTCAAGCAGCATGAAGCGCAATCTGCTGTGGACCTCTCCGCTCTGGGCCGCCGGCGAGTAAGTAGGGTGAGCCGAGATCGCCCCTGAAAGTCTTGAGCTAAAGCGCCTTGTCGTCGCGACTGAGGCGGGCATCCCTCAGCTCGAGGAGCGAATAGAGCGGATGAAGTAGCGCCGAGCCCCGTTGCTGGCGGACTCGGATGGTCCCTTCGGTTGCCGCGCTCGCGCCGGTCGCGAGCTGAAGCAGATGGTCGAGCGTGCTACCACCGCGGAGGCTGTTTAGCCCTTCGCCGCCCTTACCTTATGAGGAGAGCCGGCTCGCTGGATCGGCATCCACCCGGACCATTTTCAGCGGTCGAAGGGATGCGTAGGACGGGCATAGATCCGGCAATCTGGAAAGCATGATATCCGCATCGTCGGCTCATTCGATTACCTCGTCGGCACGGGCGAGTAGCGCAGGCGGCAGGGTAATTTTCATCGCCTCCGCAGTTTGCATGTTGATCGTCAGGCGGAAAACGTCCGGCTGTTCAACGGGAAGATCGCTTGTCTTGGTGCCCTTGAGGATGCGATCCACTAATGTTGCGGTATGTCGAAATATTCCTGGAATATCTGGAGAGTAAGACATTAGGCCACCGCTCTTCACCATGAGTGGAATGAAGAGCATTGTGGGCAAGCGACGGCTGAGAGTGGCCGCATTCACTTTCGCCCGCTCGTTCATGATCATGGGGTCGTTATTAATCACGAGGCCGTCCGCGTGCGCTGCGTCGATCTGCTCGAACGCTCCGTCGATGTCATCACGGGAACGCACTTCGACCGGAACGACCTCCAGTCTGAGCCGAATGGCAGCGGCCCGCGAGTCCTCCAGGAAGCGGCGCGCCAATCCGGCATCGGTCGGGTTCAGCAGCAGGGCGACGCGTCTCACGTTCGGGACGGCTTCCTTGAGGATCGAGAGCCGCTTGGCGGTGAGGTCGGTGGCCACGTTGGACAGGCCCGTCACGTTGCCGCCGGGCCTAGCAAGACTCTCGACCAAGCCGGAACCGACGGGATCAGGCACGACAACGAACACGATCGGGATGGTGCTGGTCGCCCTCTTGGCTGCCTCAGCGGCTGGCCGGGTCACGGCGACCAGCACGTCGGGCTTCAGGGCGATCAGCTCGTTCGCCAACGCCACGAAGCGATCGTACTGCTCGTTTGCATAGCGGTGTTCGAAAAGCACGTCTCGACCAGGCTCATATCCGAGGTCTGTGAACCCTTTCAGGAACGGGACTTGGAACGGCGCCTCCTCTTGCGCGTCCCGGGCGTGCCACAGCACCCCGATGCGGGCAGCTCCTGTCGGCCTCGCGTGAACTAAGCAGGTCGAGGACAGGAACCCAGCCGCCGCGCCCGCCAGCAACTCCCGTCGTCTCATCGAGGGTCTCCGTCCCAACATGCATCGCCCAGACCAGCGGCCGAGGCATGCATCGTGCTCACAAGTACGTGGCTTGAGGCAGGGAGCAAGGTCACAATGCGCGAGCAGAACCAGCTGCTCTCGCGGAGTGCAGGCGCTAACGAACTCGAAGCCCTTGCGCGGCTACAGCATCGCCTCGAAGCCCTGGATTGTGCGCCGGCCGTGTTGCGAGGCGTCAGCCTACGGAAAGCCCGCCCCCGAGTGGCCCTCGAAGGCATTTACTCGCCGGATGTATCCGACCACGGTTCGTGGATCGCGGTGCCCCAACCGATCCATGATCCGGGCCATGTTGGCGCCGCGCTCCGCGGCCGTGGTGATGTAGCCAGCCCGCAGGCTGTGGCCCCCGAACGACGAGGCGTCACGGCACCGCGTCCGCGAAGCCCAACAGGGCGGCTCAGGCAGCCCGTAGCGCCTGTTCTGCCGCTCGCCCGCAAAAACCCCGTCCACACCGCCGCGCCCGTCCACGGCCCTCCAGATCGGCCGCACCGTTGTCGCCCCTCGATCCGGCTCTGGAGCCTCTTCAAGCTGCCGGGACGACGCCCGGCGGCACCGCCAGCGGCTTCTCTGGCGCCGTCGCGCCCTGTACCGGCCGTGGACGCGGCTCTCGAGCACCTTCGGCAGCGCGTGGAGCGGGACGCGTAACCGCAGGCAGCGGGAGATCAACCAAGACCACGCGACCGCTCAGCGGGTCGAGGATGCGGATCTGCGCCATGCACGCCCCTAGGGAGGAACAACCAGGGTGTGCCGATCCAGGTAGGAACCCGTAAACGGCCCGACGTGCGTCACGACACACGCGAAGTCCCCGCAGCAGAGGCATCGCCAGCCGACAGCACCTTGACCTGGATCAGGGCGTCTCCGGGCGGGCAATGCGAGCGTGCGTGAATGCGCGAGCCGGCGTCAGGGACCAGCAAGCTGAGCCATGACGGACACCGCCCAGCTGCTGACTGATTGCGGCATCGCCGCCGCCGCTCCCCGGCTCAGGCTCTTCGCCACAAGCGCCTACTACGCCTTCGTCCTCGAGCCATTCGGCCGCTCCAGCCACGTCATCGCGCTCAGCCGCGATCTCCTGCTGGTCCCAACACACGTCATGCTCTGTGGGCCCAAGGCCGACGAAGAAAGCCCACCGCGGCAGGACCGGGTGGGCTGAAGTACGACTTTGGAGAAGTGCACAGCAGACCACGATGGCCCCGGCAACGAAACTATAATCATGCTGCGCTGTGCGGGTGAACGAGGCTAAGAGAAGCCCGCCACGGCAAGGGGAATACCGGGCGGGCCAAGGCGGGTCTCGAAGATCGTCTTATGAGGAGCGGTCAGAGTAGGCCCACCGATCGGTGGTCAGAATAGCACTTAGGGCCCAATCTAAGCTGTGCCGCCGCATCAGCTTGGCAAGGCCACAAGAAAAGCCCGCCACGGCAGGACCGGGCGGGCTGAAAGGCTGTGTAGAGTAGAACCCCGCTAGAGAAGCATGCTAGCGGCCAAGCTGGCAAGGCGCTGCTCAGTCGCCCCCTACACAATCCTCATCACGTCGCCGTCTGCACGTTTCGCAGGCTGAACGCCGTGGCGTCGGCGAAGCCGGCCGTTCGCATAAGCCGCAGTATGGGGCGAGAACGTCTGCTACGGCGGAAAGGCGCCGGGTGGCCCATTCACTCCGCCCGACGGCTCACCCTCCGCGCCTTCCTAGCCCGACGTCTGCGCTGACGAACACGAGCACCGTCTGGACGGTCCGCGCAACATAGCGGTTCAACCTGCTGGTGCTTCTTCCGCCATGCGCTTGGCGTCGTGCCGGTCCAGCGCCGGAAGGCGTGCGTGAACGCGGCCGGCTCAGAAAACTCCAGCGCGGCCGAGATTTCCGCCAAGCTCATGTCAGTGTTAACCAACAACTGCTTCGCAACATTAAACCGCGCTTCGTTGATAACTTCCTTGAAAGTTGCACCCTCGGACTTCAGCCGGCGGCTTAGTGTGCGCCGACTAAACCCAATCACCTCTGCGACTTCTATCCCACTGATTGGCATTTCAGTCACAAAGGCGCGCAAACGTTGAGTGAACGTGTCTGTCATCTCTGGAGCGGGTACGATATTATTGGAACTCATAGCTAAGCAGGTCTAACAGACTTGTGAGTATGAAAACAATACTGTCCACGGCGTGATCGCGCAACCTGCGGCCGGATCAACGAACCCTGTCAGGCCGGCATCTCGCGCGCGGGGCGGCGCGGGGCGCGTAAGCCGGTTTATGGAACTCGAAACAGGCCCGCCGGACAGTCCCTGGAAGCATTCCCGCGGGCCGCGTGGCTGGTCCTAGTCGAGGGGCAGTCTTTCGGCCTCCGGCGGGGCCTTGCGGGCCGCTGCCTCGACTGTGTAAGTCTTCGGCCGTCCGCTCCAGGCCCGCACGCCCGGAGCAGGGCAGCGGGCCGGGTTTGATGGCCCCCCTGACGGCCCGGCCCGCACAAAGGAACGCCGGCTCGGGAGGGTGCGCCCGGCCGGCGTCAGAGTGGAGATCCGTGATGACGGCTCATCGCGCGGCGGCTCCGGGCGGTTCCGTCGGCCCGGAAGGGCGCCTCAGGCCCCGCGCTTGACCACCTTGAACCGCTCCCGGCACTCGAGGCCGTTGAGATCCTCGCAGCACGCCCGGGCCTGGATCTCGACGACGAACGACGCCGCCAGGGCCCAGTCGTCGTCGCGGTCGCGCACGTCGAAGATCTGGCCCGCCTCCCGGAGGAGCGCCTCCAGCGCGTCCCGGATGTCAAAGTCGTCGGCCATGCGCTGCCCCTCTGTCGTGAGCGGCATAGCCGTGGAGTGTGACGCCTTCCACAAGGAAGCCCGCCGCAGCGGGGGCGCTGGGCGGGCTAGTACGGGTTCCGCATGAAGTTGCTATCCCACCACGCCTGCCGGCACTGCGCGCTAACTTAAGCTAGCGGATCGCCTCCTGCGCGTTCCTCATGCTCATGTCGTGCACACGGGAGAGTGCTGAGGCGCGAGGTTCACGACGACGTGCGAGCAAGCCGGCGGCCGGCTGGCGTTGAAGAACCAATCGCCCGTGTCGGTCGGCTCGATGATGAGCGTCTCGGACACGCGGTCGAAGTTGCCATCCCTGCCTGCTCTGCCTGCCAGTGCTGGATACGGTTGCCGGCCCCCCGTAAGATAGGCGAGCTGGCCGGCACCGAAGTGCTCCGCCGGCACGGGATCATGATCGGTCCAGTTTATGGCTCCAGCTTATCGGTCATTTCGGCGCTACGTATCGTCGGTATCTTGCTTGCCGCCGTCGATGACCGAAAAACTCATACGATGGTGTAGCGAGTACGTGTATCTGATCGCTTGCAGAAAAGATGCGTGTCCAAGATCGACATTTGCAATGAATCCATCGAGGATCGAAACTGTTTCTTCCTCGTTGGTAAGCCCGCTGCGCTCCAATACACGCAAAATGTGCCGGAGCATCAGGGCTGTTCCTGTTTGAATCGCGTCGACGGAAACCGGTTCTTGATCGGCCATTGACGCATTCTCCCTCATGTCCTCAGCCGCGGCAGCGGCGGGCATTGTCCACCTTGCTGGGAATAGTTCGGTCGAGGCCAGCGGCATACGCCTGGAACCCAGCTCTCCCACCGCTACTCACCATTTCGTGGATCTCAGTGTTGCCCTTGGCGCCGGTCACGTCGATGTTGATCGCTACGCAGTTCGGCGCGGTCGACTGGTTCGAGTTGGCGCCAGCCTGCGTCGTGACGGGGATCCACTTGCCGTTCGGGAGCGGCACGTAGGCTTCTGGCTTGCGATCCTCGCCGACTCGCTCCGGCCCGGCTGTACGCCTACATCCCCGCCATGCCCGACACACCCACCATCGGCGAGCTGCTCGAGCTCAACGCCGTCACCGACAAGCAGATCAACGCCGCCGTGCGGGAGTACCTGGATGATCCCACGCCCGGCATGCGCCTGATCGCGAAGGGCGTGGCGATCGACGTCGCCGCGGCCGTGGCGAACCACGAGATCGCCCGGGACGTGCTGGACGATCCCGCCCTCGGTGATCGCGCGCGCCGCATCGTGGTCAGGACGGCAATCCTGCAGGCGCGGCCGGCCTGAGACGACGAAGCCCGCCCGGTGGGCCGCCGGGCGAGCTGGTACGGTAGGCAGACGGAGGTGTTTGCCATGCGGCCAGGACTGGCCGCGGCGGTAACATAGATCCCACGGACCTTGCCTCAGGCTTCCCGCTTCATCACCTTGAAGCGCTCGCGGCCCTCCAGGCCGTTCAGGTCCTCGCAGCAGGCGGGGCGTGCTGCTCCACCATGAAGCTCGCCTCCAGGCGCCACTCGTCGTCGCGGTCGCGCACGTCCCAGATGCTGCCGGCCTCGCGGAGGAGCGCCTCCAGCGCGTCCCGAACGTCGAGGTCGTCGGCCATGCGCTGCCTCCCCGCCGTGAGCGGTTTAGCCATAGAGCGTGACGCCTTGCAGAAGGAAGCCCGCCACGGCAGGGCCGGGCGGGCTGAAAGGCTGTGTAGAGTAGAACCCCGCCAGAGAAGCATGCCCAGCTGCCGATCCGCAACTTGGCAGTTCGCACTACCCACGCCCCGCGCCGAAGAAAGAGCCCGCCACGGCGAGGGGGAATACCGGGCGGGCAGAGGTGCGTTTGCATCGGTGAGGCCCCTCCACCCCACCACACTTGCCGGCCCGGCACATTCACCTGGGCTACTCTATCGCCATCTACACGTTCCGCAGGTTGAGCGCCGTCGCGTCGTGACGTGCAGACCCCGTCGGGGTCCCGACCAAGCACGACGTGGCGTTCAGGGCATCGTCCGAGGTAACGAAGCAGCTGAACTCTGGACCCGTCGTTGGTCCCGACCTGAGATTGAATCGAGTAGCGCGCCGACTATGACGTCCCGAAACAGCCCCGGCCTCGAAGCGCGCACCAGCATCTTGTCGGCAGCGGCGATGTTCGCCTCCGCCTTCAACCTGAGAGCCGTCGCGGTCTCCTGAAGGGCTATAGCTTCCTCAAGCTGCTTGTTGGCCCTGCGGAGAAGCCAATTGGCCTGCAGCTTACGAACGACACGCATCGCTGAATTCCCAAGTGGATTTTGCGCCTCCACAAGGAGTAGGGCAGCCAGCTTCGGCCGTGAGGTGTGCTCACACACGACAGGTCCCACATGCGAAGGCAGCTCCCGCGGATCGCGGACGGCGTGCCGAAGGTTGTGCTCGCCTGCGTGGGGTGGGCTGTGCGGCTGGCTCTAATCGAGGATGAGTTGATTGGTCGCTGCTGCGGCTTGCGCGAACTGGCCTTGAATCATTTATCGGAACTTGCGCCGAGGTACGCCCTCGGCAGCATGTCGTTGCCCTAGCTTCAGGTATCCGTGGTCCTTATGAAGAGTGATATCTGTACCATCAGCGACCTATACGAATTCAAGCGCGTCACCGACGAGCAGCTCGACGCGGCCGTGACGAACTTCCTGAACGATCCAAAGCCCGGCGCTCGCCCGCTCGCGGAGGGCATCGCGATCGACGTTTGCGCGGTCATAGCGGCCAACCCGCACGCTCGCGAGGTCTTAGCCGCGAGGGCCTCGTCCGAGGCCGAGATGCGGATGGCCGTTAGGACGGCGATCATGCTCGCTCGGCCCGCGCGGTACACGGACGCGATTGCTGCGCAGGAGGTAGGGACCACGTCCCCAGCCGCGGCACGCCGCAAGCTCCGTTTCGACCGGCAAGGAAGACCGAAAGATCCCGCCACGGACGATCACTGAATGCCGGGCGCCGGACTACCGCTTGCCCGCAGCTCACCGCCGTACGACACCCAGGTCCGGCTGCCCCGCTTCACCCGCTCAGCCCGCCATGGGACCTCGCGGGCATGGCGGCTTGCGCGGACCGGCCCAAGGCAAGGGTGAGTGGAGGCCGTGCCTTCCCCGGTCCGACTGGACCAACGAGAGTATCACGACGGCGCAGGGCAGCGTTGAAGTACATCTTGGCCGCCGCTTGTCGCGCTGTGCTGGGGCGCCGGCCGCGCGAGGCGCGAGCATCGCCGCCGGCTCTCGGATCAGCCTCCGAGCAAGGCGCGGGTGCGGCCCAGTGGAAATGGCCGGGCGCCCGCTGCCTACCCTGGGCTGGCTCCGGTCCGAGGGCGACCGCACGGCCTTTGCCCACTACAACGCGACTAGCTGCGGCCACGAGGCGACCATCAGCACTGATCGCTTCCCCGCCGACCCTGCCGTTCCCCAATATCACCCTGCGGCTCCGGTGCTCGGCCTGCGGGTCGAAGCAGATCGGCGTCATGCGCTTCGTCCTTTGTGGAAGGGGTCGCCCCGGGCCGCTGCTGTTTCGCCACAGCGCGATCCCCGGGGCCTTATCCGCGCAGAGTGCCTGGTTCAGCGCGGATCTCTTTGTTCATGCGGCCCTCGGATCGCAGCGCTAGCCACCTCGACGGCAACGCGCAGGCCGTGCTCGCCGTCAGCGTAGCGGCCGAGCGGGCGGATGTCGTTCGCAATCCGCGCTCGTTGCACCGGGCGACGAACTCATCGGGCTCAACGAGAATGGGGACCACGACGACGCCGCTGCGTGTCACCTGGCCCTCCACCTGTTCCGCCGAGATGCGCCAAACTTCGTAGCTGGTGGGTAGCCGGTCAGCGTCCTGCATCATCTCCCGCAGGCGGACGTAATCCTCGGGCCGGTAGCCATGCCGACGCGACCTGGACCTCTCACAGAAACCCCGCCCCCGAGTGGCCCTTGAAGGCGTTTGCCCGCCGAATGTAGCCCACCACCGTCCGCGGGTCCCGATGGCCGCTTTGATCCATGATCCGGGCCATGTCCGCCCCGCGCTCCGCGGCCGTGGTGATGTAGCCCGCCCTCTTTCCTGGTCTTGTCCGAGCAGACCGAGATCTGAGATGGGCGCCGCGGTCGCAACCGCCGCGGCGCCTCCGAAGCGTGGCGCTACATGGCTCTGAATGACCGAGCCTGTGTGAAAACGCGCAAGCGGTAGAAGGATTTTCCCTCAGACGCTCTGGGCGGTGCCGGGATAGGCATCCTGTCTGCCTCAGAAGCGGCATTCGGGGGCCTGGAGTGCCTGTCACATAGAAAATTGTTCTATGATTTCGGCAAGCCCCCGCGTTTTCACACACCCTCGACCCGAAGCGCCCCTTCGCGGCGCGCGTCGGCAAGGTCCGGTAGCGAAGGTGTTCGGGGCGTTTGATTTCCTGACACACATCTCCCGCATCTCGCCTTCGGCTTGGACGGCCGGACACAGGCATACCTGCGGGCCGGCGATCCGAACGGACACGTCATTCAGGTGCCATCGCCCGTGCGGACCCGGGCGAGAACGCGGAGATGGCGGTGGCCGGACTGATTTGAGGGCCCATCGACGAACGATCTCGTGGGCGACGGGAGATGGGGTGCGCGGCCAGGAGGCCTTCCACGTTGCGACTACGACGGGTGAAGCGCAGATACATGCAGACGGCGCGCTGTGTAATCTCGGACGGGAACCGATTTTCGGCTTGGACGGCGATGCAGTCTCACCGGCTACGGCGCTCGGTCAGCCGCAGTAAGGTGGGCTACTCGGCAAGGTGACACGCCTCTCAATCTGCCTCACCGGTGCGGATGGTGGACATCTCCCTGCTCAACAAGGCGCACCCAAGCCGGCCAAAATGATGATTCAATGAGAAAATCTTCGAATTTTATGCTCCGACGCGCCGATCGATTGGCTTGCGCGTGCAGCAGCAAGCTTGACTATTGATGTCATGTTGACGCAGTCTCGGAAGAAGGTATGCTGCAGCAGCTTGGCGCAACTGCGCGCGCCGGCATGGAACGCGTAGGATCCTCACTCCATCAATGGAGAGTGCCGTGCCGCGTTTGTCCAAGGACAAGATTCTGAACGACGTTGTACCGGCGGCGGGTGTCGTCGGATTGACATTGTCGATGGCAAGCGGGGCGTCCGCTGCCGTCAGCACTCCTGCGGCGGATGCCGCAGCACAGGACGGCGCGCCCCGGCCCGACATCGCGCTCGGTCTCCACGAGGAAGAAGTCAGCGATGTGAGCCTCGCGACGTTCTTCGTCTTCGACGACGAGATGGCCAATCCGACGCAAGGCCTGGTCCAGCAGGCGTACGTCGTGTGGAGGGGCTGCCGCGGCTGCCGGGTGTGGAGGGGCTGCAGAGGATGCCGGTGCGGCTGCAGAGGATGCCGGTGCGGCTGCGGAGGGTGCGGCGGCTGCCGGTGCTGACGCCATGCCGCAGTCGCACGGCCCGCAGATCTCCTGCGTTCGCGCTTCGGCGATGGATGGTCGAGGTGCCCTGCCCGCGTCCCTAGCCGGGAAACGCCGGGCATGTGGCACCTCCTCGTCAATGGTGTGGGCGGCTCGACCGCTGGCGAGACGAGTGATGGTCCGGTCATCGCGGGTGTTCGCCGTGCCCGGTGGGTGAACGCGATTGCCCTTTAGTCCTGAAGCGAGAGCCGGAAGGCTCGGCCTGCGCATGCAAAGGATGACGCCGATGTCGTGGCAGGCGGTCTTGGAATGACAGCTGATCGCGGAGGTGCTGCGATTCGGCGCGACGGTCGGGAGATTCCGCGGTTCGCACCGAATTTTTCCGTCTACGTGCTGCCGCCCAACGTCGTCTGCCTCTATTCGGAACACCGCAAGTTCTTCCTCGAAGGCGACCTCTATGCCGCGCTCGCGCCGCAACTGGCTGCCGGGAGGACTCTCAAGGCGATCTTCGACGCGCTGACGCTCGACTTCCCGGCTCAGGCGATCACCGAAGCCCTCAGGCGGCTGGTCGAGCGACGCTTCGTCCTGCTCGACCGCGTCGCGGCCGACGACGCGGCAGCCGCCTTCTGGGCGAGTCTCGGCCTGCCGCCCGGCGCAGCGGAGTGGAACCTCCGGAACTGCAGGGTGCGGATCCGCGCGCTCGACGTATCGGGCGCCGACGACCTCGCGGCGGCGCTGACCGGTCTCGGCGTGCGCGTGGTCAAGCGCACCGCCGACCTAACGGTCGTGCTGGTGAACGATTACCTCGATGCGCGCCTCGCGGAGACGAACCGGCGGCACCTGTCCGACGAGACGCCCTGGCTGATCGTCCAGCCCTCCGGGATCTTCCCGCTAGTGGGGCCTCTGCTCGCTCCGGGAAAAGGCGCCTGCTGGACCTGCCTCGCCGACCGCATGCGGTGGAACCGCGAGGTGAAGGCGTTTCTGGAACGGCAGCGGGCCGACCCGGTGGCGCTGTCGCCCCTGGTCCGCAACCCGGTCGGGCAGAGCGCGACGCCGTTCGCAGCCATCGAGATCGCGAAGGCGATCGCCACCGACTTTCGCACGGACCTGCGCGATCACGTGATCAGCTTCGACCTGACGGGGGCGACGATCGCGCGGCACTTCGTGGCGGCGCGTCCGCAATGCCCTGCATGCGGCCATCCGGAGCAGCGCGACCCGAACCGTCCGGCGAACCCGCTCGAACTCAAGGCCGGCGGCAAGCTCGTGCTGACGAGCGGGGGATACCGAGCGCTGTCGCCCGAGGCCACGCTCGCGCGCTACCGCAAGCACGTGAGCCCGCTCACGGGGGTCGTCTCGCGGCTGGAGCCGATGGAAGCCGACCTGTCCCTGAACACCAGCTACGTCGCGCGCCACAACTTCTCGCCGCGCCCCGAAACGGTCCCTGCGCTCAAGGCCGGGTTGGGCAGCGACAGCTACGGCAAGGGAAGCACGAGCGAGCAGGCGCAGGCCAGCGCCCTCATGGAGGCGATCGAGCGGTATTCCGGGATCTTCCAAGGCGACGAGATCAGGGTGGTCCGGCGTTTCGACGAGTTCGGGGCCGGCGAGGCGATCGCTCCGAACGACGTCATGCTCTTCAGCGACGCGCAGTACCGTCAGGGCCTCACGGGCGCGCACGATCACGAATCCTTCATACCGGCTCCCTTCGACCCCTCCGCCGCGATCGCGTGGTCGCCGGTCTGGTCGCTGCGGGACGCAGCGTTCAAGTACCTGCCCACGAGCTTCCTGTACTATTTCTGCAGGGGATCGGGCCACGCCGAGACCAGTGCGGATTCGAACGGCTGCGCGGCCGGGAACACGATCGAGGAGGCCATCGTGCAGGGCTTCCTCGAACTCGTCGAGCGGGATGCGTACGCGATCTGGTGGTACAATCGGCTGCAAAGACCGCCCCTGGACCTGGATGCACTCGATGACTCCTACATTCGCGACCTGCGCGCCCAATTGACGGAGGCCGGACGCCGATTGTGGGTGCTCGACATCACCAACGATCTCGGCATCCCCAGCTTCGTGGCGATCTCGCACTGGACGGAGAACGGTGAGGAGTGCGTCGAGTTCGGCTCGGGCTCCCATTTCGACACGCGGATCGCTGCGCTACGCGCCATCACCGAACTCAATCAGTTCTTCTCGATCGGGCTCATGGCGCGCCGGCACAGCGTGGATCCGGGTGACGACAGCGCCCATCGGTGGCGCCTCGACAACAATCCGTACTTCGTGCCCGACGGTCAGCCGAGGCTCCCACCGGATTTCCGCTCCGGTTTCGCGCGCCTCGATCGCCGGGACCAAGTCCTCGCCTGCGTGGACCTGATGGCGTCCCGCGGACTCGAATTCCTCGTCCTCGACCAGACGCGGCCGGATATCGGCGTGCCGGTTGTCAAGGTGATCGTTCCCGGGATGCGGCACTTCTACCCGCGTTTCGGACCCGGCCGGCTCTACGACGTTCCGCTCGCCCTCGGCTGGCTCGACCGGAGCGTCCCCGAGCGCGACCTCAATCCGCTGTTCCCGCCGACCTGAGAGGGTTGCCGCCATGCAAGCCTCCCGGAATGCGGGCACGCAGGATGCGTCGCCGGCAACGCTGTCGGTTCGTCTTCGCCGCCACATCGCGCTCGATGCCGGCGCGGGCGGCGAGATCCTGGTCCGCGTCGAGCATCAGGAGATCAGTCTCGGCCGCTTCGACGAGTGTGTGGTGGAGCGGATGCGCGCGCTATCGGCAGGGCTGCCGGTCGGCGCGCTGGTCGCGAGCCCGGACCGCGTCGACCGCGACGTGCTGCGGCTCGTCCAGCGCCTCGCCCGGAGCGGCCTCGTCGAGTACAGCCTTGCCGGCGCGGATCACCGCGGTGAGGTCGTGATCGAGCCGCAGGTTCCGGATTACTGGCCGCGGCTGCCGGACCTGACCGACGGCGACAGCGTGGTCCTCTCGCGGTTTGCCTACCTGCGGCGGCGCGCGAGCGACATGGTGTTGGAATCGCCCCGCTCCGCGGCCCTGTTCCGCATCGGCGATCCCGCCGTCGCCGCGCTGCTCGCCGGCCTCTCCGAGCCGCAGCCCGTCGCGCGGCTCCGCCGCCAGGACGGCCTGCCAGGCGCCGAGCTGCTGGCCTTGCTGCTCGACAGCCAGATCCTCCTTCGGATCGAGGCCGATGGCGATGCCGGCCTGCGCGCGACGGAGGGCGACGAGCACCTCGTGCTCTGGGACTTCCACGATCTGCTCTTCCACGCCCGCAGTACGGAGGGCCGACACGCCAATCCCCTGGGTGGGCGCTACCCCTATGTCGGCCTGTTTAACCCTTTGCCGGCCGTCCGCCCCCGCTGGCCCGGCCGAGCCATCGACCTGCGCAAGGATTCCGACGTTCCCGGCACGACCGTGCGGCCGGTCTCGGCCCTGCTACGCAAGCGCCGTTCGACCCGCAGCTATGACGACCAAGCCCCGCTCACGCGCGCCGAGCTGGCGCAGCTCCTCGACAGCGTGGCGCGGGTCCAGGCGACCTGGCGCAGCCCGCTCGATGCCAAGCATGACGGCCCGATATTGTCCTACACGACGAGACCCTATCCTTCGGCGGGAGCGAGCTACGAACTCGAACTCTACCTTGCGATCCGCCACTGCGACGGGCTCGCGCCCGGCTACTACCATTACGATGCAGGCCGGCACGCCCTCACGCTCCTCCCCGTGCGCCCGCAGGACCTCAATGCGTTGCTCACGGCCGGCGCCTACGCGATGGGCGAGCCCTGCCTGCCACAGGTGCTGATCACGATCGCGGCGCGCTTCGGCCGGGTATCGTGGAAGTACAGCGCCGTGGCCTATGAGCTGATCCTGAAGAACGTCGGAGTCCTCACCCAGACACTGTACCTCGTGGCCACGGAGATGGGGCTCGGCGGCTGCGCGATCGGCACGGCCGACATCGAGCTGTTCGCGAGGATGACGGGCTTGCCGCACCACGTCGAAGGCGCCGTCGGCCAGTTCGCCCTGGGGCGCGGGCTCGAACAGGAGGCAGACGGCCCGGCATAGTCCACGGACGCGCCGCTCACGGTCCGCTCCTCCGTGCGTCACGCGGGGCCAGGGCCGCGATCGCGCGCGCGGCCCGCGCAGCCGGCGCGCCGCGCTCGTGGGGGCAAGACGCCCCCCTGGGCGCCTCGCCGGGCGCTGGCGAGCCGGACGGCCTGGAGAGTCCGGCGCGTCGCCGGGTGGGCTCAAGAGGTCACGCTCGCCGGCCCCGCGGGCGGTCCGGCGGCTCATCAAGCGTCCCGGGAGCGTCTCCGGGAACTGATCCGACGCGCGTGATTGAGACCTTGCCGCCGGTCGGGCGCCTCTCCCAATCGCTCCTCCACGTCGCCGTGACGGTCCGGGCATATCCTCGCCCCATCAGTGCGAACAGGGCGCCCTGCGGGTCCATGGCGTGCAGGATCCAGGTGTCTCCGGGGCCTTCCACCGGCCCGTTGAGGATCCGGCCGCCTCCCGCCGCGACCCGAGCGGCCGCTGCGGCGATGTCGGGAACGACAACGTAGTGCAGCCAGAACGGAGCCGGCACGAACTCGGGCTTGGTGAGGACGCCGCCGATCGGCTGCCGGTCCATCGCAAACACGCTGTACTCGCCCGCCGATTCGGCCGCCTCGTCCTTCGCATCATCCCAGCCGAAGAGTTCGCGGTAGAAGTCCAGCGCGCCCCGTCTCTCGGCGGCGAGGAGTTCGGACCAGCCGACATGGCCCGGACGGCTGGCTGGATCGACCACGTCCGGGCGGGGCATCAGCCATTTGAAGAGTCCGAGCCGCGCCGCCTGCGGATCGCTCACGACGGAGAAGCGACTCACACCCGGGATCTCCGCCGGTGGGATGTGCAACGTGCCGCCGAGACGCACGGCACGATCGGTTGCGGCATCGATGTCGCCGGCGCCCACATAGCCGATCCAACTCGGCTGCACCCCCGCCCGCCGCGCCGCACCGGACAGCCCCATGATCCCGCAGACCGAAGTCCCGCCGACCGTCAGGAGCGTGTAGGGCGCGCCCGGCACGGAGGCGTCTCTCATGCCCCAGCCCACGACGTCGGCGTAGAAGGCCCGCGCCGCCACCATGTCGGAGGTCATCAACTCGAACCAGACGAACCGGCCTTGGGACGGAGTCATGGGCCTTTCGCCGAGGTGGGCCACACCCATCGCGGAGCATCGCCGCCAAGGGCCGCCCGCATCATCGCATGGACCGGACGATCGACCTATCGCGGTCCTCCGAAATCCGTTTCGGCAAGACCATCCGGCAAGGCTCGAGCCGATCGCAGCGCTCCACTCGGGGCGGCGGTTGGCCCCCGAGTGTGGGCCGACGCCGAGGCGCACGCGATCCGTGCCGTTCGGGTCGTCACCTTCGGGTCGAAAAGGCGAGCGCCAGCCGCATCCGGCCAACGGGTCAGAACATCCATCGGAATGCGCGGCGGACGCGTGCGCGCTCCAGCCGTCCGCCGCGGAGGTGGCTCCGGAAGAGCCTGCGCAGCGAGTCCGTGGCGAGGTCGTACTCCGCCCCGCATTGTTCGGCGCGCGCCTGCGGCAGGGCACCGCCCGCGACGAGGTAGCCGAAGGCGCGGCGGTCCGCCCCGTAGGCGAGGCAGAGGAGGTTGTAGAGGCGCTGCAAGGCGAGGCTGTGATCGTCGGCGAGCACGGCCTCCTCCGCCTCTTCCTCGACCGCGTGGCTGCGGTACAGGTGTGCGATGCCGTCGATGATGGGCCGAGCCTGCGCGGGCGGCAGTTCGAGCAGGACGTGAGCCGCGAACTGGTCGGCGGCATCCTCCTCCCTGCCGAGCACCGGTACGTCGAGGAGATCGAACAGGGCGTGCCCGGCCTCGTGCAGGAACACCTGCGCCAGGGGACCGAAGACCGCGTCGCGGCGCCCGATCCCAGCTGTGGACGCTTGTTTGGGCGCCCGGTCCTGCACGTACCGGACGTACTCGTAGCAGAGGGTGACGGTCCGGTTCTCGGGCGCGTACCACGCGTTGGCCTCACCGTTGCACGCCGCGAACCGCAGGGTGAGCGAACGCGGCAGGCGCACCCCGCCGACGATCTCCCGAAGGCCTTCGAGCACGCGGCGTCCCTTGAGGTCCCGGTAGATCGCGAGCGCCTCCGCGCTCTTGGGACGGTCGTAGACGATGCGGACCTGATCATGCCGCGACGGGTTCGCCCGACCCGGCTCGTCGCCGAGGAGGAGCGCCAAGCCCGTAGCGAGCCCGAGGACGTGCCGCATCCTGCCGCCTCCCGAGGTCGCGCGTAGGGGCGCACTGACGCGCACAATCCGGCGCGTCTCGGAACGGGCGGCGATCGTCCCGCCCGCCGAGCCGACATGATGACGGCAGCCGGAACGGGCCAGGGCCGACAGGCTCCGGTGGAAAGCAGCCCGACCCCGACTCGTGATGAGGGCGCCGCCCGCGCGGTGGCCGTTCGGGCCTCCCGCCGTGCCGCGCGGGCCGGCCTGCGCCCCAACCGACGTCAACCGTGGAGCCGATGGGCCCGCGCCCGTGAGGATGAGCGCGCCCGCGGCCAGTGCTTGATCAAACGGGACCTGGACCGGCCGGCGCTGCGAGCGACCGGCCGCGACGACAATGCGCCTCCCCTCGTGCGAGCGTGCAACGCATTGGGGTAATAGTTGGGGCAAGCGCAACAAGCGCCCCTAAAAAACACGTTTCTTCAAGGGCTTACGCTCAAGGCTTGGCGGAGAGAGAGGGATTCGAACCCTCGATACGGTTGCCCGTATACACGCGTTCCAGGCGTGCGCCTTCAACCACTCGGCCACCTCTCCGACCCGGGCCGCCGCGGCGCGGGGCCGTGGTGGCGGGACGCCGTCCTCTAGCGGGGTGCGGGCCTCCGCGCAAGCGGGCGCACCCCGCGAACCCCTGCCCGGGCCGCGCAGGCTGTGGCCGCGCGGCCACGGCCCGGCGCCGGCCGCACCGGCCGCGGACCCGCCCGGGCTGGACATCCACGCCTGGCCGGCCAACCTTAGGGGTGTCGCCCCACCGCGTCGGGGCGGCGCGGCCGGGCGCTGCGGCGCCGGCCCGGGGCGGCCTGCAACCGGGGCGTGCCGTCCCTCGTTTCGATCATCGGTCGGCGCATCAGGCGGTGGACCGGCGGTCGGCGCAGATCAACACGCCCTCCGCATGGATCGCCCACCGGGCGTACCGGCCGGATGGGCCGAGCGCGGAGGATGGTGACCGTGGGGACCGAGAACGAGACCGTGCCGGGCGAGCGGCCCGTCGTGCTGGTGGTGGAGGATGAGGCACTCACCATCATGGACCTGAGCGACGTCCTGGAGGCGGCGGGCTTCGAGGCCCTCCAATCGGCCTCGGCGGAGCGGGCGCTCTCCCTGCTCGAGAGCCGTCCCGACATCGTCGCCCTCATCACGGACGTGGAATTGTCGGGCAAGACCGACGGATTCGACCTCGCCCGCACGGCCTCCCAGCTGCGCCCCGGCCTGCCGACCGTGATCGTGTCGGGCCGCGCCAAGCCCGATCCGGACCGGATGCCCGAGGACGCGCAGTTCGTCGCCCGGCCCTGCCGCGGCGACGATATCCTGGAGGTGCTCAGGACCGTGATGGCCCCCCGCTGAGGCCGGCGGCCGCCGCTTCGTCGAGCCAGAGTTCCACCGGCGCGCCCGCCGCGCCGAGATCGAGCACGATCTGGCGCAGGCGGCGGGGCGGGCCGTCGGGCCAGAGGGGCAGATCGAGGGTCCCGCCCACGGCCCGCACGCTCGCGGTGATCGTCCGATCGCGGAGCCGGATCGTCACCGGGGTCGGGCCGCACCGGTCCTGCATGCGCTGCTCCCCGCCTTCGGCTCCCTTGCTCAACGCGCGGACCCGCGGGCCGTCCCGGGCGTCCTCCCGCCAAGGTTATCCGTTCCTCACCGCGTTTCCGGAGGGCCGCGGAGTCCGTCCTTCCGCGACAGGACCGCGCGCGCGAGACGCCGCGGCCCCAGGACCGTTCGCGAGCAGGAACTGCGGGGTTCGCCCCTCGCGGCAGCCGCCGCGGGCGGTCGCGCACGACACCCACCAGGGGACACGATCGGGCCAGGCAAACCCGCAGCCCTCGGCACGGCCCGGCGGGGTGCCGCCGCGGAGGCTACAGCATCCCGAGCGCCTTGAGGTCGCGAAGCCGCGCCGCGCCCTGCCGTCCCTCGGGGCGCAGGGGCGTCAGGCGGCGCTCCAGGCCGTCCAGCGCGCGGATCTGCAGGCGCATGGCGTGGCGCAGGGCCTCGATGCGGGCATGCAGCGCGCGCGCATCCGCCAGCGGATCGTAGGAGGAAGGCGGGGGCGAAGCGTCGTGCGGCATGGCCGCATAGGGCGGGCGCCATGGTTAAGCGCCGGTAAAGGTGGGCCGCCCCGTGGCCGGGCCCCCCGGGAAAGCGGGCCGCGTGGCGGGGCCGCCACGTGCGGGCGCGCGGGGGCGCTCCTATCTCTCGCCGAGAAGGATCCCGCTCGCATGCCCTCCTGCGCCCTCCCCCGCCTCCCCGCCCGGCGCGGCCGCGCCGCGCGGCCGGCGCGCTGCTGCTCGCGGGCGCCGCCTGCCTCCTCGCGGCCGCGGCGGCGGCGCTGCTGCCGCGGGCCGGGGCGGCCTGGCAGCTGCGCGAGGCGGCCGACGACCCGGGGGCGCTCGCGGCCCTGCGGCTGCGCGAGGCCGCGACGCCGGAGCGCCTCGGCCGGGAGATCGATGCCGCCCTGGCGGCGGGCGATCCGGACCTCGCCCGCAGCCTCGTCGCGGTGGCGGAGCACGAGGGCGCGGCGGTGGCGCCGGCGCGCCGGGCGGCGGTGGCGGCCCTGGAGGAAAGCGCGGCGGCGCGGGCCGTCGCGGAGGCGGCGCGCGGCTTCGCCACCGGCCAGGGCGAGGGCGTGCCGGGCCTCGCCGGGGCGCTCGCGGGCGACCTCGTCGGTTACGGCGACCTGCGCGACCTCTGGAGCGAGGGCGGCAAGTTCCTGCGCCGGGAAGCCTACGACCCGATGCTGCTCGGCCTCTCGGCGGTCGGCCTCACCCTCACGGGCGCCACCGTCGCCTCGTTCGGGCTCGCCGCCGGGGCGGGCGTGCCGGCCCATGCGGGCACCACCACCCTCAAGCTCGCGACCCGGACCGGGCGCCTGTCGAAGCCGCTGCAGGGAATCCTCGCCCGCGCCACCGAGGGCTTGGTCGATGCGGGCGCGCTCCGGGGCAGTTTCGCGGCCCTCGCGCGCCTCGATCTCGCGGGCGCCCGGGCGACGCTCGGCGGGGCCCTGCGCCCCGCCGCCCTGCGCCGCCTGCGCGGGCTCGGCGAGGAGGCGGCGGCCCTGCAGCGGCGGGTCGGTACCCGCGGCATCCTGCAGGCCCTCTCCCTCGCCGAGAGCGCGGACGACCTGCGCCGGGCGGGCCGGCTCTCGGAACGGCTCGGCACCCGCGCCCGCGGGGCCCTCGCCCTCCTCGGCCGCGGCGCCCTGGTGCTCGGCGCGGCGGCGCTCACGCTGCTCCAGGCCCTCTGGCTCGCCGCCGCGTGGTTCCTCGCCGCGGCCCTGTTCTGCCGAAGGCTCGGCACCGTGATCGGCCGCCTCCTCTTCCGGCGCCCCTCAGCCCGGCGCCGCCCGGAAGGCCCCGGCGATCAGCCTGAGGGCGCCCGCGGCGCGCGCGCCCTGGTCGCGCGCGTGCAGCATCACCTCCGAGGGCGGCAGCGGCGGCAGCCCGACCTCGGCCCCGACCTCGGGCGCGCCTGAGGGCGCCACGGGCCGGGCGAGGGCCGCGTCCCCGAGCCCCGCCGTCACCGCCGCCCCGACTGCCGACGCGCTCACCGCGGAGGCCTGGGACGCCCGCAGCCGACACCCTTCGCCGACACCCTTCGCCGACACCCTCGCCCCGCGCGGGATCGCCCGCAGCGATCCCTCTCACGATCCTGGTCCCGCAGAATTGCCGCCGCCGCACCGCTGGCCGCCCCGGCTCAGCGGCGGGGCGCGACGGGGTGCCCCGCGAGCGGCCGCGCATCCCCGCCGTCCGGGCTGCGCGTGCCGGACGTGCCGGCGTTGCCGGCCGGATCGTCGGGATTCGCGGCGGTGACTTCCCGCGCGCCCGCCTCGGCGGGCCCGTCGTCCCCCGGCGCGGAGCGCGTGCCGCGACCGTGACGGAGCGAGTTCAGCACCAGGTTCGCGCGCCTGAGGATCGCGTAGGATTGCGCCAGCACCTGGCGCGACCGCGCGATGCTCGCTTCCGTTTGCCGGACGAGTCTGGAGGCGTCCGCGCGTGGCGTCCGCATGGTGGGCTCCTGCCTGACGTAAGCGGGAGCACACAGGGTCTCTCAGCCGTCGGCGCCTACGGAGTCGGAACTGCCAACGATGGCGCAGTCTACGCCCCCGCCCTCGGCCACGCCTAGCGACGCGGCGGCCTCAACCCGGGACTCGGTTCGCGGGGCGATCGGCGCACCGGGCGCCCGGGAGGATCGTTCGACGGGGGGAGTGCGGGGTCGTCCGGCAAGGCCGCCCGCGCCGCGGGCCGAGCAGCTTTCGCGGCGCAGGCCGCCGGGACCCGGCCGACCGCCCACGAAGAAGGCCCGGCCGGGGCATCCCCGGCCGGGCCGTCAGCCAAGCTGCACGTCATACCAACGGCTCAGGATGCTGACGCATCGAGCCGTTGATCCATCTCGAATTTTCGATTTCAAGCCAAGGGCTTGGCGAAAATTCGAGCGCAGCACCACCGGTCATTGGAAATGCCCGGTGGTATCACCCGTCATCCGCTCGGTCGCGCCGCGCGGTGGTCCGGCGTCCCGACCGAGCGTCCGGACGCCGGATCGCGTCAGCGCCGGTCGGTCTCGACCGGGCGGCGGACCGGGGGGAGCTCGTCCTCGATCGCGGCGTGGCGCTCGCGCGTGGTGCCCGCGAGGGTGTCGCGCTCGACCGCCGCGTCCATGGCCTGACCGGCCGGGGTCGGGCCGGCCCCGTACGGCACGCCGCTCGTCGGGAGCGGGGCGCCGGTGCCGAGGCCGGTCGTGGTCGAGCCCGCGGCCCCGATCGCCGTGCTGCCGACCTCGCCGCCCGCCACCGTGGCGGGGTTGCTGTAGGAGCCGGTGGCGTCGTGGCGGCCGGTCCAGCCCTCGCTGCGCCAGCCCTGCATGCGCTGGTCCATGTCGACGGAGCCGTGCTCCTTGAGCAGGCTCGTCACCCGGTCGGCGGTGGCGTCGTCCGCCCGCACCGTCACCAGGGTGCCGCCCCGGCGCACGCCCTCCGCGTAGGCGTGGGCCTCGTCCTCGCTCAGGCCGGCCCCGGTGAGCGAGCCGAGGAGGCCGCCCGCCGCCGCGCCGACGCCGGCGCCGGTCAGGGTCGCGACCAGCCAGCCCGCCGCGACGACCGGGCCCACGCCCGGAATGGCGAGGAGGCCGAGGCCGGCGAGGAGCCCGGCGCCGCCGCCGAGCACCGTGCCGACGCTCGCGCCCGCCCCCGCCCCGTCCGAGGTCTTGTGGGCGGTGTCGTGCGCGGTCGCGTGGCCGGAATAGCGGTCGCCCTCGTTGTTGGCGACGATGCTGACGTCGGAATGCGGCACGCCGGCCGCCTCCACCTTCCGCACGGCGGCGGCGGCGTCATCGTAGGAATCGAACAGGGCCGAGATTGTGCGGGTCGCCATCGGGCGCTCCTTCGTGAGAGGAATCCTGTGCGTCGCGGGCAGCGGTCACGGGTTGGCGGCGACGTTGCCCTTGAAGTCGAGCCCGACCTGGACGGACTTGCCGGACTGCATCGCGTGGCCGCGCCAGATGCCCTGGTCGTCCTTCTTCAGGTCCTTGATCTCGGTGAAGCCGGACTTCTCGAGGCGGCTGCGGGCCTGGCCCTCGGTGAAGCTGTTGGCACCGGGCTCGAGCTTGGCGTTGGTGAGCGTGCCGGTGGTGCCGGGATTGCCCTTGTCGACCGTGTCGGTGTTCGGCCGGGTGACGGCCTCCTGGCCCTGCGACTGCGTGCTGGGCTTGGCATCCCGCGCCGGCTCGCCGGTCACGGTCGTCTGGGCCTGCGCGATCCCGGCCCCGAGCAGGCTCAGGGTCGCGACGGTGATCAGGGTGGTGCGCATGATCTCCTCGACGTGTCGGTTTGGGTTACCGTCTCAATCGTTATGCCGCCACTTGGTTCCGCAAAATCGCCGAGGTGGCGCAGGGCCACCACGTCGTTCTTCCCGGATTGATCGAACTTGACCGTCACGGTTCCGGTCCTGTGCTTGTTTTTTGCTGCGGCACAGCGGGGCATGTCACTTGCCTTGCTGCACTGCCGCGAAGAGCAGCCGGCCAACAACCGGTGATGAGAGCGACGGCGCTGCGCCGCGGGAACGGCCGGGCCGGGCGGGTGTCTTAACGGATCCTTCACCATGCACCCGGCAGATCTTGCCGGGTGAGGGCGGGGCGGAATCCGGGATGAGCGACGCGAAGGCGACGGGGCTCGATGCGCTGCGCGCCTTCGCGCTGCCGACGCGCGCGGACCTCGTCGGCCTGACGCGGCGCAGCGACCTCGTCCTCGCCATCGCGGTGATGGGCATCCTGGTGGTGCTGATCTTCCCGCTGCCGGCGCTGCTGCTCGACCTGCTCCTCGCCGTGTCGATCATCCTGTCCGTGCTGATCCTGATGACCGGGCTCTTCATCGAGAACCCGCTGGAATTCACGGTCTTCCCGACCGTCCTGCTGATCGCCACGATGCTGCGGCTGGCGCTCAACCTCGCCTCGACCCGGCTCATCCTCGGCCACGGGCACGAGGGCACGGCGGCGGCGGGCCAGGTGATCGAGGCCTTCGGGCACTTCGTGATGGGGGGCAACTTCCTGATCGGGATCATCGTCTTCGCGATCCTGATCATCGTGAACTTCGTGGTGATCACGAAGGGCTCGGGCCGCATCGCCGAGGTGGCGGCGCGCTTCAGCCTCGACGCCATGCCGGGCAAGCAGATGGCGATCGACGCCGACCTCTCGGCCGGGCTCATCGACGAGAAGACGGCGCGCGCCCGGCGGCAGGCGCTGGAGGAGGAGAGCGCCTTCTTCGGCGCCATGGACGGCGCCTCGAAATTCGTGCGCGGGGACGCGGTCGCGGCCCTGCTCATCACCTTCATCAACGTGGTGGGCGGCATCATCATCGGGACGATGCAGCAGGGGATGGGCTTCGGCGCCGCGGCGCAATCCTACACGCTGCTGACGGTCGGGGACGGGCTGGTCAGTCAGGTGCCGGCCCTGATCGTCTCGACGGCGGCGGGCCTGCTGGTCTCGAAGGCGGGCGTGCGGGGCGCCGCGGACCGGGCGCTCGGGCGCCAGATCGCCAATTACCCCAAGGCGCTCGGGATGTCGGCGGCGGTGATGCTGCTGATCGCCCTCCTGCCCGGCATCCCGATGCTGCCCTTCCTCTTCCTCGCGGGCGGGGCCGCCTACCTCGCGCGCCGGATCGCGCGGATGCCCAAGCCGGTCGACCCGGAGGCGCCGGCGGCGGGCGGCGCGCCCGGCGCCGGCGCGGCGCAGCCCAAGGAGGAGACGGTCGCGGACCTGCTCCGCCTCGACGACCTGAAGCTCGAGATGGGCTACGCGCTCCTCGCCCTGGTCAACGGCCCGGGCGGCCAGGACCGGCTCACCGAGCAGATCAAGGCCCTGCGCCGGCAGCTCGCGGCGGAGCTCGGCTTCGTGATGCCCTCCGTGCGCATCCTCGACAACGTCCAGCTCGACGCGAACACCTACATCGTCCGGGTCAAGGAGATCGAGGCGGGCACGGGCCAGGTCTTCCCGGGCCAGTTCATGGCGATGGACCCGATGGGCGGCCAGGTGCAGCTGCCCGGCCAGCACCTGCTGGAGCCGACCTTCGGGCTCCCGGCCACCTGGATCGACGCCTCGCTGCGCGACCAGGCCCAGCTGCGCGGCTACACCGTGGTGGATGCCGCCACGGTCGTCTCGACCCACCTCACCGAGGTGATCAAGGCCCACGTCTCCGAACTCCTCAACCACGTCGAGGTGCAGAAGCTGCTGCGGGAATTGCCCAAGGAGCACACCGAACTCCTCAAGGAGATCGTCCCGAGCCAGATCGCCACGACCGGCATCCAGCGGGTGCTCCAGTACCTCCTGGCCGAGCGGGTCTCGATCCGCGACCTCGGCACGATCGTGGAGGGGATCGCCGAGGTGGCGGGCCACGTGAAGAACCCGCGCGACATCGTCGAGCACGTCCGCGCCCGGCTCGGCCGGCAGATCTGCGCCCAGTACCAGGGCCCGGGCGGGGTGCTGCCGATCATCACCCTGTCGCCGGCCTGGGAGAGCGCCTTCCTCGACGCGATCGTCGGCCAGGGCGACGAGCGTCACCTCGCGATGCAGCCCTCGCGCCTGTCGGAATTCGTGACGACCGTGCGCGACCGCTTCGAGGAGGCGGCGCGGATGGGCGAGATGCCGGTGCTGGTCACCTCGGTCCAGGCCCGCCCCTTCGTGCGCTCGATCATCGAGCGCTTCCGGCGCGAGACGCCGGTGATGAGCCAGGCGGAGATCCACCCACGGGCGAGGCTCAAGACGGTGGGGTCGGTCTGATCCGGGATCCGCTTGATCGAAGCGGATCCCGGATCACAAGCCTGCGCGGCGCCTGAGCGACGCCGACATCCGCATGGCCGAAATCGGAGATGGCGAAGCCATCAACCGGATGGCGGATGAACCGGCCCGCGGGCGAACCCGGCCCGCGACCCCCGTCAGGGCCCGGCCGGGCCCGATCGCGGCCCCGGCCCGCGGTAGCGGGCGCGCGGGCGGATGAGGCCGCCCTCGGCGGATTGCTCGATGAAGTGGGCGCTCCAGCCGACGCTGCGGCCGAGCAGGAACAGGGACAGAGGCGCGTCGCCCGGCAGCCGCAACGCCTCGGCCAGGCAGGCGAGCGCGAAATCGACGTTGGGCAGGTCCCCCGTCTCGGCGAAGGCCGCCTCCTGCAGGGCGCGCGCCGTCTCGTCCGGCGCGAGCTCCGCCAGCAGCGCCCTCGCGCGCGGATCGCCGGCCGGGTAGAGCGGATGGCCGAAACCGGGGAGCGCCCGGCCGCGGGCCAGCCACGCGGCGACCGCCTCGCCGGCGCCGCAGCGGCGGGCATCCCCCATCAGGGCCGCC